>CAYFNI010000001.1:0-51289 GCA_964344495.1 uncultured Methylococcus sp.
TCGGCCAATGGCTTCGCTCGTGCAGAACTTGAGCTTGCGACAGTACATTCAGATTCATAGATATTTAAGGTTAAAGCGGATTCCGTATTTGACTGCAGCTGCGCTGTATTGGGTACAGCAACCTCGCCATTATACGTCGAGATGCTTGATGAGCTGCCGGAACCTGAGGAGGCAACATTGTTGTCCCACCATTCAAAGTTATTGGCAAAATTTGCCAATGAAAAGACAGACGGGTTGGTGTTGACAGTAGTGCTGTTAATCTCGAGACCTACATTACCGTAGTTGCCACCCAGCCAAGTTGTACTCGATGCATCAAGGTACGCCGGGCCATATTCCTGACTGATAGTCATCGTGTAACAGTATCCCGGTGCTGCCGATTGACTGGATGAAGTCGAGTTCGTGCTCAGACTGGAGCCAGATCCAGAGGCAGGGGTCGTACTTAATGTCTCTGTCGCAGGGTCATAGGTCACTGATATCTGGATGGATGATGAAGACGCCGTATTGGTTTGCGTGGATTGCGCAAAGGCAACATTGCTTACGCTGCTGTACGATTGCTGAAAAGCGGTATTGTATTGTGTCGTTAGCGTATTGACGTCAGAAGCTGTAACACCCGCATACTCTCCCGCTACAGAGAGCGTATTAACATCATTAATACTGAGGCTTTGCTGCTGGTTGTATGAACTGCTAGTGCTACTGTAACTCCCACTTTGAGTTGTCTGATTGGTTTGCTGGCTTACCGTGGCGCCCAATGTAAATGTTGTTTGAGCGGACACACTATTAGTGTTGAATGTAATCGATGCTGGGTAAGTTGAACCATTATCCGCCTGTCCCTGAGTCGCTGGCATGGCCAAGGCAGTGTTGGATCCAGCGCTGGAACTTAGCTGCAGCCCCGTTACGTAGCTAGACGGAGCACCATTGGGTGGGGGAGGAAAAGTAATGTTGTTGCTTGAGGCTGAGGAAGAGGGGATGGATATAGAAAATCCTCCACTTGGTTGAGCCCCTCCATTGGCATTACCATTGAATTCGTACACATAATCGCCATATATATTGTCATCGATGGATGCATTATGGGTACTGTCTTTATCGGATGAAATGCAATTTCCAGTGCGGCCCGCTGAGTAGTTCTTTGTTCCTGTTACATTCCATAGGTTGAATATGACTGGATTGAAAGCGGTACCCAGTGCGGACGTACCCGGGCTCGCTATGCTGTCGTTAAAGATGCTGTAGAGTACGTCACCCGGGAGATAGTTGATTCCATTCTCAGTAAATGAAGTCGTTGGAGAGTTTATTTGCGCGTACGTGATGCTGAGCGGGTCGGTTACAGTCTGGGATATATATGAATTTTGTGGAGAATATCCACCAGCAAACGAGGGGGAGCCTGATTGCGGGTATTGATTGCCGAAGCTCAGGGTGAGCGACTGGCTTTGCCCCAAGTTCTCACCGCCATTACATTTGCATTCAAATGCACTAGCACTGTAGTAGATGGTTGGGCACGAGTTATAGTAAGACCAATAAGCCGTATAATTACCGAAAGATCCGCTTTCCCCATTTGCACTCAGAACCGTTGATCCTAATAGCGCCGAAAAACCATAGTCCATAACTACGTCGACATTGATCGGTGCTTGTGCTGCTTCAGGGCTTGTAGTTGCCGCATCGACACGCAGCGTCACAGCAGAAAGCATCCAGAAGAATAATGCCTTATCTTTATGTTTCATCAAAATTGCTCCAGGTTTTGATTGATTACGCTTCCGCGATGTTCGGTCGCTCTGCATGCGAATGCTGGCTTAGGTATAGGTCAAGCGCATTTATTCACCGCTCCGCATTCGATAGGTTTGTGGCCACCCCTATTCAGACCGCCATCTCCCTGTTTACGCTAACCCCCTGCTAAAAGCAATGGAATTCGATGGGGAATCAGTTAGTATGCATGAACCAATGCGTACATATACTTATATAAAGCAAGTATGTTGAGGGGTATATGCTTATTATTTGGTTTGTGGTCCCTCTTTCATCGACAGGGCCAGGTGGTGTTGGAGTCAAGCCTCTTGGCGCTGTCCTGCAGCCGTCACGCGCGTCCACTACTCTTGCCATTGACGCCGGGGACAAAGCCCTCTCTGCCCAACCGACGCTTGTGAACGTTGGCAGAAATACCGCTGTCTGGACGCACTGGGTGATCCATGCCAAGCCAGCCAACGGCCCTGCCAGACAGTGCCCCCGGCGTCCTACCCCTGTTTGGCCTGACCGGTTCGCCGAACAACTGCCACCGTCGGCCTCCGCAGAATTTCGATTCGCGAAAACCCCAGCCTATGGATGATAATTACAGCAACAGGAAGGAGGAGTCGGGGATGCATTCAGAATACGATGTCTTGGTGGTCGGTGGCGGCATGGTGGGCGCGACCCTCGGGTGTGCCCTGGGAGGCAGCGATTTGCGGGTGGCGGTGCTTGAGGATGCTCCACCGCATGCGTTTTCACCCGAGCAGCCACATGATTTGCGCGTGTCTGCAGTCAGCGTGGCTTCGGCCAATATCCTCAAGACCGTCGGCGCGTGGGATGGTGTCGCCGCTCGCCGTTTGTGCCCCTATCGGCGCATGCGCGTATGGGAGGATGGCGGCGATGTCGAATTCCGTAGCGAAGACATCCACGAACCGGTTCTCGGTCATATCGTCGAAAACCGCATCATTCAACTGGCGGCCCTCGAGCGGCTGACGGATTTTTCCAACGTGACTCTGCTGAGCCCGGTCAAAACCCGCGCCATCCATTATGGGACGTCGGGCTCTGCCGTTGAGCTGGAGGATGGACGCCAGCTCAAGGCCCCTTTGCTGGTCGCGGCGGATGGCGGTTTCTCGCGGGTTCGACAAGCGGCGGGCATGGGGGTTAGTGGCTGGGATTATGAGCAGCATGCCCTGGTGTTGACGGTCGAAACCGCGTGTGGCCAGCAGGACATCACTTGGCAACGCTTTACGCCGGAAGGCCCGCAGGCGCTACTGCCGCTGAGTGGGCCGCATGCCTCTCTGGTCTGGTACAACACGCCGGAAGAGGTCAAGCGCCTGAAGTCACTGTCCGATGCCGCCTTGCTGGCGGCGTTGACAGAGACGTTCCCGGATTGTTTGGGCGAGATCAGGTCGATTCAGTCCCGCGGCAGTTTTCCCTTGCGGCGCCAGCATGCGCTGCGTTACGTCAAGCAGGGGGTGGCCCTGATCGGCGATGCCGCGCACATGATTCACCCGCTGGCCGGCCAAGGCGTCAACATCGGCTTGCTTGACGCGGCGGCGCTGGCTGAAGTGCTGATCGGCGCGCATCGGCAGGGGCAGGGTATCGGTGACGCGGCCACGCTGGCCCGCTACGAGCAGATGCGGCGGCGAAATAATCTGGTCATGATGACCGTCATGGATGGCTTTTATCGGGCGTTCGGTAACAACCACGCGCCGTTGCGGTTGATCCGCAACCTGGGCCTGGGGCTTGCCGAGCGGGTTCAGCCCGCCAAGAAACTGGCGATGAGCTACGCCATGGGTCTGAGCGGACCCCTGCCACGGCTGGCGCAAGGGGTAGCGCTGTTGGGATAGCGACCGATCCGATCGGACGCTGGATTCAACTTAATCGGAGGTATGTCGATGAAACGCAAAGCAGACAAGACGATAGGCTGGCTTCTGGGTACTGCGCTGCTCTCGGGTTGTGCCACCTATGGCGGCTGGCAGCCGGTGGTGGATCCCCAGAATGATCGTAACGCCGCGATGATCACGCAGGATACCGAGCAGTGCAAGGCACTGGCGGGACAGGCCGGCAACACGGCTACCGAAGCCGCCAAAGGCGTTGCGGCGGGCGGTCTTCTGGGGGCGGCGACCGGTGCCGCGATCGGCGCAGCCACCGGTTCACCCGGTACCGGCGCGGCCATCGGTGCTGCAGCGGGGGGGATCGGAGGGGGTACCTACAGCGGTATCAGCGGTGATGAGGACTACAAGCGCGCTTTCATCAACTGCATGCGCAACCGTGGGCACAACGTCATCAATTGAGCGCGAAGCCCGGCCGCGCTCGACGAAGAATGGATCGCGGCCGGGACCGTTGTGAGACATGACTACCCTGATTGATCTGCTGCGCGCCAGTGCGGCCGCACATCCTGATCGGCCGGCGATTCTGACGGACGGGTTGACAATCGACCAGCGTCATTTCGATGGGTTGTCCGACCGGATTGCAGCCGGTCTGGTTGCCTACGGCATCCAACCGGGGGACCGGATTGCGCTCTATGCTCCGAACAGCCCCGAGTTTCCGCTGGTGTATGTCGGGATACTCAAGGCGGGCGCCACGGTTGTGCCCATCAATCTGCTGATCCACGCCCGTGAAATCGCCTATATCCTGAAGGACGCCGGCGTTCGGGCGGTGGTCGTCCATCGTTCGCTGCTGGACCGGTTCGAGGCCATCGACACCGAGTGCCCGGATCCGCCGGCACGGTACATCATCGATACCGATGGTGATCCTGAGCAGACGCTGGCTGCGCTGCTGGCTCCGGCATCGCCGGTGCCGATCGTGTCCTTCGACCCGACCGAGCACCTGGCGGCCATCCTCTATACCTCCGGGACCACCGGATTTCCCAAGGGGGCGATGCTTACCCACGCCAACCTGGTTGCCAACGTGCGCAGTGTCCACCAAGCGATGAAATGGCGTGCTGGACTGGATCGAGTGCTGGTGGTGTTGCCGATGTTCCATGCCTTTGCCGCCACGGTGGGCATGTTGACACCGCTGACCTTCGGCTGTGCGCTGATCCCGCTGGCCCGATTTGAACCGGATCTGGTCGCCCAGGCGATTCACTCACATGCAGCCACGATTTTCCTCGGCGTACCCAGTATGTATGGCGTTCTGCTGCGACTGCGTGATGACCGGGTCGGCTGTCTGGCATCGCTGCGGTTCGGCGTGGTTGGAGGCGCCGCCATGCCGGTCGCGGTCCTCCAGCAGTTCGAGGCCCGGTTCGGCGTTCGTCTGTACGAAGGCGACGGCCCGACCGAGTGTTCACCCGTGACCTGTGTCAACCCCATTGATGGTCTGGCCAAACCCGGTACGGTGGGGCTGCCGGTGCCGGACGTGGAGATGCGAATCGTCGATGAGGCCGGGCTGACGTTACCGGATGGCGAGGTCGGTGAAATTGCCGTGCGGGGCCCGAATGTGATGAAGGGCTATTGGGGTCAACCCGAGGCCACGGCCGAGGTCATGCGGGACGGCTGGCTGTTGACCGGCGATCTGGGAACCCGCGATGCAGACGGCTATTTCAGCATTGTGGATCGCAAGAAGGACCTGATCATCGTCAATGGCATGAATGTGTATCCGCGCATGATCGAGGAGGTGCTATACGCCTACCCTGGCGTACGGGAGGTCGCTGTGATCGGCGAGCCGCACGCCTTGCATGGCGAAATACCCGTGGCCTATGTTGCGCTGGCTGACGGCGCCGAGGCGAGCGAGGCCGCTCTGAGGGATTTTTGCCGTGCCCGGCTGGGACGCCATCAGGTCCCGAGACGGTTTGAGGTGCTGGATGAACTGCCGAAGAATGCGGCCGGAAAGATTCTCAAACGGCAATTGCGTAAACAGGGTGAAATCGAGCGCGGCATTCAGGGTCTGGAAACTGCCGACTAAGGTTCTTCGCGCCCGATTTCTTCGGCCTTCCACTGCGCGATGCGTTCGTCGATCACCGAGTTGAGGTAAAAATTGCCGCCCGCCGCCCGTTTGGCGAGCTGCATTTGCAGCAGGGCCGATTTGGTCTGGCCCAGTTGGTAATAACCTTCGGCGTAATAGCGGTGGGATTCGCCTTCCTTGCCCAGCTTGCTGTAGGTTTCGGCCAGCAATTCGTAAAGATCGGGCGTCGGCGCATGGTGCTTGAGGTAGTGGTGGAGTATCTCGCGAGCCTTGCCGGGCTGATTGGAATTGAGCAGCGAGCGGACGTAATTCATCGACATCGCCTGATTGTCGGGGAAGCGCTCCAGCGCCAGTTCGAACAGTTTGGCCGCCTGGGCAAAATGCTTGGCGTGCATGTCGGTTTCGCCCAGAGCATTCATGAAGTGCGATTGGTGCGGATAGGTGCGCACCAGATGCTGGAAGGTGGCTTTGGCCGTCTCGGTCTGCCCGAGTCGTGACTGTGCCAGCGCGATGCCGTAGCTGCGCACATCCTGTTGCTGGCCCGTGCCGCGGTTGGCCATGGTGGTGAAATAATCCAGTGCCATGCGCGGAGTGGGTGCCGTCAGGACGCGCAGCTTGGTGCGAATGATCTGGTAGGCGAGGGAATCAGGATACTGCCGATAAGCAAAGTGCTCGGAACGGTCACGGGTATCGGAAATACGCGCCACAGTCACCGGATGCGTGAGCAGGAATTCCGGGATGCGGTTGCCGGCAAAGCGGGTAGATTGCTGCATGCGTTCGAAAAACTCCGGCATGGCGCGCGGGTCAAATTCTGATTTGGAAAGAATCTGCATGCCGACGCGATCGGCCTCGACCTCGTTGTCACGGGTGAAGTTGATCCGGTATTGCGCATTGGCGGCCTGAGCCGCCATCATGGCGGCCACCGCGGCGTTTCCCCCGCCGGCGGCGCCGATCAGTGCCGCGCCGAGCATGGCCAGCGCCGAGGGAATGGCCATCCGGCTGGCGGCCTGAAAGGTCTGGAACAAGTGCCGCTGGGTGACATGGGAAATTTCATGCGCCAGCACCGAGGCCAGTTCGCTTTCCTGCTCGGTCAGGAGAATCAGGCCCGAGTTGACCCCGATGTAGCCGCCCGGTCCCGCGAAGGCGTTGATGACGGGTTCGTTGACCACGAAGAAGGTGAAGGTCTGGGCCGGATTGTCGCTGTTGATGGTCAGACGCGAACCCAGTGACTGAATATAGTCCTGTACCTCCGGATCAGCGTTGATCTGCAGGGTAGCGTGGAGATTGCGGTAAAAGGCTTCGCCCAGTGCACTTTCCTGCTGGGCGGTCATCAGGGTGCCGGTCGGATCGCCGATGTCGGGCAGTTCGATATCCGGCATCTCGGCCCGTGGAGCAGGGCCAGGCACGCCTTGCCCGAGCAGGACAAGCACGGTCGCAGCGAGTGAGCGAAATGTTTTATTCAAGACGGATCAGCCTCTTCATGCGCAGATCAATAGCCATGATCTGGGGAGCATACCCCAACTTTCCAATAGGCCTATGAAATACGCGATACAGATTGGCGGGCATGACGTCGATTCAGATGGCGCGCAGACCGGCCTCGATTTCATCGTTGCGGCACTGGCTGCCGGACATGGCATTGAGCGCGTGTTTTTTTACCGGGACGGTGTACGCTGGGCGTTTGCCGACGATTCTGGCACCCCTGATTCTGCCGCAGCCTGGGTGCGTCTTGCCGAACAGCAGGGCATTCCGTTGGTTTTTTGCACGGCGGCGGCAGAGCGGCGGGGGCTGATGAGCGCTGATGCGGAGCAATCCCGGCATGCGCCGCTACCGGGTTTTCAGCCGGGTGGGCTGGCCAGTTGGTTAGATGCCTGTCTCAAGGCGGACCGGGTGCTGGTATTCGGCCAGACATGACGACTCGATTCCTGTATGTCCTGCGCCATGCCGGCCCTGATCGGATCGACGTGCGGGAGATCTTCGACGAAATCCTGACCACGGTAGCGCTCGATCTACCGGTTACCGTCGTGTTTCTGGACCAGAGCGTAATCTCGCTGGCAGCCGAGAATTCGGCGCCTGCGGCCCTGCTGGCCGAGCTTGAGGCGCTGGCCTTCTACGGTGTCGAGCAGATTCTGGTCGAGCAGGAGTCCCTGCACGAACGGTGCCTGCAGTTGCCTGAAGCGGCGTTGGCATTCTGTCGCTTGATTCCGCGCCAGGCGATTCCGGCCTTGATGGCTGGGCATGAGCGGGTTTTCGTCCGATGAGCATGCTGCATCTCGTGCACACGCTTGAGGCGGTGGAGGCCTGTTTCATTCGGGTGGATGCGGGCGATGCGGTGGTCTTGATGGATGATGCCGTCCGGACGCTGATCGGCCGGGGCTGGGTGCCCCCGCGTGGCCCGTCGGTGTTCGTGTTGAAGGCGCATGGGTTTGACCCCGAGCTTTCGCCCGGTAGCGTCGCACCTGAGTGCGCGCTGATCGATCTGGCCGGTCTGGTGCGTCTGACCGAACAGCATGCATCGATCATCCAATGGCGCTGACGGGGCGCTCCAGCGCACACCGGCGAGGTAACGATGACAGTTTGCACCACGGAAGACGGCTTTCTGCTTGATCCGACGTCCTGGGATCCGAGCGTCGCTGAGCGTCTGGCTGACTCGGTTCCGGTCGCATTGACCGAAACGCACTGGCGCATCATCCATTTCATCCGCCGCTACTTCGAGCGGTTTCAGCATCTGCCCAATAACCGCATGTTTGTGAAAGCGGTGGAACGTGAACTAGGTCCCGAGCTCGGCAACTCTCGAACCCTGAATGCCCTGTTTGCCGGCAGTCCGGTTCGTAACGCGTGCCTGATCGCCGGTCTTCCCAAGCCGCCGGGATGCCTCTGAGCCTGAGGAGGGAGCGGTAGCCCGTAGCGACGGCGCGTGCCCATTCAGGCCCATCATCGACCCGGCTGCTGGTAAATCATCCGATCGCTTCAGCGGGTAGCAGGAGGAGGCTTCTTCGGGATGGCAAAGTCGGCCTGCCGCACGGGCTCGCGCCTTGACGCTATCGGAAAGTCCTAGTAATTTACCCCGTCTTTTCAACCGGCTCAGGGTGCGTTCGTGCCTTGAGTAATTACATCAGGGTGAGGTTGCGTGGAGCTCAGCGGCGCAGAAATCGTGGTCCGGTGTCTTAAGGATGAGGGGGTCGAATTCATTTTCGGCTATCCGGGTGGGTCGGTGCTGCACATCTATGACGCCCTGTTTCAGCAGGACGACGTCAAGCACATTCTGGTTCGGCACGAACAGGGCGCCACTCATGCGGCGGATGGCTATGCCCGCTCGACCGGCAAGCCGGGTGTCGTGCTGGTGACTTCCGGTCCCGGCGCGACCAACGCCGTAACCGGCATCGCGACGGCCTACATGGATTCCATCCCCCTGGTGGTCCTCACCGGTCAGGTACCGACGCCGGTCATTGGCAGCGATGCGTTCCAGGAATGCGACACCATCGGTATCACGCGCCCCTGCGTGAAGCATAATTTTCTGGTCAGTGACCGCAGCAAGCTGGCCGAAACCATTAAAAAGGCCTTCTTCATCGCCACCACCGGCCGACCCGGGCCAGTGGTCGTGGATATTCCGAAGGACATCACCGATCCCGCGATCAAGATTCCCTACGAATATCCGGCTTCGGTCTCGATTCGCTCTTACAACCCCCACGTGAAGGGCCATCGCTGGCAGATCAAGAAAGCCATTGAGCTCTTGATGGGCGCCAAACGACCGATGATCTACACCGGCGGCGGCGTGATTCTCGGCAATGCTTCGACCGAACTGGTCCGCCTCACCCGATTGCTCGGTTTCCCGATCACCAACACGCTCATGGGATTGGGCGCCTACCCGGCGACCGACCGGCAGTTTGTCGGCATGCTGGGCATGCATGGCACCTATGAGGCCAACATGGGCATGCATGAATGTGATGTGCTGCTCGCGATCGGTGCCCGCTTCGATGACCGGGTCACGGGCAAGCTGGCGCAGTTCTGTCCAGGTGCAAAGATCGTCCATATCGATGTCGATCCGGCGTCGATTTCCAAGACGGTCAAGGTCGATGTCCCGATCGTGGGCGAGGTCAAAACTGTCCTGCTCGAAATGATCGATATGCTCGAAGCCTCATCCGACAAGCCGGATAGCGGGGCCCTGTCTGACTGGTGGGCCCAGATTGAGCGCTGGCGTGCGGTCAACTGCCTCGGTTTTGATCGCTCGAGCCCCCGTATCAAGCCGCAATACGTCGTCGAGCAGCTGTGGGAAGTCACCCGTGGCGAGGCCTTCGTCACCTCGGATGTCGGTCAGCATCAGATGTGGGCGGCACAGTTTTACAAGTTCGACCAGCCGCGCCGCTGGATCAATTCGGGTGGACTCGGCACCATGGGGTTCGGCCTGCCGGCCGCGATTGGGGCCAAGCTCGCGCATCCAGAGGCCGATGTGGCGTGTATTACCGGTGAAGCCAGCATCCAGATGTGCATCCAGGAGTTGGCCACGGCCCTGCAATACCGGACCGGCATCAAGATCATCAACCTGAACAACGGCTATATGGGCATGGTGCGGCAGTGGCAGGAGTTTTCGTATGAGAGCCGCTATTCGCAGTCCTATCTGGAAACCATCCCCGATTTCGTCCGGCTGGCTGAAGCCTATGGGCATGTCGGCATGCAGATTGAGCGTCCCGAGGATGTGCGCCCGGCCCTTGAAGAAGCCTTCAAGCTCAAGGACCGGACGGTATTCATGAACTTCCTGACTGATCCGTCGGAAAATGTCTATCCGATGATCGAGGCCGGCAAGGCCCACCATGAAATGCGGATGGCGCCGGGTGTGACCGTGGATCGGGAGTTGGCATGAAGCGGCATATCATTTCCATCCTGATCGAGAACGAGGCCGGGGCCTTGTCGCGGGTGGCGGGTCTTTTTTCTGCCCGTGGCTACAACATCGAAACGCTGACGGTGGCACCCACCCAGGATGCTTCCATGTCGCGCATGACCATCGTGACATCGGGCAGTGACGACATCATTGAGCAAATCACCAAGCAGCTCAACAAGCTGATTGACGTCGTCAGGCTGATTGATATCTCGGAATCGTCCCACATCGAGCGCGAGCTGATGATGGTGAAGGTCCGTGCGGCGGGTGAGATGCGCGAAGAGATCAAGCGGCTGTGTGATATCTTTCGCGGCAACGTGCTGGATGTCACTCCCAATACCTACGTCATCGAAGTGACCGGCGAAAAATCCAAGCTGGATGCCTTTTTGAGCGCGATCAGCGAAGACCACATCATCGAAGTTGTCCGCTCGGGAACCACCGGCATCCTCCGGGGCGAGCGCGGGCTGCACGCCTAAACACCATTCATCTGAAGTTCATCATCGAGGAAAATACATGCAGGTCTATTACGACAAAGATGCCGACCTTTCCATTATCCGCGGCAAGAAGGTCGCCATCGTCGGCTACGGTTCACAAGGTCATGCCCACGCCAACAACCTGAAGGACTCGGGCGTTTCCGTTGTCGTTGCCCTGCGTCCGGGTTCGGAATCCGCCATCAAGGCACAGAATGCCGGTCTTGAGGTGGCGCCTATCGAGGAAGCCGTCAAGTCTGCCGACGTCGTCATGATTCTGGCGCCCGACGAACACCAGGCCAAGCTCTATGCCGAGCAGATCGAGCCGAACATCAAGCGCGGTGCCGCCTTGGCGTTTGCCCATGGCTTCAACATCCATTACGAGCAGATTCTGCCCCGGGCTGATCTGGATGTCATCATGATCGCGCCGAAAGGCCCGGGACATCTGGTTCGGTCTACCTATGCGCAGGGTGGCGGTGTGCCGAGTCTGATCGCCGTGTTCAAGGATGCCTCCGGTCAGGCCAAGCAGCTGGCCCTGTCCTATGCCTCTGCCAATGGCGGTGGCCGTGCAGGTATCATCGAAACCAGTTTCCGCGAAGAAACCGAAACCGATCTGTTCGGCGAACAGGTCGTGCTCTGCGGCGGTCTTGTCGAACTGATCCGCAATGGCTTCGAGACGCTGGTCGAGGCCGGCTATGCGCCTGAGATGGCCTATTTCGAGTGTCTGCATGAGCTGAAGCTGATTGTCGATCTGATGTACGAAGGCGGCATCGCCAACATGCGCTACTCCATCTCCAACACCGCTGAATACGGTGATCTGACCCGCGGTCCGCGCGTGATCACCGAGGACACCAAGTACGAGATGGCGCAGATCCTGAGAGAGATTCAGAACGGCGAGTTCGCGCGTGAATTCATCCTCGAGAATCAGGCCGGTGCCGCTACGCTCAAGGCGAAGCGTCGTCTGGGCCGTGAGCACCCGATCGAAGCGGTCGGTGCGAAGCTGCGCGACATGATGCCCTGGATCAAGGCCAACAAGATCGTCGACAAGGCGAAGAACTGATCGCCTTTAAGGTTGTCGCGTATAGGGGGTGGGCTGGTCTCACCCCTTCTCGTATGGGGCAATCAAAAATCTGATGCGCGTATTTCCGGACATGAATCTGCTGTTGGTGCGGTTCATGGTCCCAGCATCCCTGTCGTTGTTCCCTGAATCGATATGACTGGATTTGAGATGGAACAGAACTCCCCGAAGAAGAACCGTCGTCGCGGCATCTACCTGCTGCCTAACCTGTTCACCACCGCCGCCCTTTTTGCCGGCTTCTACGCGATCACCTCGGCCATGAACGGCCAGTACGAGGTGGCGGCCATCGCCATCTTTCTGGCCATGGTTCTGGATGGACTGGACGGTCGCGTGGCTCGACTGACCCACACCCAGAGCGCATTCGGGGCCGAATACGACAGCATGGCGGACATGATTTCGTTCGGCGCCGCCCCAGCGCTGGTCCTCTATACCTGGGCACTTTCAAGCCTGGGCAAGGCGGGCTGGATAGCCGCCTTTGTCCATGCCGCGGGCGCTGCCTTGCGGCTGGCCCGTTTCAATACGCAGATCGCCACCCAGGACAAACGCTATTTTCAAGGGCTGCCCAGCCCGGCGGCGGCTGCGATTCTGGCGGGTTTTGTCTGGGTCAGCGTCACGCACGATATCCCGGTCGACAAGGCGCGACTCGTGGCCGTCGGTCTGGCCATCTCGACCGGTCTGCTGATGGTCAGCAATTTCCGCTACTACAGTTTCAAGGATGTTGATCTACGTGGCCGGGTGTCCTTCATCTGGGCTATCCTGATCATGCTGGTGTTCGCCTTCCTGTTCACCAACCCGCCCCTGGTGCTGTTTACCCTGTTCGTACTTTATGCCGTTTCGGGTCTGGCACTGACGCTGTTCCGGCGTCGCCAGATGCGCAGCGAGCGCCGCGGCTGAGTTGAACGCGGCTTGTCTGGGAGTAGAGCGGGCTTTATAGTGACCCCATGCAATTGTTGACATCGTTCGTATCGGACCAGCAGCCTCCAGTTCGTGTAGCCGGTGACTTTAATGTGCCCGCGAGGTGCCTGAGTCGGACGCGGCCACTGTCGGTAGGGCGGCTGCCCTGAGGGGCATGCACGCACCACCCAGCCGATTGAGTCGTCCGAACCCTCAGAACCGCTTTCAGAGATATCACCATGAGCGAAAAACTCATCATTTTCGATACCACCTTGCGCGATGGCGAACAAAGCCCTGGCGCCTCCATGACACGTGATGAAAAAGTGCGCATTGCCCGCGCCCTCGAACGGCTGAGGGTGGATGTCATTGAAGCGGGTTTCCCCGCCGCCAGCCCTGGCGACTTCGAAGGCGTGCAGGCCGTTGCGCGCGCCATCAAGGACAGTACGGTCTGTGGTCTGGCGCGGGCGCTGGACAAGGATATCGACCGCGCCGGAGAGGCCCTGCGTGATGCCAACAGTTCCCGCATACACACCTTCATTGCCACTTCGCCGATTCACATGCAGCTGAAGCTGCGCATGACGCCTGAGCAGGTGATCGAGAATGCCGTGAAGGCCGTCAAGCGGGCCCGTCAGTTCACCGACAACGTCGAGTTTTCACCCGAGGATGCCGGACGCTCGGAGGAAGATTTCCTGTGCCGCATCCTTGAAGCGGTCATCAACGCCGGTGCGACCACGCTCAATATCCCCGATACCGTGGGTTACAGCCTGCCGGATCAGTTCGGTCAGACCATCCGCCGTCTGCGTGAACGAATTCCGAATGCCGACAAGGCGATCTTCTCTGTGCATTGTCACAATGACCTCGGACTCGCGGTCGCCAATTCGCTGTCCGCTGTCCTGAACGGCGCGCGGCAGGTCGAATGCACCATCAATGGGCTGGGCGAAAGGGCCGGTAATGCCTCGCTGGAAGAAGTCGTCATGGCCGTCACGACCCGGAAGGACGTCTTTCCGTGTCATGTCGATATCGACACGCGTGAAATTGTTGCCTGCTCGAAGCTGGTCTCGAACATCACCGGTTTCCCGGTGCAGCCAAACAAGGCCATCGTCGGCGCCAATGCCTTCGCCCATGAGTCCGGCATTCATCAGGACGGCGTACTCAAACATCGGGAAACCTACGAGATCATGCGCGCCGAAGATGTCGGCTGGACCGCCAATCGCATGGTGCTGGGCAAGCACTCCGGCCGTAACGCGTTCAAGACCCGCATGCAGGAACTGGGCATCGAATTTCTGTCCGAAGCCGAACTCAATGACGCGTTTTCACGTTTCAAAGACTTGGCGGACAAGAAGCATGACATCTTTGATGAAGACCTGCAGGCATTGATCACCGACGCCGCGGGCGCGGGAGAAGAGGAGGGTGTCCGTCTGGTGGCGCTCAAGGTGTGTGCCGAAACCGGTGAACTCCCGAAGGCCCGTGTTACCTTGCGCATTGATCAGGACGAACTGACCGGCACCGGCACGGGCGGGGGGGTGGTCGATGCCAGCCTGAAGGCGATCGAGTCGGTCGTTCGGACTGAATCGCAACTCCTGCTGTATTCGGTCAACAACATCACTACCGGGACCGATGCCCAGGGTGAAGTGACGGTACGGCTGGAAAAGGGCGGCCGCATTGTCAATGGACAGGGCGCGGATACCGATATTGTCATGGCCTCCGCCAAGGCCTATCTCAATGCCGTCAACAAGCTGCTGACACCGCGTCAGCGCATGCACCCGCAGTCGTCGGGTGACGTCTGATCACCTTTCTGCCGGCTCGCCAGTTGACGCCATGTCGTCAGCCGATCAGCGTCACCGACGGCTCAGGGCTATGGGCATCGAGCCTTGGGAGGCCCGGCTGGCCGCCCCGTTCGGTCCAGCCCCCTTGCTCATGAGGGATAAGGAGGCAGGGGAGCGTGCCCCCGGGTGTGCTGTATCCGCCTTGACCGGCGCAACCGCACCCCTACCGCAATCAGCCAGCTGGGCTGAATTGGAATCCGAGGCGAACCGATGTCAACGCTGCGCCCTGTACCAGACGCGCACAAACGTGGTGTTCGGCGTCGGAGACCGCGCGGCACGCTGGATGTTCATCGGCGAAGCACCGGGGGAACAGGAAGATCTACAGGGCGAACCGTTTGTCGGTCGCGCGGGACAACTGCTGACAGAGATGATTCGCGCCATCGGACTGGAGCGCGACGCCGTTTACATTGCCAATGTGCTCAAATGTCGGCCACCGAAGAACCGAGATCCGTCAGCCGAGGAGGCAGCGGCTTGCGAATCCTATCTGCTCGGGCAGGTGGCGCTGGTGAAACCTTCGATTATCGTGGCGGTCGGACGAATCGCCGCGCAACACTTGCTCAAGACCCAGACACCCATCGGCAAGTTGCGCGGCACGGTGCACGATTACCAGTCGATACCGCTGGTCGTCACCTATCACCCGGCCTACCTGTTGCGTTCACAGACCGAGAAACGCCGGGCTTGGGAGGACTTGAAACTGGCCCGCCGCGCTCTGGCTGCACCGGGCTCCCCCATGAAGGCTTGAGAGGGAATCATGGATGCCTTGCTGGACATGCTGGACAAAGCCCGTCGCTGGCTGCGTTATGATGCTGAAACCCAGTTCTACCACAAACATTTTCCATCGCTCGTGGACAACGCCGAATTGACCCTGCGTCCGATGGAACGCAGCGACATCGCCCTGATGGCGGCCATTGAGGCGTCTGCCTACGAGTTCCCGTGGGAGCTTGAAACCTTCCGTAGCTGCTTCAAGGTCGGATATCACTGCTGGATCGGTGAGCGTGCCCGGCAGGTGGTCGGCTACGGTATTTCCACCATCGGCGCCGGTGAGTCGCATGTGTTGAATCTCTGCGTTGCACCGGGCTGGCAAGGTCGAGGCTATGGCCGGGTGTTGCTGCAGAAACTGGTGGATGAAGCTATCCGCTTCAAGGTCGATAGCATTTTTCTGGAAGTGCGTCCGTCCAATCCCCACGCCATCAAACTCTATCGCAGCATGGGCTTTAATGAGATCGGACTGCGCAAGGATTACTATCCTGCCAAAGGCGGTCGCGAGAACGCGATCGTGATGGCGCGTTCGCTGGCTCTGCCGCGCTGATCCCACGCCTCGATCGAGCGGGTCAGCACTCGATGATTCGCACCCGCTGCGTGATCCCGCACAGGAGATCGTAAGGGATCGTACCGGCCTTGTGGGCAATTTCCTCCACCGGCAGGCCCTTGCCCCACAAGGTCACCAGATCGCCGGGGTGTGCCTCGGGGCAGCCGTTGAGATTCAACGTGATCATGTCCATCGACACCCGTCCTGCAAGCGGCACCCGCTGGTCGCGGATCAAGACCGGCGTACCCGACACCGCCCGCCGCGGGTAACCGTCACCGTAGCCCACCGCCACGACACCCAGGCGGGTGGGATGCGGACAGACCCAGTCACCGCCGTACCCCACCGGCGTACCGGCGGGAACCTCCTTGATGCTGATCAGCCGGGAGCGGAAGGTCATGACCGGCTCCAGATCCTCATCCAGACCAGTCCGGTCAGGAAACGGCGACACGCCATACAGACTGATGCCGGGTCGAACCCACTCCCGCCGGGCATCCTCCCAGGCGAACAGGCCGGCGGAATTGGCCAGACTGCTTTCGCTGGCCACCGCCTGAGTGATATCGCGAAACAGGTTGAGCTGGTGTGTCGTGAAACCATCATTCACCGCATCGGCATTCGCCAGGTGCGACATCAGGGGAATCGGTTGCTGAACCTGCGGACACCGTTGCAAGCGGTCCAGCAGGGTATGAAATTCCGAGGGCAGGACCCCCAGGCGATGCATGCCGGTGTCCAGCTTCAACCATACGGCCAGTGGAGCAGGCAGCGGGACCGATTCAAGCAGATCGACCTGCCAGTCGGAGTGGATGACAGGTTCCAGACCGGCCTCGGCATGGGCCTTGAGTTCATCCCCATTGAAAAAGCCCTGCAGCACGGCAATCCGTTGAGCGATGCCGCTTTGACGCAACGCCAGACCTTCATCGGTGCGAGCCACGGCAAAGGCATCGGCATCCGAAAGGCTGCGGGCCATGCGCAACAGTCCATGCCCGTAGGCGTTGGCCTTGATGACGGCCATGATGCGGGCCTGCGGCACGACACGCCGGATCCGGCGCAGGTTGTGCGCAGCAGCGCCCAGGTCCAGGACGGCATGAGCAGCAGCGGGTGCGTCAGTAGGACTCACCGGCGTAGGGATCGTGTATGAAGTTTTCGAAACGGGTGTATTGGCCGAGGAAGGTGAGTCGCGTCGTGCCGATCGGTCCGTTACGCTGTTTGGAGATGATGATTTCGGCCGTGCCCTTGTCGGTCGTGTCCTTGTTGTACACCTCGTCACGGTAGATGAAAACGATGACATCGGCATCCTGCTCGATGGCGCCCGATTCACGCAGATCCGACATCACCGGACGCTTGTTCGGTCGCTGCTCCAGGCTCCGGTTCAGCTGCGACAGGGCTATGACCGGGACATTCAGTTCCTTGGCCAGCGCTTTCAGGGACCGCGAAATGTCCGAAATCTCGTTGACGCGGCTTTCAGCGCCGGGTGACTGCATGAGTTGCAGGTAATCGAGCACGACCAGTCCCAGCTTGCCGTCATTTTCGCGCGCCAGCCGTCGGCAGCGGGCGCGGACCTCGGTCGGCGTCATGGCCGGGGTGTCGTCGATATACAGTTTGGTTTCGGCCAGAATGTTGATGGCCGAGGTCATTCTGGGCCACTCGTCATCCTCCAGCTTCCCGGTCCGAACCCGGTGCTGATCAATGCGACCGAGGGACGAAATCATGCGCATCGCCAGTTGTTCGCCCGGCATTTCCATGCTGAATACGGCGACAGGCACTTGTTCCTTGATGGCCACATGCTCTGCGATGTTCATCGCGAACGTGGTCTTGCCCATCGACGGCCGGCCGGCGACGATGACCAGATCGGATGGCTGCAAGCCGGAGGTCAGTTCGTCAAAATCATTGAAGCCGGTGCTGGCGCCGGTGATATGGCCTTCCTTCTGGAACAGCATCTCGATGCGGTCGATGGCCTTGGCCAGCAGCGGTTTGATCGGGCTGAACCCGGTGCCCTTGCGGCGGTACTGATCGGCAATATGGAATACTTTCTGCTCAGCCGACTCAATCAGCTCGATGGTTCCGCGCCCTTGTGGGTAGAAGGCCAGATCGGCAATTTCGTTGCCTGAACCAATCAATTGGCGCAGAACCGACTTTTCCCGGACGATCTCGGCATAGGCCACGATGTTGGCGGCGCTGGGCGTTTCTTTGGCCAGTGTCGCGAGATAGGCCAGCCCGCCGCACTCCTCCAGCCAGCCAAACTGCTCGAGGGTTTCAGACAGCGTGATGACATCCAGCGGCGATTGACGCTCGGCCAACTGGGCAATGGCGCGAAAAATCAGTTGGTGATCGCGTCGGTAAAAATCGTCCTCGATCAGGAAATCAGCCACCTTGTCCCAGGCTTGCTTGTCGAGCATCAGCGCCCCGATGACCGATTGTTCGGCATTGATCGAGTAGGGCGGGATCTTGAGTGCTTCGACGGTGTCGGCTTGCTTGCGGGATCGCTCGGCCATGGTCAATGTGAGGAAGGAGGAATGGAAATCGTCTCGTCGCCCTGGCCCCGCCGGTGGATGCGTTCGATCAGTCCAGTGGTCGAATGCCCATCGACGAACGGCAGAATGCGCACCTCGCCACCGTTGGCCAGCACGTGGTCATGACCGGCAATCGCACTGATCTCGGTATAGTCGCCGCCTTTCACCAGAATATCAGGCAACAGCGTCCCGATGAGGGCGCGCGGTGTGTCCTCCTCGAACGGCACCACCCAGTCGACACACTCCAGGGCGGCCAGCAGCGTCATGCGGTGGGGCAGGGGGTTGATCGGGCGCTCGGGTCCCTTGAGACGGCTGACTGAGGCATCCGAGTTCACCAGCACCAACAGGCGGTCACCCAGAGCGCGTGCCCGTTGCAGATAATCGACATGGCCGGGGTGCAGGATGTCGAAACAGCCGTTCGTGGCGACGATGCGTTCGCCGTGTGCCTGACTTGCGCGGATCAGTGGTACCAGGTGCGGCAGGTCAATGACGCCACGCTGTCGTGTGGGCGCGCCCTGAAGCGCGGCGGCGAGTTCGGCGTTGGTGATGGTGGCGGTACCGAGCTTGCCGACAGCCAGCCCCGCCGCCTGATTGGCGAGGCGGGTCGCGTCGGCCATGGACAGGCCGGCCGCAAGTCCGCTGGCCAGCGTGGCGATCACTGTGTCGCCCGCCCCGGTGACGTCATAGACTTCCTTGGCATGGGTGGGTAGATGCAAGGGCGGCTGCCCCTGCTGCAGCAGACTCATGCCCTGTTCACCCCGGGTAATCAGCAGTGCTTCCAGGGAAAGCTCAGCCAGCAACTTCTGACCGCGGCGGACCAGGTCATCCTCGGTCGGACAGGGGCCGACAACGGCCTCGAACTCGGACCGGTTGGGCGTCAGAAGCGTGGCGCCCCGATATTTGTCGAAGTGCAAACCCTTGGGGTCCACAAGAACCGGAATACCAGCAGCGCGGGCTGACTCGATCAGGCCCGCCGTATGGCTCAGGGTGCCCTTGTCATAATCAGACAGGACGACAACGTCACTGTTGGCCAGCTGTTGACGGTACGGTGCGTCTAGATTGGCGTCGGTGGCCGGCTGGAAACGTTGCTCGAAATCGAGCCGAATCAACTGCTGATGGCGGCTGAGGACGCGCAGTTTGGTGATGGTCGGGCAACCGTCCAGACGGCGCAGATGGCATTCAATGCCTGCGTCCTGCAGCAGCCCTTCAAGCCGGTCGCCGGCTTCGTCCTTGCCCCGGTAGCCCAGCAGGCTGACCGAGCCACCCAGTGCGATGATGTTGAGAGCGACGTTGCCGGCACCCCCAGCCCGCTCTTCGATCTGGTCGACACGGACGACCGGAACGGGCGCTTCCGGGGAAATGCGGGATGTGCCGCCGTGCCAGTAACGGTCGAGCATCAGGTCGCCGATTACCAGGATACGGCGGGTAGAGAAATCGGGAAGGTGCATGGTCTGCGCTGGCATTGACTGGCGATTAGGATAACACACGGGGCGCGGGCACTTGCCCGGCGCTGAATTGTCTGTAAGAACGGTAGGTGGCTTGATTTTTTACCGATCAACCGCCATCTTGTTGGACATCATTTACCTCACAGGGAATCCACCCCAATGAACGGAAAAACCGGTTTTATGATCCGTACGCTGTTGAGCCTGCTGGTTCTCGCGGCAAGCCTATCGGACGCGACTGCGGCGCGCATGGGGGGCGGCCGTTCGTTTGGCAGCCGTCCCTCCTACAGCACGCCTTACCAGCGTTCGCCCAGTTCGGTTAATCCGGGCGCCAGCCGCCCGTCTAATCCCGCCCAATCACCGGCGGCCTCACCCGCACAAGCCCGCAACCAGTCCATCCGCGATTCACTGGCGCAACGGGGTGGTTTGGCCCGATTCCTTGGCGGTCTGGCCCTAGGCGGGCTGCTGGGTGCGCTGTTCTTCGGCGGTGGCTTCGAGCATCTCAACATCCTCGATCTACTGGTCTTTGGCGGCGTTGCCTTGCTCTTGTTCAAGCTGTTGGCTTCCCGCCGGCCTGCGCCTGAGCGGGTTGCCACTCAGGCCGGCTATTACGGGGGGCAGGATCGTCAGGAGAACGTCTACGAGAGACACACCTCCGAGCCCGTTTCGAGTGGCTCAGGCTCGGGTGGCGCCGGCTTCGATACGGACCTGTTGTCACGCAAGACAGGCTTCAACCCCGCTGCCAGCGCTGCAGCCAGCGCCATTCCCGCCGACTTTGATGCGACCGGCTTTCTTCAGGGAGCCCGTTCGGCCTATGCGCTGATGCAGGAAGCCTGGGACAAAGCCGACCTGGCTGAGTTGAGAGCGCTGACGACCGACAAGGTGTTTGGCGAACTGCAGGATCAGATCAGGGCCCGCGGCCTGGCGGAGAACCGGACAGAACTGCTCGAAGTCGAGGCCGAGTTGCTGGAGGTCCGCGATATCGGGGAAGAGCGGGTCGCCACCGTTCTATTCGATGTGTTGATGCGCGAACAGGCGCATGCAGACCCTGCCCGCGTGCAGGAAGTTTGGCATTTCACCCGTGCGCGCAACAGTCGTCAGCCCACCTGGTTCCTCGACGGTATCCAGCAGCTCGAAGCCTGAAGAGTGTCTCGTGAGGCATGGCCGGTGTGTTGACCCACGCTTGGCCGTGCCGACCGACCCCCGACCGTTACATACCTAACAGACGGAATACGTGCGATGTGGCTGAAAGCCTTGCATCTCATCTTCATGGTGACTTGGTTCGCAGGACTGTTCTATTTGCCAAGACTGTTTGTCTACCATGCCATGTCCGATGACCGTATCAGCCTCGATCGCTTCAAAGTCATGGAGCGCAAGCTGTACTGGGGCATCATGACGCCCGGCATGGTGCTGACCTTCGTATTCGGAGTCTGGATGCTGCTCGATTACGCCTGGGACAGCTATGGCCAGAGCGGCTGGCTACATGCCAAGCTGGGTTTGCTGGCCGTGTTGTTGGTCTATCACATCCAATGCGGCCGCTGGCTGCAGGCGTTCAAGCATGACCGAAATCGTCACGGCCATGTGTATTACCGATGGATGAATGAAGTACCTGTTCTATTTCTGGTCGCCATCATCCTGTTGGCGGTACTCAAACCCTTTTGATTCGATTGTTCCAATCCATCCATAGCCCTCAGGAGAGGTAAAGACCCGATGCCCACCTACGACTACCAATGCAACGCCTGCAGCCATCCTTATACGGCCATGCATAAAATCAGCGAGTCGGCCCCGGCCTGTCCGTCCTGCGGGAGTGCGGACATCAGGAAGTTGCTTTCCGCTCCGGCCATCCACGGCAAAGGCAGCACGTATAGCCCGGAACCGCCCTGTGCCTCGCCCGCGTTTCAGGGTGGCTGCGGGTCCGGCATGTGTGGCCACAAGCACTGACCCCGCGAACACGGTTTCTTGAGCGTCAGAAATGGAAAAGCCCGGCCCGCCTTTTGGCGGGACGGGCTTCGGTCAGTTGTCGCCGGAAGCACCCGGTTTCGGATTCAATCAGTAGCGCGCACGCTGGTCTTCAACAGGGCGAATTTGTAAACCAGCAGGGCCACGACAATGCCGACGGCGATCCATGAATGGCCGATCAGACCGGCACTCATGCTTGCCTTGTTGGCCACCCCTTGTATGGCGCTGACATAGGGCTTGGACACGATGATCATCCAGGCCCACGCCGGGAGCTGGTAGGCAGCGGCACCGGCAATCGCCCATTGCACACTGTTGGAATGAAGCCGTGCGGCGGTCTTGTAGAACCAGTAGGCGAAACCGATGGTGAGCAGAACGGACAGAAACATGGCCATCGTTGAAAACTCCTTTATCGTTTAGGTAGTGGAGCCTTGAGGGGTTGTGCCCCCTCTAGCTGGAATGATGCAGGCGGACGGTTCAGGAATCCGAGAACAGCCTGATCAGCAGATTCAGTATAACGCTGACGACCAGCATCGAGGTGATGGGAATATGCAGCGAATACCCGTCGCCTTTGATGTGGATATCGCCCGGGAGTTTCCCGAACCAGCTGAACACCCCGGGAACCCAATACAGCAGTCCCCCCAAAGCTGTGATCAACAGCCCGATCAGAATGATGCTCTTTGGGGTCAGCATTGGATTACCGGAGCATCCGTCGGCCTCGCGCCCGCGAGCGTACTCCCTGTGCAAGCGCAAGCAGAGTCAGCGCCAGCCCGGCCAGCAGGGGACGGGCGTCGGTCAAGGTCGGGCGCATCTCCGACATGGCCATCGAGGTCATGAATTGCCTGAATTCGTCCGGTGTTTCCAGCCGCTGATAGGTCAGCCCGGTGATGCCTGACAGCCGTTTGAGGTGACCCTCATCAAGCCAGGATAGATAGGGCCCTTCAGTGGGCAGCATACGGGTTTCAACCTTCTCCGAATATACCGTCGTCGAGATCGGTGGCTTCTCGATATCTGCGTTTTCCCAGTTGCCGAGCCTTTGGTTGTCACGGTCATAGCGGGGGACGGCGACAGGTGTGGTTCCACCGACGCCGATCAGCGCTCCACCCACGCTGCCGGATGGACCATCAAACTGCGGCTGAATGGATTGTGGCGGTGTCTCCTGACCATCGGTCAGAAACGCTAGCCGCACGTCAGGATCCTGTTTTCGCATCTCACGCAGGGCGTGATACAGCCCCATCTCGACATGGCTGTCAGCAGACCAGGCCATGCGCCAGTCGATGTGTTCGAGGACATCGTCAATGACGGAGAAATGACGGCAGATCTCCAGCGGTTCGAACAGAAAATGCACGGTCTGGGTCGTAAACAGCCCAAGTCCGATTTCGGAACCGCAGGGGAGGTCGTGCAGCACCGCCCGCGTGGCCGCCTTGGCAAAGCCCAGCCGGTCCTGCGGCCAGCCGGTTTGATGGTAATCCTGCGTGTTCATGCTCTGGGTAATGTCAAACACGACCATGATGCGTGCCACTTGGCGCGGCAATCGGAGTTCAGGCCGAGCCAGACAGACCCCGATCAATACCGTGGCCAGTCCGAGCAGGAGCAGACGCCAGCGCAATATCAGTGCCGCCCAGACTCGCCGCAGCCGTCTCACGGACCCCCTCCGGGGATAGTGGGCAGTGTGGCAAACACGCTGCCCTTGGAGCCTTGGAAGTCATTCTTGGGGCGTTCTTTCGGCGGGGGCGTGATCCGGTAGGCGTACTCGAGGTGGTAGCGGGCATCCCAGCGGGTCGGATCCAGCGTCAGAGATTGGCGCAGATTGTCCTTGGTTGCATCCAGCAGGGTATTAACCCGGATATGCTCCAGCAGACCGCGTTCCTTCCAGAGTTTGGCCGCATCCCGCAGATAAAGCGTGCCGAGGTTATAGCGGACGCGTGCCTGAAAGGCGGCGTCGCCCCGGTTGTGAATCATTCCATACAACCGCAGGGCCTCCAGTGGGTCGCCGGTCTGCTGCAACTGATAAGCCTTGGCATAGATAAGCAGCGGATCACTGTCTGGCTGAACCTCAATCGACTCAGTGGCGCTCAACAGTTGATTGTGCGTCCTAACCGTCGACCATTCGATCCCGGTTTGCAGCAACCCGATCAAGGTGGCCCCCAATAACGGCCACAGGATCCAGGGCGAGAACAGGCGGCGGGTCATGGATTCCATGCAGTCACCTCCAGTGTTCGGGCCGACAGGAGCAGCACCATCAGCACCAGCGCCACTCCATAGAACGGGCCTGACAGATCCTGGCGGGGTAATTTCTCCCGGTACGGCAGCGGCAGGTTTTCCAGTCGCTCGACCTCGGCAATCGCCTTTTCCATGGCGTTCGGATTTTCCGCCTCGAAGGCACGGTAGGGGACTTCGAGTGATTCGAAATACGCATTGAGGAAGTATTCCGGCGTCGTGGTTTCGTTCGGGTTGGCCGGCTTCTCCGCCAGTGGGGCACTGGTGGGATTGCGGAGGTAAATCCAGTAGAGCGTGGTACCGGTTTCCTGGAAAGTTTGCCGCAAGCGATCGCGAGTCTGCTCATCTATCCGGGCAGCGCCATCGGACACCAGCAGGATGATGCGGGAACCCTGGCGGGGTGTGTCGGTAAAAAAGTCCAGCGCCATCGCCAGTCCGGGCGCGATGTGGGTGACACCATGGCCGCGACTGCCGGCGGCGGCGATGGCCGCCTGGATCGCGGGTTTGTCCTCGGTCAGCGGCAGCACATAGATCGGGGCGGCAGCAAAGGCGACCATGCCGAACAGGTCATGCTGGCGCCGCTGAACAAATTCCGACAGCAGCTTCCGGGCCATGGCGCTTTTCGATTCGGTGGCTTTGGCACCCAGATAACGGCCGGTGAAGTTCTCGTTCATGCTGCTGCTGCGATCCAGTAGCAGGACGATATGCGCGCCGGTGCCGATTCGATCGACCCATTGTTCACGCTGGTAGGGGCCAGCCATGCCGATGACCAGACTTGCGATGGTGGCACAGGCCACCAGTCGCAATAACCAGTCGAGCCGATCCGACAGGGGATCGGCTGGCACCCGCGACAGCGAGGAATACAGCAGCGCCACCTGCCCACGCCGGTACCAGGGCAAGGCAGCCACGACGAGCAGGGCCAGTGCCCAGGGTTGCAGCAGTCCGACGCTCACAAGGCCTTCCGTTCAGCGGCTGCGCAGGCCTTGCTCAGCGCCAGCAGGTTGAGTGACCGCCATGTTTCATTCGAGTCAGCGGAGTCGGGATCGAAGAACAAGGCCTGCGATCCGTCAAAAAAGCGGGCCAGTTCCGGCTGCAGGGGCGCAAATGTCGCGTGTGTCAGGCAATAACGCTCCAACTGGCTGGCGAACAGGGTTTCGCCGAAGGTCAGATCCAGTGCGCGATGCAACGCGCGAGCGGCCGCCCGGACCGTGGCTGGATCATTGCTGCCCGCCAGCAGGCGCCGTACCGTGCGCTGAGCTTCGGCAAAGGGCCGCGCCTTGCGGCGACGCAACACATGCCGCAGGCATAACAGTGCCACCACGGCGCCGAACGCCGACAGCCATTGCAGGAACCGGCGCTGCAGCGGTGCGGTATCCGCCGGTTTCGGCGGTATGGGGTCCAGCAATTGCAGTTGTTCATCGCTGATATCGGGCGGTATGACCGGCGAGAGGGTGAACGACCAGCTCGGTGTCTGCAGTGTAACGGGCGGGGAACCGGCAAGATTCAGCGTCAGCGGGGGCACGCTCATGAGCTCCGGCGCACGTACGCCTTTGAATACCTGATAGGTCAGCTGCAGCTCACCGATGTCGCGTCCGCCGGCCGGCCGGATTGCCCAGTGCTGCTCACGCAAGCTGAGCCAGTCGTTGATTGGGCCGGGTTGCGGCAAGGAGGCGGTATCCAGCTGCTGGCCGGGGTGCAGTTCCACCGAGAGGGTCAGTTCGATCAGATCACCGAGAACATAGCCGTAATCGCGAGCGGCGCTGAGTGTCACCGTAGGTGCGGGTGCGTTCCGCTGGTCCGGCTGACAGGCGGGAAGGAGCAGGATCAGGCTTGCCAGCCCGAGGTTCTGCAAGGCGCGTGTTGCGCATGAGCACTCAGGCGGCCAGGGCTTTGCTAGCAACTTCATAGACATCGGGTGACAGGTCGGGGGTGTGGACCACCCGCTCCAGTTGCGCATGCATGCGCTGCTGGCGGCCTTCGTCATAGTGACGCCAGCCGGTGAGGCCGGTCAGCATGCGCGCGGCGATTTGCGGATTGATGGCGTTCAGCCGGATGACCTGCTCGGCCAGGAAGCGATAGCCTTCGCCATCTTCGGCGTGAAAATTCACTGCGTTGGACTGGCTGAAGGCGCCAATCAGCGAGCGGACATGGTTCGGAACGCTCATATCGAAGGCGGGATGTGACAGCAGAGCGTTAACTCGATCGAGGGCACCGGGTAAGCGGCTGGTGGCCTGCAAGGTAAACCATTTGCCGATGACCAGATCCTCATGTCGCCACTGTTGATAAAACGATTCGAGGCAGGCGTCCTTGTCCGGGTGGGCACTGTTGACGATGGCGGTCAAGGCAGCGATACGGTCGGTCATCGTCCGGGCTGTGTCGAACTGATGTGAGGCTCGCGCGTGAGAGGTCGGGTCATCCAGGGTGGACAGGTAATCGAGGCAGAGGTTTTTCAGGCGACGTCGGCCGATGGCGCTGGCGTCGAACTGATTGAATTCGTCCCGATGGTGGCGTGCATACAGGGATTCAAACTCCGCCCGCAAGGCCCTGGCAATGTCCGTCTTGAGCTGCTGACGGGCCTGATGGACGGCAACCGGCTGATGCACGGTCAGCGCGGCACCGACATAGTCTTCGGTCGGTAACGTCAGGAGCAACGCCAGATAGGACAGGTCCGAATCAGCGCGTGCCAGCAATGGCTGATAGGCGGCAATCAGCAATTCCGTGCCGGTCCGGGCGTGAATGTCGTCGACTCGCTCCAGGATCGCGCCGGTGGCCAGTTGTTGACCCGCGTCCCACGCGTTGAAGCTGTCCGTGTCATGCGCAAACAGAAACGCCAGTTCCTCGCGCGAGCGGGGGAAATCCAGCTTGACCGGCGCTGAAAATCCACGCAAGGCGGAGACGACCGGTGCTTGCGGCAAGTGGATGAACTCGAAGGATTGCTCAGCTTCTCGCACATCCAGCACACGGGTCAGTCTGGGATGCGGCGCGGGTTCATGACGGAGTTGAAGCGGCATTTCGGTGCCGTCAGTTGCCAGCAGGCCCAGCGCCAGAGGAATGTGCATGGGGCGCTTGTGCGGTTGTCCCGGTGTGGGCGGACAGGTCTGTCGAACAGTCAGACGCAGGGTCGCCCGATCCGGATCGTAATGGCTTTCGAGTGTCAGTTCGGGTGTGCCTGCCTGGCTGTACCAAAGTCTGAACTGGCCGAGATCACTTGCATTGGCGTCTTCCATGCAGCGCACGAAATCTTCGCAGGTGACGGCTTGCCCGTCATGCCGTTCGAAATAGAGATCAGTCCCCCGCCGAAAACCGTCCGCGCCCAGGAGGGTGTGCAGCATCCGGATCACTTCAGCACCCTTTTCATATACTGTCAGGGTATAGAAGTTGTTGATTTCGATGTAGGACTCCGGCCGCACCGAATGAGCCAGCGGCCCCGCGTCCTCGGCGAATTGGCGCGTCCGCAGGGTGTTAACCTCCTCAATCCGCTTGACGGCGCGGGAGTGTTGGTCGGCTGAGAACTCCTGGTCCCGAAAGACCGTCAGGCCTTCCTTGAGGCTTAACTGGAACCAGTCCCGGCAGGTGATCCGGTTACCCGTCCAGTTATGGAAATATTCATGGGCGATGACGCCTTCGATATGTTCGTAATCGGCGTCGGTCGCCGTATCCGGCCGCGCCAGGACATACTTGGTGTTGAAGATGTTGAGCCCCTTGTTCTCCATGGCGCCCATATTGAAATGACTGACCGCCACGATCATATAGAGGTCGAGGTCATACTCGCGGCCATAATGGATCTCATCCCAGCGCATGGCCTGCTTCAGCGAACGCATGGCGTGTCCGCATTTGTCGATATCGTGTGATTCGGCAAAAATCCGCAGGGTCACGTCGCGACCCGATGCAGTGGTGTAGCGGTCCTCGATGCACTCGAGGTGGCCTGCCACCAGCGCGAACAGATAGCAGGGTTTACGAAACGGATCGACCCATGTGGCCCAGTGTCGTCCATTCAGCAGATCGCCACTGCCTTCCAGATTCCCATTGGCCAGCAGCACCGGATAGCGCGACTTGTCGGCCTGGAGCGTCACCTTGTAGGTGGCCATGATGTCGGGCCGGTCCATGAAATAGGTGATCTTCCTGAAGCCCTGGGCTTCGCATTGGGTGCAGAACATGCCGCCCGACAGGTAGAGCCCTTCCAGCGAGGTGTTGGAGGCAGGGTCGATATCCGTCACCACTTCCAGTTCGAACGGTCCCGAAGGGATCGACATCAAGGTCAAAGCCTCATCCGAACGGCGGTAGCTTGAGGCATCCATCAGGATGCCATTCAACTTCAAGGAGACCAGCTGCAACTGCTCACCCTGCAGCATCAGAGTCCCGGCTTCGCTCCCGGCCTCCGGGTTGGGACGGATGTGCAGGGTACTGGTGACCCGCGTCCGCTGCTCCTCCAGATCGATCAACAGATTGACATGATCAATCAGGATCGATGGCGATCGGTAATCCTTGAGATGAATGGGTTTGGGCGAAGGATTGCGCATGGTAGATATTCGATGGCGTTGCAACGCTGCGGCGTTCACTAACTGTATGCGAGCGTCCGGCCCTAAAGCATACCAAGTGCAGCAGATTTTGGCCGGTTTTGCTCCTGATCAAATCGGGCACGCATCCAGCGCTCTCAGTAAAAAGACTGTCAATCGACTTGACCTGCTTATTGCCCTAAAATTCTAGGATTGATTCTTATCTTGGGTCGGGATACGGGCCTTCCCCGTGTCATCGTGCCATCTTCAGTGACATTGCCAATGACGACATCAATGACCAATGCTTCCACCCTCATTCTGGGCATCCCAGGATTTTCCTATGCCGATCTTTACGACCCGGCCCGTCTGAGTGACCTTGCGGGCTGTTTCGATGCAGAACTCGCGGCGCGCGATGAGGCGCTGTTCCAGTCTTTCGAGGCCTATCGCAACTGCCGCGGTGAAGGTATGCAGCCCGAAGCAGTGTCTGAGCTGCTGGTTCGGCTGGCGCCCGAACTGGGCCGTTTTGTGGCGCGGCTGTTCGGGGTTGAGCGTGAGCACGACGCACAGGCCGCGCTGATCCGCGCCGATTTCGACACCGTATTCGCGTATAAATCCGAGATCGTCGCCAAGTCGGCCAGCCGTTTCAAAGGTGAAGATCCAGCGCACTGGGACATTGGCGAAATACGCCGGCAATTCGACCGCCTGGTCCTGATGGCGATTGATGAGGAAGCGCTCAAGGCCGACCGTGAGGCCGCCATTGCCGGGCTTGCCGTCAGGGTCAAGCAGGCGGTTGACTCAGGTGAGTTGGCCGGCATTGCCCTGATTCGCGGTCGACTGATGGCGGACGAGCAGGCTTCAAGCCTGTATTCGGGTCTGCTGGCGGGCGATGATGGCGCATTGGCCAACGGCCTGCATGATGTGATCGGGCGCTGGACCTTTGCCGCAACCCGCGATCAGGCGTTGAAAGCGGAAGTCAAGGACTGGGTCAGTTTCAAAACGCCGGCTAAAACCGATTTTGGGCATCTGGTTCATCATGAACTGCATCCGGTCAATGGCTATCAGGTCTGGAAAGGTCCGCAGGAACATCACCGCCGCCGTGACGGTTTTGGCCTCACCGATCCGCGCTTCAGCGAGCGTCGCGTGCTGAACGAGGTTGATCATTGCATCTACTGCCACGACCGCGATACCGATTCGTGCTCGAAAGGCATGCGCAACAAGAAGGATGGCACCTACAAGACCAATCCATTGGGCGTCACCATCACCGGTTGCCCGCTGGAAGAAAAGATTTCCGAAATGCACTACGTCAAGCGACAGGGTGACAACCTGGGTGCCTTGGCGTTGATTACGATCGACAATCCGCTCTGCCCCGGGACCGGTCACCGCATCTGCAACGACTGCATGAAGGGGTGCATCTACCAAAAGACACAACCGGTCAACATCCCGCAGATCGAGACGAACGTTTTGACCGACGTCCTGTTCATGCCTTGGGGCTTCGAGATTTACAGCCTGCTGACGCGCTGGAACCCCCTGAACGTCAAACGGCCGGTGGCTCTGCCCTACAATGGCCGCAATGTGCTTGTGGCCGGGATGGGGCCGGCGGGTTACACCCTCGCGCACTACCTGCTGAACGAAGGCTTCGGCGTCGTTGGCATCGACGGTCTCAAGATCGAACCGCTCCCGTCACATCTGGTCGGTGATGCCACCCATGCACCCGAGCCCATCCGTGATTTCCGCGATCTTTACGAGGCGCTCGACCAGCGCATCATGCTGGGATTCGGCGGTGTTGCGGAGTACGGCATCACCGTGCGCTGGGACAAAAATTTCCTCAAGGTGATTTATCTCAATCTGTTGCGCCGGCAGAGTTTCCGCATTTACGGCGGCGTGCGTTTTGGTGGCACCCTGACGATCAATGAGGCCTGGGATCTGGGGTTCGATCACATCGCCATCGCCTCGGGTGCCGGCAAGCCGACCCTGATCGATCTCAAGAACAATCTGATCCGCGGCATTCGCAAGGCTTCAGATTTCCTGATGGGCCTCCAGCTCACTGGCGCGGCCAAGGAATCCTCACTGGCCAACATGCAGGTGCGCCTGCCGGCCGGTGTGATTGGCGGCGGTCTGACCGCCATCGATACCTGTACGGAAGTACTGGCCTACTATCCGGTCCAGGTCGAAAAGATTCTCCACCGTTATGAAAATCTGGCCCGCCTCCACGGCGAGGAAGCCGTGCGCAGAATGTACGATGAAGAGGAGCGCCTGATTCTTGACGAGTTCCTGACCCACGGCCGCGCCATTCAGGCCGAACGGCAACGGGCCGAGCAGGCGGGCGAAAAACCCCATTTTCTACCCCTGCTGGAAAGCTGGGGCGGCGTCACCCTTTACTACCGCAAAGGCATTGAGGACTCCCCCGCCTATCGCCAGAATGCCGAGGAAATTACCGAGGCCCTGGACGAAGGGATCCGGCTGGCGCCGGGCATGAGCCCCGTGGCAGCACTGGAGGATGGGTTCGGTCATATCCGCGCCGTCGAGTTTGACCGGCTTGAACTGCAGGACGGCCGTTGGACCAAGGTCGAAACGGTCGAGGTTGCGCTGCGCAGCCTGTTCGTCGCTGCCGGCACCTCACCCAATACGATCTATGAGTCCGAACATCCGGACAGCTTCGAGATGGACAAGAAGTTCTATCAGCGCTACGAGCCGAACTGGCTGGCGGATGCCGCTCCAGTGCTGGAACAAGTCAACGACACGACTGAAGTGAAGATCGGCAAACCGGCGCCATTTACATCGTATAGCCGTAACGGCCGATTCATCACGTTCTACGGTGACAACCACCCGGTCTATGCCGGCAACGTGGTCAAGGCCATGGCCAGCGCCAAGGATGGGTATCCTTACATTACACGCCTGTACGAGAAGGAACTGGCGCAGCTCGATCCGGCCGATCAGGCGGCACGCAATCAGGCCCTGCGGCAGTTCCAGGCCCGTCTGGATGACCAGCTGCTGGCCCGCATCGTTGAAATCAATCGGGTAACGCCGACCATCATCGAGGTTATCGTTCGCGCGCCGCTGGCGGCCAAACATTTTGCCCCCGGCCAGTTCTATCGGGTGCAGAATTTCGAGGCGCTGGCGCCGGTGATTGAAGGAACGGTTCTGGTTGCCGAAGGCTTGGCGCTGACCGGTGCCTGGGTCGACAAGGAGCAGGGGCTGATCTCCTTGATCGCTTTGGAAATGGGTTCCTCATCCAGATTGCTGTCGCTGTGGCGCCCGGGCGATCCCGTGATCGTGATGGGTGTGACCGGTGCGCCGACCGAGATTCATGCTGGCCAAACCGTCGCCCTGATTGGTGGCGGGCTGGGCAATGCCGTGTTGTTCTCGATCGGCAAGGCCTTGCGCGCAGCCGGCAGCCAGGTGATCTATTTTGCCGGATATCGCAAGAACGAGGATGTCTTCAAGGTGCGTGATATCGAGGCGGCATCGGATGTCGTTGTCTGGGCCGTTGATCCCTTGCCCGATGCCAAGCCGATACCGGTCCTGCGTCCACAGGACAAAACCTTTGTCGGCAATATCGTTGAGGCTATGGTCGCGTATGCGAAGGGTGAACTCGGCGATACCCCCATTCACCTGGATGATGTCGATCACATGGTCGTGATCGGTTCCGATCGCATGATGGCAGCGGTCAAGGCTGCGCGCTTCGGTATTCTCAAGCCCTACATCAAGCCTCACCACTCGGCGATCGGGTCGATCAATTCGCCCATGCAGTGCATGATGAAAGGGGTCTGTGCACAGTGCTTGTGCAAGCATGTCGACCCCGAGAGTGGGCAGGAATACTTCGTCTATTCCTGTTACAACCAGGATCAGGATCTCGACCGCGTCGATTTCCCGAATCTCCAGGCCCGACTCCGGCAGAATTCCGTGCAGGAAAAACTCTCAAGTCGCTGGCTTGAGCATCTGGTCTCAAGGCGCTGAGCCCCGCATCCGGGGTTGCCCAATCGGGTGCCCCGGATCCATCTCGTCCCATGAGTCGTTTAGTATTTTCAACTCGACTTGTTTTGCACATAAAGCATGACAAGCCCGGAGAAGTCTTTTACTATTCAATTTGTTGTTGCCGGCCATGAAGACCGTGTCAGCAACTGGGATATTCGCCAACTGATTGGTTGCCTTTAAGGGCTGCCAGAGGAGACACAACAAACATGAAAATGAGCAAGATTTCTACCGTAGTTAGCAGCGCACTTCTGGCCCTGGCTGTTTCTGGCAATGTATTCGCTGCCGAAAACGCTGCAGGTGTTAAAGAGCATTTTGGTCTGACCGTTCAGAAGGCCAAGGAAGCTCAGGCTTCTGCTGCTGCCGGTAACAAGGAAGAGTGCCTTGTGAACATCAAGGCTGCCAAGCAGCACTACAAAGAAGTCACCGGCGATGCCGCTGGCAAGCCCCTGCAGGACGCTATCAAGGTTCTGAAAGTCGGTCAGGAAGAGTGCGAACAGGGCAATACTGCCAAGGCAGCTGCCACGCTGACCGAAGTTGTCAATGCCCTCGAAAAGATCAACGCGAACATCAAGTAAGCGTTTGTCCTAAGGCCGTCCTCGGGTGGCCAAGGGTTCAAGGGGGGATCCACGCGTTGCGTGGGTCCCCCTTTTTGTTGGATATGATCCAGGCGAAGGCTTGTTTCGGGCAAACGGGTCTGATTGCGGTGTCAACTTTGAGACCAATAGGCCTGTAGAAACGCGTCGAAGGACAGGGTGTCCGACTGCTCGATCTGCTGTTGTTTGGTCCAGGACTCCACGGTCGCCTTTTCAAAAGCCTGTTGCCTATCGCGATCCAGCCGGTGGGCTCGCCAGTGGCGTGCATGTTGGCTGGACTGGTTAAGGGCAAATTCGGCGAACGACATGCCATCAGTGCGCATATCCCTCAAAACCCGGGCAGAAGGCGTCATTTCCGGATCATCGACAGCCGATCGTTGGCTAAGGATACTTTGCGTGTAAGGTGCGTCCTGGGTTCCTTCATCCAGGCAGGCCGCTACATCGGCCATGCGGTCGAGAATCTCCCTTGCCCACTGTCTGAGCTGTACCGGCTTGCCCTGCCGCAGCAGACTGAAGTTTGGTCCACGGCCACAACACGCCACATTCAGATTGTTCTGGCTGCTTTCCGCCTTTTCATCATGGCCAAGAGGGGCGCTGTCTAGCATCAGACAGAGCAGCAAGAACACTTCCAGAAATCGCATCTGATCCAGCGACACACCTTCGTGGGCGAAACTCATGAGGTCCAATGACCGCAGTTCCACATAGCGGACCCCGCGCTTTTTTAGGGCCAGCGTGGGTTTTTCGCCTGAATGTGCAATTTGCTTGGGACGGATGGAGCTGTAGTATTCATTCTCGATTTGGAGAATATTGGCATTGAGTTGCCGATATTCTCCATTGACCTTGATGCCGATGTCCGCATATGGCGGATAAGGTTGTTCTATCGCCTGCGCCAGGCTGTTGACATAGTTGTCCAGAGAGTCAAAAGAAATATCCAGCCGGGTCTGATTGTCATTTCGATAACCGATATCACTCATGCGCAGTGAGGTGGCGAAAGGACGGTACAACGTGTCCCGGTCGAAGGCTGAAAATCGCTCGCTGAGGGATTCGCGTCCGTGAAAGAACGAGGTGCAGATAGCCGGCGAGTGTCCGAACAGGTAAATCAGCAGCCAGCCCAGGCGGTGGACGTTGCGGATCAGGCCAAAGTAGGCGCGGGCGATGTAGTCGTCCGCTGTCGCGCTATCCTGCTCACAGTCCTGCAATATTGGCCATAGGTCTTCGTTGACCGAATAATTGAAATGCACACCGGCGATAGCCTGCATGGTTCTGCCGTAACGATAGCCCAATCCGCGGCGGTAAACATGTTTCATCTGGCCGATATTCGAGTGCCCATAACGGGCAATCGGGATGCTTTCATCCCCCTTGAGTCCAATCGGCATGGAGGTGGCCAGCAGGACCTCATCTTCCAGATGGGCATGTACAAAGGCATGCAGATCAGCCAGAAAGCCAAGCGCCTCCTCAGGCGCTGCAGAGGGCGGGGTGATCAGCTCGATCAGCGCTTCGGAGTAGTCAGTGGTGATCCAGGGGTGGGTGAGCGCCGAGCCCAATCGGCTCGGATGCGGGGTGAGCGCAATCCGGCCATGTGTGCTGATGCGCAGGCTCTCTTTTTCCAGTCCCTTGAGCCCGTGGCGAAGGAGTGACTGTTGGTTTGCGCGTAGCAAATGATCCAGCCGTCGGCTGAAAGACAGGCTCTTGAGCATCCTGATGGTTTAGTCAAAATGAAATAAGGGTCAGACGGGCGAGCGTTCGCCGAAGCACAGGCCATCGGCCACTACCAACTGAAGAGGACCCATTTGTTGATGTTCATGCCTTTCTGGTTGTCGCCTTCGCGAAGATCCAGATTGCCATCACCGTTGGAATCGATCAGGACATAAGATGGCCCGATCACCGGCGTGATGCGGATCATGTAGATCTGGTTGTTGATTCGATATTCTTCAATGGTTTCGTCGCCGTGCCGGATGATGGTGACATCGGGTTCCATGGGTTTGCCATTCTGGACAGGCGCTGGCAGATCCGGCTGTTCAACCGGAACGGGAATCGGTGTTTCATCCTCCGCATGCACAAGAACGCTGCAGAAGAGGCACAGCAGGGCCAGAAGTCGAGTCATGAGATCTAATCAACGCTATCAGTGATGACCGGATGGCAATGATAGTACAGAACCGGGTTGGAAAGTCCGGTTTGTCGATCAATCCCGCAGCACAGGCTTTCGAGCAGCGCTCAAATGACCGAAAATGCGGGCTCTTAACTACCGGCGACCACCGATCCCTTACGATGGACGACAACCAACTACTGCGCTACGGTCGACAAATCCTGCTGCCCCAGATCGATATAGCCGGCCAGGAACGTCTGCTGGCCGCTCGTGTGCTGATCATCGGCCTGGGTGGATTGGGATCACCGGCGGCACTCTACCTCGCAGCGGCGGGCGTGGGACATCTGGTCATTAATGATTTCGATCGCGTCGATCTGAGCAATCTACAGCGACAGATTCTGCACAAAACCCCCAGTATTGGTCAGCCTAAAACATCCTCAGCTCTACAGGAATTAAAGGCCATTAACCCCGAGATTGACGTGCAAGCCATCGACGGCCAACTGGACAGTGAAGCGCTAGCCCAAGCTGTGGCCGCTGTCGATCTGGTCCTGGACTGCTCCGACAACCTCAAAACCCGCTTTGCCGTTAACACGGCCTGCCATCGCCATCAGACCCGATTGGTCAGCGGCGCCGTCATACGGTTCGAAGGGCAGATCGCCGTATTCTGGCCCGGGGTAGGGCAAAGTCCCTGTTACAACTGCCTGTATCCCTACGATAATGAAACAGTGGATTCCTGCGCCCATAACGGTGTAATTGCTCCATTACCCGGTATCATAGGAAGTATGCAAGCGCTGGAAGCCATCAAACTGCTGGCGATGCCGGACTATGATCCGCCCGCGTCCCTGATGCTGTTTGATGCGCTGACGCTGGATTGGCAACGTTTCGCGCTCACCCGGAACCCGCATTGCTGCACCTGCGGAAGCTCTGCCTGATGTGCGCAACATTACCCTCAGTGGTCGGTTGACCGGATTTTCGCAGTGACCCCATGAACGAGCAGATAACGCCAACACAGATTGCCCGCCCGTCCCCGACGAGCCGTTTGCAGGCTCATCGGAAGGTCCTTTCCTGGTTCGCCTGGCTGTTGCTCCTGCTGTTCTGGGAAAATCTCCTTGATCTCACGCTGCACGTTCTGCACATCGTGCTCGAGTATCTCGAACTGGCGCTGGAAGAAACTCTGGAGATGCTGTTTCACCTCGAAAACTACACCGCCCAGATGTACACGGCCTGGATCGGTTCAACCCTGCTGATCGTCCTGGCTGCCTTCATTTACTATCGGATATCGCGTTCAATCAGACAGCGCTTCCGCTCCTGGACCTATTTTCGCATTTGGCTCAAGGTGTCGCTGCGGGAAAACTGGCTCTACCTGTCTTCGCTGCTGCTCGTCTATTTGGCGTCCGAACTGTTGGTATAAGCCTTCACGGAAGGCGGGTCTGTCCGTAAAATGGCAGACTTTCAACCCGAGACCGACCGGATTCTGAAGATGGCCGAATACAAGAAATTTATCTGCTCTGCCTGTGGCTGGATTTACGATGAAGAACTGGGCGATCCCGACTCGGGCCTCGCTCCCGGCACCCGCTATGATGATATTCCGGATGATTGGATCTGTCCGGACTGCGGAGTCGACAAAACCTACTTCGATCCACTCTAAGGCTGGCCTGATCCTCCTCAATCCAGGTTCACGCTCACGCTCATCGTGAAACAGCCCGTTGTGATCATTGGCTTGGGAGAGATCGGCGAGCTTTTCGCCCACGCCTTCCTCAAACTTGGGCACCCCGTCTTTCCCGTGCTCCGCACAACATCAATGTCGGATCTGGCCGCCTCCGTGCCCGATCCGGCACTGGTGCTGGTGGCCGTGACCGAGGACAGCCTCCAATCCGTCCTCGCGGACCTGCCGACGCCCTGGCGTTCCAGCGTGGCGTTGGTTCAGAACGAACTCCTGCCGCGTGACTGGCAGCCCCATGTGCCCCAGGATCCAACCGTGATCGTGGTCTGGTTTGACAAGAAAAAAGGCCGGCCGCTGGTATCTGTTCTCCCGACGCTTGCTGTGGGTGTCCGGGCGCCCATGGTGGTCGATGCCCTGCAGCGCGTAGGGATACCTGCCCGCGTCATTGACCCCGACGAACGACTGTTCGAGATGGTGCGCAAGAATCTGTATATCCTCACCATCAATATCGCCGGCCTGCGCAGCGGTGGCAACGTGTCAGAGCTTTGGCAACAGCATCGCACCCTGGCGACGGGCGTCGCGCATGAAATTCTGGACATCCAAGCGTCCCTGGCGGCCCAATCGTTGCCGCGCGAGGCGCTGATCGAAGCCATGGTCGAAGCGTTCGAGGGCGATCCTCAACACATCTGTCTCGGTCGCTCAGGCCCCGGCCGTCTTGACCGCGCCCGCCGGCAGGCCCGTGAGGTGCAGATTCCGACCCCCTGGCTGGATGCGATTGCAGCGGAGAACACGCCCCCAAATTCTGAAGGAGCCGCTGCTCGGCCGGTAACACTGGCGTGACCAACGCTGAATCCTTCGCAACCGTTGGCGGGACGTCGGTCAGTTACGGGCTTTTTCTAAGCGAAGCGGCAGCCTTGGCGCAGGTACTGCCCCCGTGCAGTGCCGTAATCAATCTCTGCGAAAACCGCTACCGGTTCGCCCTGGGTTTTGTGGCAGCCATGGCCAAGGGCGTCGTCACCCTCATGCCGCCGGATCGCAGCGCCCTGCATCTGGAGTCCTTGCTACAGCAGCACCCGGGGGCCCTGATTCTCAGAGACGAGACAGCCCACGCCGATACTTCCAGCTGGATCGTGGGGCGTTACCTCGACGATCGGATGGGCCCGATCACGTTCGACATCGACCCTCACAGGATCGTGCTTGTCGCCTACACTTCAGGCAGCACCGGGTTGCCTCAGCCGCAACCCAAAACACTGGCGTCACTCAAGGAGAGTGCCCGCCTGATTGATCTGCATCTGGGCGGGGTGAACGGCAAGGCCGTGGTGGCCACCGTGCCGATTCAGCACATGTACGGACTGGAACTCAGCCTGTTGCTGCCACTCTTCTGCGGTGCCATCCTGCAGGAGGGCAAGCCGTTCTATCCCGCCGATATTGTCGCCAGTCTGGCCCGAACGGCAGATCCGGCGGTCCTTGTCACCACCCCGGTGCACCTTCGCGCCCTGATCGGAAGTGGCTTGAGTCTGCCGCCGATCGAACTTCTCGTATCGGCTACCGCGCCACTGGATCGGGCACTGGCCAGTCAGGCCGAAGACCGTTTCGGAGCCCCTTTGCTGGAGATTTATGGATGTACGGAGGCCGGATCCATCGCCGGCCGTCGGCCCAGTCAGGCCGAGGAATGGACCCTGTTCGAACCGGTCCGGATGCATGGTGGGCCGCGCGGGATTCATGTGACCGCCCCGCATCTGTCCGAACCGGTCTGGCTCCAGGACCTGATCGAACCGCTGGACGCGCGTCAGTTTCGGCTATCGGGCCGACAGGTCGACCTGATCAACATTGCCGGCAAGCGGGGCTCGCTGGCCGCCCTGAACCGGGTGCTGCTGGACATCGAGGGGGTGGTGGACGGAACCTTCTTCCTGCCGGATGACACCCATCAGGGCACGACGCGGATGGTCGTGTTTGTAGTAGCGCCGACGCTGACCCATGACAGCGTGCTGCAGCAGTTGCGACAACGGATTGATCCCGCATTCATGCCCCGCGTCGTTCATCAGCTCGAATCGCTGCCGCGCAATGCCACTGGCAAGCTACCGCTGCAGGCCTTGCAGCGGTTGCTCAATCGGTCAGCTTCGGCCTGACCGGAGCCGTTCCTCAGCCGGAAGCCACAACCTGAGCCCGGGCGCAGTCATCAGGGTACTGGCAATCGCCATCAGAACCAGCATCGTGAATACCGGTCGCGGCAGCACGCCAAGGTCATAGCCGAGGTTAATCACGATCAGTTCCATCAGCGCACGGGTATTCATCATGATGGCAATGCAGCGGGCTTCATCCCGTCCCAGTCCACCGGCGCGCGCGGCCCAGTAGCATCCGACCAGCTTGCCGGCCATCGCCAGCAGTATCAGGCCAGCACACCAACCCCACAGGTTGCCGTTGGCCAGACTGCCAATATCAGTGCGCAGACCCGTGTACGTGAAGAAAATGGGCAGGAAGAACACCATCAGCAGATCCTCGACCCGGGCGCGCCACGCTCGCACGAGCACGTGATGCCGATGCAGCAGCACCCCGGCAATGAACCCGCCGAAAATCGCGAAAATGCCGAGTTGACTGGTGACGATGGCAGAGCCGAAGATCAGCGCCAGCAGCAGCGCCAGCACATCCTGTGGCAAATGCTCGGCCGTGATCGGACACCGTTTAAGCCAGCGGCTGATCAAGGGCCGCATAACCCCCCACGACACCGCCAGATACATGACTAATCCAGTCAGCTGTCGAATGACGGCGGGTCCTGAGAAGTGTTCGGTACTGATGGCGGCCACAACCGCCAGCAACACCCAGCCGACGGCATCGTTGGCGGCGGCGGCGGCGATCGTCACGACGCCCAGTCGACTGCGGGTCAGGCCGAATTCCATCAGAATCCGCCCCAGAATCGGCACCGCCGTGATCGACAGTGCGATGGCGATGAACAAGCTGTAAGCCAGCGGCGAAATGCCGGGCGCCAATACGGCGGCGCTGACCTGTCCGAATCCGAAGCCGAGGGAGAACGGCAACAGGATGCCCGCGCTGGTGACCAGCAGGGTCACGCGACGGTTGACGGCTGTGCCCAGCTGGGTGAAGTCGAACTCCAGCCCGATCTGAAACATGAGCAGGATCAGACCGATCTGGCTGATCAGGGTCAAGGGCGTGCTATCGATGGAACGGAACAGCCAGTTGAAGGGCGTCGGCGCCAAAGCGCCGAACAGGGACGGTCCCAGCAGCAGACCGGCCACGATTTCACCCACCGCTCGGGGTTGCTTCAAGCGCACGCTCACATAGCCGGCTCCACGCGCGGCCACAATAATCACGATCAATTGAAGTAGCGTGAAGAGCAGAAGCGTTTCGATCGTATGCACGCCGCTGGCGGGGGTCTGGTTCATGTTGCAGGCAGGGTGGGGTATGGGTTCAGTAAAGTCCGCCGTTGACACCGAACACCTGTCCGGTGATGTAAGACGCTTTCTCCGATGCCAGAAAGGCGGCGAGATGGGCGACTTCTTCGGGCCGGCCAGGACGTTTCAACGGCACCCGGTCGGCGATCAGGGCAGGGTCGAAATGACCTTCGCTCATGGGGCTTTCGATGATGCCGGGAGCAATCACGTTCACCAGCACGTTGCGGCTGCCCAGTTCGATGGCGAGCGACTTGCTGGCGCCGATCAGTCCGGCCTTGGCGGCGGCGTAATTGGCCTGACCGCGGTTACCGCTCAGGGCCGCCACCGAGGCGATACTGATGATGCGTCCCCAGCGGGTTCGCAGCATGGGCATCAACAACGGCCGGGTGACATTGAAAAAACCATGCAGCGAACTGTCGATGACTTGTTGCCACTGGGTGTGGGTCATGCCGACCATGGGGGCATCGTCGTGATGGCCTGCATTGTTGATCACTATCTGAATCGGATGCCGCTCCGCCAATTCGGTCAGCAGCGTGTCGGTCTGGGCCACATCCGTGACATCGAAGGCAAGCGCTGAGGCTGAGCCACCACCGGCACGAATCTGCTTGGCGATAGCCTCTGCGGCCTCCAGACGCCGGTGCGCATGCACGTGAACATGCAGGCCCTCCGCGGCGAGGGCAAGACACAAGGCGCGACCAATGGCGCCACTGCCGCCGGTGACGAGTGCATGTTTCACGGTCGGGGATCCTCATCGACGAAGGCTAGCGTCAAACGGCCGCGCAACAGGCAGTCGCAGTCGGCGCTGAGCGTGAAGGCGTACATGGCATGGCGACGCTCCTCGACGATCAGTGTCACCTCGACCTCAAGCTCGGCCGTCAGCGTATCCAGGAACGCCACAGTGGCGTGTACGGCATGAGCGCTGGCGAGAACCGCCCGCCGTGCCGCACGGGGTTTACCCGGCGCCATCAGGGCCCCATGCAGGGCCATGCACTGGGCAGCCAGTTCGATGCCGGTCGCCACTCCGAGTCGGCCCGCGCGTCGGAGCGGATGCTCCGGGTCCCGATGATGGTTCGAGCGGGCAATCAGGCGGGTAGGCTCACATGCCACAACGGCATCCACCAGCACCATGCGGCCGGCATGGGGCAATAACGCGGCGATCTTGGCAGGGGTCAGTTGCACGGGGTCACCCGCAGGGCGAGACGCCCCTGCATGCCGTGCCCAAAGCTGAGTTCGGCCATCTGGCCGAGAGCGAGTGCGCCCAGCAGAGGCAGGGCACGAGCTGCAGGATTGGCCTGCCTGAGCGTTTCAAGCTGAGGGTTGGTCAGCGGCTGATCATCGGGCGCTGCTGCCTGATACAGGCCCTGCAAGCGGGCTATGGCGGGCATCTGCCCTGGCGGTGCCAGCAGCAGCGCTACGGCAACAGGCTGCGTCACGGCACGAAATTCGGCGATGGGAAACAGCGGCGGAAGATCATAGGCGACCAATAACACCGGCCGACGGTCATCGGCGCAGCGCAACAGTGCTTCGGCCAGCCCGGTGCCGAAACTGTCATCGAACGCGCACAGGCTGTCCGTCGGCTGCTCGGAGCCAGTCGCGATACTCCAGTAACCTGCGGCCGCGTTATGGACCGAATTATGAAAGGCCATGGGCGACAGACGTCGGTCGTCCCCGGCCAGTTGCTCGAAGAGGCCATGTACGACCTCGACCTCGCCGCCGGAGGATGCAAACACCGAGGCGATACCGGCAGGATCACGCTGGCCGAGAGCCTCGCTGGCCGCATCGATGGCCAGCCGGGCCACCCGTGAGGCCCGACGCCGTTCGGTGGCTGGCAGACCGGTGGCCTGCGATGCGGGGAGTGCCGCTGACACCCAGGGGCGCCGGCCGGAGAGGATCTCACGCGCATCGGCCCAGTTGGCCAGACCCGGTGCCCGCAGACCGATACCGATGAGGTCAACGTCGATCATGCTGCGGTCCTGCCAAGCAACAGGCTGGCATTGCTGCCGCCGAAACCGAAGGCATTGCACAGCACGGTCTGCAAGGCACGGCGCTCCTCCTGCAACAACACCCGGCTTCCGAAAGCGGGATCGATGCGACGGGTGTTCAGGCTCGGCGGCATCAGGCCTTCCTCGAGGCAGATGGCGCCGATCAGTAGATTCATGATGCCCGCGGCCCCGAGGGTATGACCAATCCAGCCCTTGATGGAACTGCAGGGAGTGCCCGCACCGAGCACCTCGCACAGCGCACGATCCTCGGCGCTGTCGTTGCTGCGCGTGGCCGTGCCATGCAGGAGGGTGAAATCAACCGCGGCGGCCGGACGGCCAGCCCGCTCCAGACACTGTCGCATGGCCAGGACGGCGCCGCGGCCATCCGGATGCGGAGAGGACATGTGATGCGCATCCGCACTCTCGCCATAGCCCAGCAGGGCCAGACCGGATTCAGCGGTTGATGCGCGCTCCAGCAGGGCAAAGCCGGCTGCTTCACCGATCGAAATCCCATCCCGGTCTGCATCTGCGGGACGGCAGGGTGATTCGGACACCAGTTCCAGAGCCTTGAAACCATACAGGGTGGTCAGGCACAGGCTGTCGACGCCGCCGGCGACGACTGCATCACACCAGCCGGCATTCAGCCAGCGCGCCGCGCTGGCAAAGACCTTGGCGCTCGAGGAGCAGGCCGTCGACAGACTGAGGGTGGGGCCACAGACGCCCAGGGCCGTGCGTATGAAGTCGGCTGGGGCAAACGTGTTCTGGGTCTCGCGATAGCGAAAATCGGCCGGCAGCCGTCCTGATACCGGATCCCGCTGCCGATAGGCCACTTCGGTTTCCCGGATGCCGGAGGTGCTGGTACCGATGATGACGCCCACCCGATCCGGGCCGTGCCGTCGGGCGGCCGCAGCGACCGCTGCGCGAAAATCATCTTGTTGCAACGCCCACCCTGCCAGGCGGTGGTTACGCGATTCGAACCGGTTCAGTGCCGCGGGCAGCGGCTGAGTTTCAACGTCCGCGACCCGGCCGATCCAGCAGGGAAAATCCACCAACGGGACGTCGCAGGGACGCAAGCCCGTGCGTTGGCCGAGCAATCCGGCCAGTGTTGCAGCCCGACCGGCCCCGAGGGCATTGGTCAGCGTGTAGGCCCTGACCGCCAGCGGCGGGCGGGCAGTGACGGGCGTCATCGAGGGCAGGTCGGTGCGGGGCATGACAGGAATTATCCGGGATGCCGGGGCCTTTGTGCCAGTAATGACGCGAATCCGATCGCCAGCACGGCGCCCACGGCGACAGTGGTGCCGATTGACCGGAGGATATTGATCTCGGACAGGGCGAGCGTACCAAAGGCCAGCACGGCACTGCTGCTGCAAATCAGCAGCGAGAGCCAGGTCCGGCGACGCTCCTCATCGTCAGCGGCATCGTGATTAAAGAACAGGGCCTGATCCAGGCTGAGCCCGATGACCAGCAGCAAGGACACAAGATGATAGAGATTCAGCCCCCCGAACCAGAGCGCCATCAGCAAGGCGGTGCAGAGACCGGCCAGCAGGACCGGCACGAGCACCCGCAGGGCCTCGAGGCAACTCTTCAAGCCGACCGCCAGCATGATGCCGATCAGGACCAGACTGCCCGTCAGCCATCGGACGGCCTCCTGACGGTAGTCCCGCATGATTCGGGTGGTCGCCTGTTGTAGATCGACATACTGCACGCCCGTCGCCGAAAGCGGGGCGAGCGCGGCTTCGAGGGCCGGCTCGTCATGAATGCCGGTCAAGGGCAAGAGTGCAACCCAACGGTCGTCGATGCGCAGCAGGAGGCTATCGACCCGATCAGCCAGCGGCGTGCCTTCAAGCCCAGCACGCGTCAGTGGTGTCTGAGTGCGGGCACGCAAGGCATCGGCCAGGAACGCATCGAACAGGGAGTGCTGGAACGGCAGTCCCTTCGCTGCAGTCTGCAATGCGGCGTTGAGTCGATCCGGCGGGGGCAGGTGTGCCAGCCGCGTTCGCTGGAGGGACTGACTGGGCAGATAGCGGCTGGGCGCATCGTAACCGGTCAGGACACCTTGCGACTGCAGCTCATCAAGGCGTGCCGCCACCTGCTCGGACTGTTGCAGGGCCGTCTCGGCTTCGGCGGCCGTAGCAATGATCAGTTTGCGCAAATCGGGCGCCAGAAAGTCCTCTTGCAGACGGGCGTCCAGAACCTGTCGGGCGTTCGGAACCGGGTTGAGGGCGGTAATTTCATCGTTCCAGAGTGGGCTGCTTGCCCACAGGACACTGGCCAGCAGGGCCAGCGTCATTGTCCAAGGCAGGATGCGCAGCCAGACGCGACGGGGGGGACGGAACCGGCTGCCGCGGCTGATCCAGGTCGGCAGGCGCGCGGCACTGCCGGACAGGCACGGCAAGACCCAGCGGGTGGCGTAGCCGGCCGCCAGCAGACCGGCTCCGGCGAACAGGGCCAGCTGCATCAGACCGGTAAAGCCGGAACAGAGCATCGACGCGAAGCCGGCGACATTGGTCCACACACCGAGGCGCAAGGTCGGCCAGATCCGCCGCATGGCGCGGTGTGGCGTGTCCCCCGGTGCCAGATGGGTAAAGAAATGATTGGGGTAATCGGCTGCCACACCGAGCAACGTGGCTCCGAACCCCAGCGTGATGCCATGCAAACCGCCATAGACCAAACTGGTAACGGCGGCCCCGGTGAGCAGGCCTGTGAACAGCGGTATCAGCCCAAGGGCCAGGATCCGCAACGAGCGATAGACCAGATAGATCAGGCCTGCGACCAGCAGCGTGTTGATGATCGAGAGCCAGGCAGCATCATGGGTGATGCGTCGGTCGGCCTCGACACTCAAGACGCCGGGACCCCCCAGTATGAGTTTGAGCGAACGGGCCATGGGCAGGGCGTTGAACGCTGTCTGCACCGTGTCTTGCGCATGCGCCTGCTGATCGATCTGAAAGCCGGAGGCCCGGGTGCGGGCCAGCAGCAGGGCCCTCTGGCCGTCGTGGGATACCCAGACGCCTTGTCGCTGGGGGAGTTGGGCTTCGGTTTGCCAGGCTCGTAACACCTGCTGCCATGCACCGGTGGGATCATGTGGCAGCCACTGGCTTATCAGCCCGGCCGCGGGTGTGGCGAGCTCCTGCAGCCGTTGCATGAGCGCGGATCGGAGCGCGGGTGCGGTGAATATGCCGCTGGTCAGGGCCGGATTCAGTGCATAACGGTACTCGAACAGTCGCCCTTCGAGTTCGCTCAGCCAGTGCTGATCCGGACCGTCGAGTACGGTTTCAAAATCGGGCTCTGCGCGCAAGCGCCGGGTGAGTTGCCGGCTGGCCTCGGCCCGAGTGATTTCATCGCCGCCTTCGAGCGCAATCAACAGCAGCCTGGAGGCAGGGCCTGTTCGCATTTGCTGGACCAGTATGGCGTCCAGCAGTTGGGGATTCCGGGGCAGGAAAAACGTGAGATCGGTCGCAATCTCGGTACGGAACAGCGCGATCCAACCCGCCACACACAGCCACGCGACCCAGATCAGCAGCGTCAGGCGTGATCTCATCGTCGCTCCGGTTGCAGCGTCAGCTCTGACCGGTCACCGGTGTCATAGTCCAGGGTCATTCGCGTGATGTGCCCGTCATGACCTTCCAGCCTGACCGATCGCACCAGCCCGGTCAGCTCTGTGGATCGAGGTGTCAGTATCAAGGTCCAGCGCCTCCATGAGCCGCCCAGACTCGCCTGCCAAAACGCCTGCACGCCGGCCAGATCACCTGCCAGCGGTGCGCGAAGACTCTCGGCAAACGCCTGCAGCGGCGGGTAATCCGCCAGACTGAGGTTGATCTCGCGCGCATCGCCGGGCGGGCGAACCGTCACCCGGTCATGGTCGATGATGTAATGCGCTTCGGCCGGATAACCCTCATGCCGGGCCAGATAGTCCGGCGGGCGGAATTCCAGTGTGCCCTCGATCCGCAACGGTTGGGTCAGCATTCGCACGTGTTTGGTTTCGATGAAGTGCAGGTGGCGTTCGCGCGTGTCGGCGAGGCGCTGGAACAAGGTGGTCAGGGTTGGTCCAGCGGTGGACGGGTCAGCAGCCGCCGGGCACACATGAGCCAGCAGGCCGAGGATGCACCCCAAGGCGAAACCGGCCCTGCGATCAGGACGATGACGGCAGGAGATCATGAAAATTGAACCAGTTGTAGGGCGCCAATCGGCAATAGTGCTCCAGGCGTTCGACATAAGCCTGCATGAGGCGCTGGGTTTCGGCCTCACGCGCGGACCGTTCAGCCGTGGGGCTATCCGTCAGTGGCTCGAAGTACAGGCGATATTCGCCCCAGCCCGTCTGAAGGCAAAAGAACAGCAGCACCGGCTGACGTAACGCCTGCGCCAGCAGGATCGGTGTTTGCGGAAAGTCGACTTGTTCGTCAAAGAACCGGCATGCCACCCGACGCTCGTTGGGCAGGCAGCGATCTCCAAGCAGTGCGAGCATCCCGCCCTGTTGCATGAAGTCATTCACCCCGATCAGGGCCGCCGGATGGCCGGAGGCAATAATGTCGTCATGCAGCGCCGGATTGAGGCTGCGGTAGAAGCGGCTGATGCCCGGCGTCGCCTCCCCGTCCATCAGCGCCTTGACGCGCAGATCGAGTCGCAGGCGTCCCAGCACGCGGATGATCTCGAAACTGCCCAGATGCGATCCGAGCAACAGGCAACCCTGTTTTGCGTTGGCATAGTGTTCGATCAGATCCAGGCCCTGAACGTGGACCTTGAGGGTGTCTTCCCGGCCGGCGAGGACAAACAGCCGGTCCAGCAGGGTACCGGCAAAGGTGTGGTATTGGCGGAAGCTATCCAGCCAGGTCGGTGTGCGACCGAGCGCCTTGAGCAGATAGCGACGGGAGGCCTTCAGGGTCTGGTTGCGCACCAGCATGAAATAGGCCGTGATCGGGTACAGCAGGCATCGGGCAACGCCGCGGCCGAGATGCAGGGCGATCCAGGTGATAGTCCGGATCCAGAACGGATTGCTGCGTTCGGGCAGGTCCTGCCAATCGCGGCTCATGTCGGATTTTCGACGCGGGCCAGAATGCCCGATGCGACTTTCCGATCGGCGCAGGCACAGACGAAACGGAGCCCCTTGGCGCAGTCATCGAAATCGATGGTGCACATCTCATCCGGGCGCAATGGGCTCAGGAACCGGATCTGTACCAGATCGCACCGGCCGTAGCGGGGATCATGCGCCTGCGCGGCTGCCAGAAGTTCATCGACGATGACTGCGCCGGGCACGATCGGAGACCCGGGAAAGTGGCCGGGCAGGGCAGGGTGTGTGGCCGGGATGCAAAAGCGTTGGGTGTCCGTCATGAACGGTGCCCGGAGACGACATCCGGTGCCTTCCAACCATGCGCGATCAGCGTTCTCAGGACCTGCCCGAGCGGCGTGCGGGGATGGCCGCTGAACCGATGGCGGCGATAGATGTGCTCGGCGATGAAGAAGCCTGCCATCAGCCACAGGTTGAGTGTATTGGCGAACAGCCATACGGTGGACTGATCGGCCCAGACGGCCAACAGCACGGATTGCAGAGCGAGCGCCACGAACAATCCGGCCCACGCGGCGGTCAGACGGCGGGTATAGGTGGCTAGCGCGGGCGCCAGAGGACCACTTTCACCCCGCGCGAGTCGAGCGATACGGCTGATCAGCGCTTCGTTGCCGGGGGCCAGCGTCAGATGAAACATCCGCGCCAACATCAGGTTCACCGCAGCCGGCATCAACGCGAGCGTCAAGGTCGGCTGCAGCCACAATCCGACCCCAAGGAGCACGATCCCGCCCAAGGCCAGCATGATGCGCACCCGCACCGGCAAAGGAGTCAGTAGACCCATGCCCAAGCCGAGAGCCACTCCGGCGTCAGGGAGCCCGAACCAGACATCGGGTAGCACCCCGAGGCGCAACAACAGGAAAGCCAGCACTGGAAAGCTGAAAGCCAGTGCGAGCGTAAGTCTGAGCCGGTCGGGCGGTTCAGGTCGTTCGACGCGTGGTGACGGCATCTGACAGCGCACGCAGGGAGGAGAAAATGTGTGTGATGTCCGGATCGTCGGACTTCAACTGGAAGCCATAGGTCTTGGAAATCACGACCGACAGTTCCAGCAGGTCAATGGAATCCAGCCCCAGCCCCTCCTGATACAGCGGCTGTTGCGGGTCAATGGAGTCCGCAGGCACCTCAAGATTCAGGGTTTCGACCATCAGCAGTGCCAATTCGGCCTCGAAAGAACTCTGTACTGTCATGCGGGGTGGGTTAGGTAATCGGTGTAACGCTTAAAACGCTTATTACATCAGGATTTGCCCGGCAATGCCCGCAGATCAATGACCCCTTCAATTTCCAGCAGCAGGGCAGAGCGGCAAATATCGCCTTTAAGAATCAGGAGCGGACTGGCCGGATCAAGGCGGGTTCTGAGCCGCATCAGTACGTGGGGCAGATGCTCCGGATGGCGGATGAATAACTTCCAGCTGGCCTGCTCGCCGAGAGCCGCCAGATCGGTCTGAGTGACCTGATGCAACAGGGCCTGCAGGTTGTCGAGGGTTGTAACGGCCTGCAGGGCCGGGTCGCTGGGGTGAATTGTCTCATGCCCGACAATGCTGGCGGTGCCGGATATGAACAACAGATCCTGGCGGTCAGTCGTATACCGTACTGCACGACTGAAAGCCGGGCTGCTCGGACCATAGGCGGGCGGATAGCGGAAGGCGCTGGTTTGACGCGGGTTTTCGATCTGCTGCACGCGTCCGGTGCCGGCCAGAAACAGCAGCCACAGATCACCGCCCGCCGTGCCGACAGCACTGGCCGCCGGCAGATCGTCCGCCAGTCGAAAACCACCTGCGCTGAGCGCCTCGTGCCGCCCCTGGCAGAACTGCTTGTAGCGCTCCAGACCGCTCGAGTCCTGATTGATTTCCGGAAAGTAATGCCAGATGCGGATCAGGTGCCCGGCATGCATTTTATGGATCAGGTTCAAGATGGCGCGATAACCGTCCTGTGTCGATTGCCGCAGCGGGCCAGGATCGGCGCGCATGACCCCGAACATGACGTCGCCACTGTGTGCATAGCGAATCCCAAGGTCCTCGCCATGCAACAGGGGGGTGTCGGTCATCCAGATTTCGCGGCCGCAGGACCCTCCCAGATGTTCCATGAGTATTTGGGCGAATGGCAGGTCGGCGGGTAAGGAATCTGCAGCCCGCTCCAGACCATGGTCGACCACACCCAGGGCCGAATGCAGTCCGCTTGCCTGAGCAGCAGGCGCCAGTGCCTCATAGCGCGGCCGCAAGAGTGACGGCTTCGCCTGGGGATGGGGAGGGGACGCAACGGCCAGCATCAGCGGTACCATGGATCTTAGGCTATCGGATCTAGCGGGTAATGGCCGGCACCAGCCCCCAGCGGATCAGCAGGCTTTTGACATGGTAGATCAGACGAAAAGCCGTCAACGGCACACGCAGTGGAGTGCCTCTGAACAGATCGCCTGCCAGTACCGATGTGACACCCTCTCGTACCCGGAAAATGTTCTCGGGATTCATGAACAGATCGCGAACGGCCGGCGTCGTGACCCGGTAGATGAACCATGAGAATGTTTTGAGACCCTTGCGGATCTGGCGCTCAAAGGCCGCCAGATGCCGGCGGGTCTGGGCGGGGTTACGGAGACTGCCATCCACGGCATCTGCAGCCAGAAAAGCGCTGTTCAGGGCCAGATGGACCCCGCTGGAAAAAACCGGATCAATGAAGGCAAAGGCATCGCCGGCCAGCAGGAAATTGTCGCCGGTCATGCGGGTCGATTGGTAGGAGTAATTGCCGGTTGCCGTCACTGGGCTTGAAAGCTGTGCCTGGGCCAGTCGCTTGGAGACACCGGGACACTGAGCGATCGTATCGAACAGGAATTGCTCCACGCTGACGGTACGATTTTTCAGATACTCCGGCTTGCACACGGCACCTACGCTCATGGTGCCGTCCTTGAGTGGAATCATCCAGAACCAGCCATGATCGAACCAGTAAATGCAGATGTTGCCCTCAGCGGCTCCGACATCACGCTCGGCCCCGACAAAATGGGCGTAGAGTGCCGCGCTCCGGTGCCGGGGGTTACGCGCCTTGGTGCCGAGGCTATTGGCCAGGAGCGTGTCCCTCCCGGTCGCGTCAATGTAGAAACGGGCTTGCCAGGTGTGTCTGGCGCCGTCATCGGACTGCGCCGTCACGGCGCGGATCAGCTGACCATCGAGTTCGACGGCATCCACCCGCCAGCCCTCGAGAATGTCGGCCCCCTGTTTGCGAGCGTTCTGGATCAGCAGGTGGTCGAACTCCGAGCGCCGGACCTCGTAGGCGTAGGGGTAGTCGCGCTGGAGCGAATCCCCGAAGGCAAAGGTGGTGCTTTTGCCGTGATAGACGGAATGGAATTCGGCGGCATATTTGCGCAGACCAATCGCATCAAGCTCTTCCGCGAGGCCCAGTTGCTCGATATAGGGCATGCTGAGCGGGAGAAGGCTCTCGCCAATGTGGAAGCGTGGATGATGATCCTTTTCCAGTACCACCGTATGCCAGCCGCGTTGTGCCAATAAGGTTGCGGCCGAGGAGCCTGCAGGCCCGCCGCCCATGATCAGGACATCACAATGGCGAATGGGGGCGGATGTTCTGATTTCCGACATGCTGGCGAAAAGGTGGATGGTCAGTGACAGGCTTGGGGTCACTGCGTGACCCGCCGAGGATGGCCCCGGAGTGCGGGTCGAAGTATAACAAAGCCCCGCAAGCTGGCATCAGGTTTGATTGCAGTGCCCCTGAGTCGACCAGGCCTAAGGGGGTTATCCTGCCCCAGACACACAAGAAGTTGCGTGAACCGCAGCCATCACACTTTCAGGTGGGGCTCTCGCTCTAGCGTCCTCTTTACGGTATCCGCCTTTCGGG
>CAYFNI010000002.1:0-824 GCA_964344495.1 uncultured Methylococcus sp.
GTCTGCGCGTCAATGAAGAACGTCCGAAAGCCAAGGGCCGGGGCGGGCGGCGGTAGCCCAATCCCTCGCCATTCGGCCGAACAAAGCGCCCATGGGTTTGAGTCACATGGGCGCTTTCTGGTAACTGAATCCTCTCCTCTCGACAGCCCTCACATCATTCAATCCCTGAGGCAAACTCAGCCAAAACGGCTGAACCCGGCGGTGGGTTCATGTCCATCCCCCCGGAACTGCCAGCAGCATGGGCTCCATTCGACTCCTTGAAGGAAACACCATGATCTCGAAAAACACTGTCATTCTGTGGGCCAGCATACTGGTACACGGAGGGCTTGCTCACGCCGACGAACCCTCCCTCTGTACGCCGGCCGAGCGGGCCTATTTCAATGGACCCTTCGTAAGCAGTAGCAAAAAAGGCAACAGCCCTACGAAGCTGCTTTCACTGTGCGCAGACAGCACGCAGCCACCCGGCAGCCTGACCTATCGGTTTGGCCAACCGGGCAAGACGGAACTGGAATTTAGCGCGCCGCGCGATGGGACATTCTTCTCGACCGGGCAGACGCTGTCTCCCCGGGCCAACCTTGACGTGCTGTATTTCAGCCGTGGTGCATTCACCTATGCCCTGACCGCCTGTGTCGGCGGCGAATGTCCGGCGGATTTTCAGTTGTTGGTATTCAGGGGCGGCAAAACGATGGCGCGTTTCCACTCGATCATCGGAGAAACGGGCTGGGGCGGTTTTGAGATCACGTCGGACTCACTGATCCGACCACAGGACAGCGCACTGGATTTTGAATAGCGGCCACGGCTGAGGGGGGGCTTGCCCGTTCAGC
>CAYFNI010000002.1:834-40634 GCA_964344495.1 uncultured Methylococcus sp.
GACAGGATGAATACCGGCAACCACAGCAGTACTTCTGCTGCAAACAGGATCATCGAATGGCGGGCGTTGCGCGTGGCGAGTATGTCGTGCAGATCGTAAATCGACACCCCGGCGATCAACCCGCAGATCAGCAGGATGACGAACCGGTACTGACAGTGCCTGGCCCAGGCAATGATGGCCGGCAGGAAGATCAGCACATGGATGACAATGGGCGTGATTTTCATCTTTCAATCCTTCGGGGGTGGGCGGGCAAACCCTGAAGGGCCTGCCCTGTGTCACACGTAAAGCCCTTGGCTGCTGACCCTGAGGGCGGCGCAAGTAAGGGTAAGCCCGGGCGCCACACCCTGGCGGCCACCCGGCGGCTAGAACAGATCATCCACATTATCCGGCGAGGTCGAGCGCTCGGCCGGCTTGGGGGCCTTGGGCTTGGTCTTGCTGCTGGCCTCCGGCTTTTGCGTCTCGTCATCCAGCGGCCGCCGAATCTCGTGGGACGGCGTTGGCGACAGCAACCCGCGCTCTAGCGACTCGCCCAGTGAACGGGTCGGCGAGGTTTCCGGGGCATGCTCCGGCGCCACCGGTTCCGTCACAGGAGGCTGTAACGGCTCAACCGGCAGTTCGGGCTGCACTGGCGTCGGCAGCGCAAAGGGATCCGGCAGGCCACATTCGGATTTCGTGACGCAGGTCTGTACCACAACAAACTCCATGCGCCGATTCTTGAATTGCCCATAGGGCGTATCGTTTGATGCGACCGGCTGCTCGCCGCCAACCCCCCGCGCCTGCAACATTTCCTTGGGCACGCCCGCCTGCAACAAGGCTTCGCGGACCGCATTGGCCCGCTCCTGCGACAACTTCAGCCCCGTCTGTCCCTTCTCGTCGGTGTGGCCGATGATCTGGAACACCACCGGCTGATTCATGGCCTTCATCAGTTCCGCAGCCCGACCGATGATGTCACGGCCACCCTCAGGCAGAGCGGCATGATCCTTGGGAAAATTGATGGCCCATTGATTCAGTGCCGCCGCCAGATCCAGTCCCTGATAGCCGGGCGGCAGCGCCGCCAGGGCGGCCAGCGTGCGGCCGCGTGCCTCTTTTTCCAGTTCCAGCGCTTCGTCACCCAGGTATGCGTAGCGGAACCCCGGGCCCATGGCGGTCTTGAGGCTGTTCATGACGCTATCGCGATCCTGATCGCTCAGCCAGCCGCCAAGGCTGACGCTGTTGCCTTCAAGATGCAGGTCAATCCCCGGTACGTTGAGTTGCGGCAGCACCCGGTCGAGTTTGGCAAACCAGGGGGGGATGCCGAGTTGGGGATTCAGGGTCAGGTTGCCGTTCAGCCGTGCCTGACCGAAGAACGTTAACAGCTGCTCGGTGATGTGACCCTTGAGGCCATTGTCGCTGACCTCACCGGAATAATCGAAGCGTCCACCATCGTTGCGGATGATCAGGCGAGCCACAGGTTTGCCCGCATCGGCATCGGCTGGCGGTTGTGTTGGCGTGCTGGCCATCGGGGGGGCGGAAGGCTGGGCCTGTTCGGCCGGTCCCGGTTCGTTCCCCTTGAGAATCTGGTAGCCGGTGAACACGGCCGTCACCAGCAGGACCGCGACACCCAGCGTCCACATGCCGATGTTCGGCGTGGGCTCGGTCCGGTTGCGATTGACCGGCTTGCCCTTGGGTGTAAACACCCGGGCCTGCTCGGACTGCAGGAATGTCTGAATGGCCGACGGCATCTCCTTTGGGAGTGCACCATCCGCCGCAAAATAGCGTGCCAGCAAAGGCACCACGAAGGCCATGGCCGTACGAATGCGCGCATTGGCCATGCCCAGCTGCTTGCCGACGTCGGCAATGGCCGCAGTACCGAACACCGCTTCCAGCTGCTTGCCGTCGAGCGGTTTCGGCGCAGCCTTGGCTTCACGCCAGGAGCGGGTCAGATCCCCGAGTCCGGCCTCATCCAGGCGATCGAAAAAGCCCTGCAACCCGCCCTTGGCCGGGTTGAACATGAGCCTGACCGTTTCCGCGACCAGCGCGCCGGCCTTGTTGCCCAAGCCAAAACTCTCGGCGGTTTCAGTGACGATTTCGTTGAACAAGGTCATCAATGACTCTCCTGATACTGAATAGTCGTGCCCGGACGCAATGCCTCCCAGCAAGCGGGCATGATAACGGACTCATGCCGATTTGGCTCCCCGCCCCCTCCCTGCCCTGCGGGCCGTCTCTATCGGGTGTTGTTCGTTCAGAAAAGATCCTTCCGGCGCCGCAATTCAGCAAAGACTGCCTGATCGCTGGCGTCCGGCAGACCCAGACTGGCCCGGATCGTGGGGCTCTCCGGGCGCAGGAAGGGGTTGGTGGCCCATTCTTCCTCGAGTCGGAACGGCACTGTGGCAGCCGCGCACGACCGCAACCGGTCGACTTCGCGCAGACGGGCCTGCAAGGCGCTGTTGTCCGGTTCCACGCTCGCCGCAAAGCGGCCATTGTTCTGCGTGTATTCGTGGGCGCAGTAAATAAGCGTGTCGGCCGGCAGCCGCCGCAGGCGGTCCAGCGATTGCCAGAGTTGTTCAGCCGTACCCCCCAGCAACCGGCCGCACCCCATGCCGAACAGCGTGTCGCCACAGAAAAGCGCGCCGGCTCCCGGCAGCCAGAAGGCCAGATGATGCCGGGTATGGCCGGGAACGGCCCACACCTCCACGTCCATCTCGCCAAAGGCGATCCGCAACCCCTCGCTCACCGGTTCATCGAGCCCCGGGATGGGTTCGCCCGGCCCGCTGGCGCCATGGATGCGTGCACCGGTGGCGTGTTGCAGTTCGAGATTGCCGCCGACGTGATCGGCATGGTGATGGGTGTTGAAGATGTGTGTCAGCCGCCAGCCCCGCTCCCGCAGGGCGCTCAGCACCGGCGCGGCTTCGGCGGGGTCGATGACCGCCGTCTGATCGCTGCCCTCCGTGTGGATCAGGTAGATATAGTTATCCCTGAGAACCGGTATTTGCAGAATCTGCATACCCCTTACCTGTTGTTTTGACAATACGACACGGTAAACGAAATCGGATCCCGGCGTCATTCGGTTAAACTGGGACCGCTGTTCGGATCAACCCGTCACCCACGGATATTGCGCGACTGACTGGAGACCTATCTATTATGATTTTCTGGCGAATCAAACCCCTTGACGCGATTTTGGCCACGGCCGAGAAAAAGAGCCTGCACCGCTCGCTGGGCGCCTGGCAACTGACCCTGCTCGGCATCGGCGCCATCATCGGGACGGGTATCTTCGTCCTCTCGGCCGAGGCCGCGCAAAAAGCGGGACCCGGCATGTTGCTCTCCTTCGTCATTGCGGGTGCGGTGTGTGCCGTGGCGGCACTGTGCTACTCGGAACTGTCCTCGATGGTGCCGGTGTCCGGGTCGGCCTATACCTATTCTTATGCTGTGCTGGGCGAACTGATCGCCTGGATGGTGGGATGGGCATTGGTTCTGGAATATGCCGTCGCCTCCAGTGCCGTTGCGGTGGGCTGGTCAGGGTACTTTGTCGGACTGATGCAGAATTCACTCGGCTGGCATATTCCTGAGAGCCTGAGCAATGGCCCCTTTGCCGGCGGCCTCATCAACCTGCCGGCCGTCGTCATCAGCCTGGCCGTCACCGGTCTGCTGATCATCGGCACCAAAGAGAGCGCGACGTTCAATGCCATCCTGGTGATGGTGAAGATCACCGCGCTGACGGCGTTTATCGTGTTTTCGCTGCCCGTCGTGAAGGCCGAACATTTTCAGCCCTTCCTGCCCCTGGGCGGGTCTGGTGCGGTGGCCGCAGCCGCGTCGATCTTTTTTGCCTACGTCGGCTTCGATGCCGTCTCGACCGCCGCCGAAGAGACCCGGAATCCGCAACGCAATGTCCCCATCGGCCTGATCGGGTCGCTCAGCATCTGTACGATTTTTTACCTGCTGGTCGCGACCGGCGCCATCGGCACCATCGGCGCTCAGCCCATCCTCGACGCCAGCGGCGCCGGCATCGCGCCCGGCTCGCAGGAACTGGCCACCCAGTGCCAAAGCCTCGCCGCCGCGGGCCAGCAACCGCTGGTCTGTTCAAAGGAAGCCCTGGCGCTGGTGTTGCGCCAGATCGGCTGGGAGAAAGTCGGCAACCTGCTCGGGCTGGCGGCCTTCCTGGCATTGCCCTCGGTGATTTTGATGCTGCTCTTCGGGCAGACGCGCATCTTCTTTGTGATGGCGCGGGATGGCCTCTTGCCGGAAGGCCTGAGCCAGATCCATCCGCGTTTCAAGACACCGCACATCGTGACCGCCATCACCGGCGTCGGTGTCACCTTCGCGGCCGCCTTCCTGCCGGTCGGCAAGCTGGCGGACATTTCCAATTCCGGCACCCTGTTTGCGTTCTTCACGGTCTCGATTGCGGTGATGATTCTGCGCGTGAGGGAGAAGGACCGCCACCGCCCGTTCCGCACCCCGGCCATCTGGGTCGTGGGGCCGCTGGCCATGCTCGGCTGTGCCGTGCTGTTCCTGTTCCTGCCGACCGAAGCGAAACTGGTGTTCCCGGTCTGGGGTGGCATTGGTCTGGTGTTTTATTTTCTCTATGGCTATCGCAAGAGCCATGTCGCACTGGGAATTCCCGGACCGACCGGTGGCGAGGAGATGCTGACCGAGGTACGGCCGCTGGCGGATCTGGCCGATGACGATGATGCGGTCTGAGACGGTGCGGCATCCGGCCGGCCCCCTGCACGGGACGCCGGCCGCTTGGATCAGGCTGACCGGGACTGGATCGCCGGGCTGAAGGCGTGGACGGCCTCGATCATGGCCCCGACGTGCTCGGGGTTCACATCCGGCCAGACACCGTGCCCGAGATTGAAGACGTGACCGCTGCCCGCGCCATAGCCTTCCAGAATCTGGCGCACTTCCTCCCGCAGACGCGGAATCGGCGCATACAGCGCCTGCGGATCCAGATTCCCCTGCAAAGCCACGCGATCCCCGACGCGCGCCCGCGCGCTGGCAATGTCTGTGGTCCAGTCAAGCCCCAGGGCATCGTAACCGCTGTCCGCCATCGTCTCCAGCCACTGACCCCCGCCCTTGGTAAACAGGATGGCCGGAAGGGTACGTTCGCCCTGCGTCCGCGTCAGACCTGACAGCGCCTGGCGGGCATAGTCCAGCGAGAACTGTTGATACTGCATCGGCGACAATACGCCACCCCAGGTATCGAACACCATGATCGCATCCACGCCCGCATCAATCTGGGCCTGCAAGTAGGCGGCCACGGACTGGGCCAACGTATCCAGCAACTGGTGCAGCAACTCGGGCTGCTCGTACATCAGCCCCTTGATCCTGCGAAACTCGCGACTGCTGCGGCCTTCGACCATGTAGGTTGCCAGTGTCCACGGGCTGCCGGAAAAACCGATCAGCGGCACGCGGCCATCGAGTTCGCGGCGGATCAGGCGCACCGCGTCGGTCACATAGCCCAGACTGGCCTCCGGGTCCGGAACCGGCAGGCGACGGATAGCCTCGGCGCTCCGCACCGGATGCCGGAATTGCGGTCCCTCTCCTTCCACGAACTCCAGCCCCAGCCCCATGGCATCAGGGATGGTGAGAATGTCGGAAAACAGGATCGCCGCATCAAGGCGATAGCGTTCCAGCGGTTGCAGGGTGACTTCGCACGCCAGTTCCGGATTCGTGCACAGACCCATGAAGCTGCCGGCCTGCTCACGCACCCGCCGGTACTCGGGCAGATAGCGACCGGCCTGACGCATCATCCAGACCGGCGTCCGGTCGACCGGTTGACGCAACAGGGCGCGCAGAAAAGTGTCGTTCTTCAAGCTCACGGTCATCAGTGAATCCTAGCGCTGCTCAGGGTGGATGGCGGCCGCCTGTACCAGTCAAGCGGGCCCGCACGGGTTATTCAGGCACGTCCATACTGGTCGAGGGTTTGTCGCAATCGCCCAAGTTCGACCGCCATCGGCAGAGTCGCGCGGCCCAATTGCTCGAGCAAAATCAGCCTGAGCTGACCCTCGACGTTTTTCTTGTCGACGGCCATGTGTTCAAGGAAGGCATCCGTGTCGAGTGCGGGTGGGGGGGTCACCGGCAGACCGGCACGGACCAGCAGCTGAACCACCCGCTCAAGGTCAACATCGGTGAGCCAGCCCATTCGCCGCGACAGATCAGCCGCCTGGCACATGCCGATGGCCACCGCTTCGCCGTGCAGTACGGCGCCATACCCCAGCCCCGTTTCCACCGCATGCCCGAAGGTATGGCCGAGATTGAGGGTGGCGCGCTCCCCCGATTCGCGCTCATCGGCAGCCACCACCTCGGCCTTGTTGCGGCAGGACCGTTCGACCGCCGTCGCCAGCGCATCCGGGTCGCGGGCCCGCAAGGCCTCCATGTTCGCTTCCAGCCAGAGCAGAAATTCCGGGTCGCGGATCAGGCCGTACTTCACGACCTCGGCCAGACCGGCGCTGAGCTCCCGATCTGCCAGTGTGTTCAGCGTCGTCATATCGGCGATCACGCATTTCGGCTGGTAGAAGGCACCAATCATGTTCTTGCCGCGCGGATGGTTGACAGCGGTCTTGCCGCCGACGGACGAATCAACCTGCGCCAGCAGTGTCGTGGGAATCTGGATGAACGGCACGCCGCGCTGGTAGCACGCGGCAGCAAAGCCGGTCAGATCACCGATCACGCCGCCTCCCAGCGCCACCAGATGGGCGCTGCGGCTGAAACGCAGACGCAGCAGTTCGTCAAAGACCTGCATGGCCGAATCCATGGTCTTGTAGGCTTCGCCATCGGGCAGCACGACGGTCGCCACCTGCCGGTCGCCCAGGGCCTGGCGCACCTTGTCAAGGTACAAGGGGGCCACCGTCTCGTTGGTCACGATCATGACCTGACGCGAATCGATGTGGCGGGTCAGGCAGTCGGGCTGATCCAGCAGCTGTTGTCCGATGTAGATCGGGTAACGCCGGTCACCCAGTTCAACGGTTAAGGTTCTCATGCGTCGTGTCGGTCGGTTTCTGTGCGTTGGTAGGCCCGGAGGATCTGTCGCACAACACTGCGACTCGAGGATTGTCCGGTATCGACAACGAAATCGGCCAGCTCGCGGTACAGGGGTTCGCGAATGGCAAAAATCTCCTGCAGGCGCTGACGCGGATTGTCGGTTTTCAGCAGCGGGCGGTTGGAATCCTTGTGGGTGCGTTCCAGTTGTTTCTCGACCGGGCAGTGCAAATAAACAACGAAGCCCCGCTCGCGCAGGCAGGCCCGGTTTTCCGGCAGCAAGACCGAGCCCCCGCCGGTCGCCAGGACCACCTGCTCCAGCCGGGTCAGTTCGTTGATCACCTCGGCTTCGCGCTTGCGAAAACCCGCTTCACCCTCGTATTCGAAAATCATCGGGATGGTGACACCGGTCTTGCGCTCGATCGCCTTGTCGCTGTCGACAAAATCAACCCCCAGCGATTTTGCCAGCAGGCGCCCGATGGTGCTCTTGCCCGCACCCATCGGACCGATCAGAAAAAGGCTGGACGACTGACGCATTCCGGACGGCTGAAAAAAAGCGCGATAATATCATGCGAACGCCGGCCGGCCGGCCGCGGATAACCCTTTTGCGCTCCGATCGCATGTCCAGCGACACCCCCCATGACGACGCCCAGCCCGGCTGTTCCAACCGGCCTTCGGCCCGGCCGCTCAAAGGCCGGGGTGCGGTCTCGAATCCGCCCGATCGCTATGCAGCCACACACATCGAGGCCGTCGATGATGGCTGGACCCCGGAGGAAAAAAGCCCCCTGAAAACGACCGTCACGACGGAAACCAGCCGCCGCATCATCAGCCGCAACCCGTCGCCGGACATCCCGTTCGATCAATCGATCAACCCCTATCGTGGCTGTGAGCATGGCTGTATTTACTGCTACGCCCGCCCCACGCATGCGTATCTCGGGCTCTCGCCGGGGCTGGACTTCGAAAGCCGGCTGGTGGCCAAACCGGACGCCGCGGAACGGCTACGGGCGGAATTAGCCCACCCGGCCTACCGGGTCACGCCGATCGCGCTCGGCGCCAATACCGACCCCTATCAACCGATCGAACGGCACTGGCGACTGACGCGTGAGGTCCTGAGCGTCCTGCAGGCCTGTCGTCATCCGGTCACGCTGACAACCAAATCGGCCCTGATCGAGCGCGACATCGACCTTCTGGGTGAGATGGCGCGTGACCGGCTGGCGCAGGTACAGATTTCCCTCACCACGCTGGATCGGTCGCTGGCCCGCACCCTCGAGCCCCGCGCGGCCAGTCCGGAGCGCCGGCTGCAGACGATCCGGCGGCTGGCGCTGGCCGGGATTCCCGTGACCGTGCTGGTCGCGCCCATCATTCCTGCCCTCACCGATGCGGAACTGGACACGATTCTGGCGGCCGCTGCCGATGCGGGCGCGACTCGCGCCGGCTACAACCTGCTGCGGCTACCACTGGAGCTGAAACAGCTGTTCGGTGACTGGCTTCAGGCCCATGCACCCGGGCAGGCGCAACGGGTGCTGAACCGCCTCAGGGACAGCCACGCCGGACAGCTGTATCGCGCCCAGTTCGGGACCCGCCAGACTGGCTCCGGCGCTTATGCCGACATGATCCGGCAACGGTTTCAGCTACAAGCCCGACGGCTGAACCTGAAGGCGGCGTCGCTATCGTTGGAAACGGGGCTGTTTACCCGACCCAAAATCGGGCCAGAGCAGCTGGAACTGTTCTGAACCGGCCGCTCTTGAATGCAAAAAAGCCGGGACATGCCCGGCTTTTTGGTGACGGCGCCGCCGGTTACTTGGCAGGTGCAGCCGGCTTGGCCGGTTGTGCGGCCGGGGCTGGGGCTGCAGCCGGTGCGGCCGGCTTCGGCTCGACGGCCTTGGGCGTCTCAGCCGGCTTGGCTTCCAGCTTGTTCTCGATCTTGGCCTTGGCCTGCAGTTCAGCGATGTGGTCCTGCAGCTTCTTGGTCTGAACCATGTTGCGCAGCTGATCCTTGACCGCATCGAAGGGCGGCGGCGCCTGCTCGCGTGACTCTTCGCGCTGGATCACATGCCAGCCAAACTGACTCTTGACCGGAGTCTGGGTGGTCTCACCGTTCTTCAGTGCCATGACGGCCTCGGAGAAAGGCTGCACCATCTGCTGCGGACTGAACCAGCCCAGTTCGCCGCCCTTGTCCTTGGAGCCCGGGTCTTTGGAGAATTTCTTTGCCAGCGCATCAAACTTTTCGCCCTTGGCCAGCTTGGCGATGATGTCCTTGGCTTCCTGCTCGCCCTCGACCAGAATGTGCTTGGCGCGGTATTCGGCATTCTTCATCGGACCCACGCGGTCGTCGTATTCCTTCTTCAGGTCTTCGTCGGTGACCTTGACGTCTTCGATGAATTCCTCCGCGCCGGCCTGCGACAGCATCATGCGCTGGGCGTTTTCGATCTTGCCCGCCAGCTGTGGATCCTTCATCGCGTCGGTGGTCATGAGTTCCTGACTGAGCAGCTCACGCTTGATCAGTTCTTCGAGAATCTTCTCGTCCGGTACCTTGTTGGCGCCGCGGCGTTCGTTGACTTCCTTGGCCAGAATCTCGAAAGCGGTCTTGCTGATCGGCTTGCCATTCACGATCGCGACGACCTCGCCGGTCGCAACCACCTGAGCCTGATCGGCGGGCTTGTCGCAACCAGCCAGCATCAGGGCGGAGAGAGAAGCAGAAACGAGAAGACGTTTGTTCATGCAGTGTCCTTAGGGTTGGGGGTTAAGAGAATTCAAGTGGCGTCTGCGCCTTGATCATCAAGGCGTGAATATCGGTTTTCATGAGATCGCCCAGCGCCCGGTAGACCAGCTGGTGACGCTGGACCAGTGACTTGTCGGTAAAGGCATCGGCGACGATCCAGACGGAAAAATGTCCGCCGCCGCTCTGTAGCGCACCTGCATGACCTGCATGCGCGGCACTGTCGTCCTGTATGTCCAGATGCTGGGGTGCCAGTGCTGCCTGCAACAGCGCATGGATTTTTTCGACGCGTTCATTCATTGGGGAAAAACCTGTCGGAAGGGTTTGATGGTAACCCGCTGATAGACCCCGGCCAGTTGGTAGGGGTCGGTGTCCGCCCACTGCCGGGCAGCGGCAAGGCTGTCGAACTCGGCCACAATGAGGCTGCCGGTGAATCCGGCCGGACCGGGATCGACACTCTCGATGGCCGGAAACGGTCCCGCCAGGACCAGTCGGCCGGCAGCTTGCAGTGCCTGCAGCCGTTCCAGATGCGCCGGGCGGGCCTGCTGGCGCAGCGGCAGGCTGTCGGGGTGATCTTCGCAGACCAATGCGTACAACATGGCTATTCCTGCTCCGATGTCGCCTCGGGCAAGTGGCGAGACAGGTAGAACGACTGCGCCAGCACGAACACCAGCGTCAGGCCGAGCATGCCGAACAGCTTGAAATTGACCCAGTCGCTTTCTTCAAAATTGAAGGCGACGTACAGGTTGACCCCGCCGATGACGAAGAAGAAGCTGGTCCAGGCCAGATTCAGACGCCGCCAGACCACTGCGGGCAGCTCGATCTGGCTGCTGAGCATACGCTGAATGACCGGCTGCCCGCCGATGAACTGGCTGCCGAGGAACACGATGCCGAACAACCAGTTCAGCACGGTCGGCTTCCATTTGATGAAGGTTGGGTCACGCAGAAACCAGGTCGCCCCGCCGAACACCACGATCAGCACCAGCGAGATCAGGTGCATGGTTTCAACCTTGCGCGAGCGGTACCAGGTGAACGCCACCTGCACTACCGCGCCGACGATGGCCGCCAGTGTCGCGACATAAATGTCCGCCAGCTTGTAGCCCGCAAAAAATAAAACGATTGGAAAGAAATCGACCAGGAGTTTCATGGATCAGAAATCAGCAATGAAGGCTCGGAACCCAGTGGATCGGGAGATCGGTGGTCTGCAGCGATGAATGGAGGAAACCCGCAGGCACTGATGCTACCGTCCCTTCTGTATAATTGCATGCATTATAGCCCAGCTTATCCCAGGTCAAGCCCTTGACCAAATGGATATCCATTCCGATCCGATGCCACACCCCGATACCCTCATGACCATCGATACCCGTACCGAACTCGAAGCTGCCGCCTTTCGCCGACTGATCAAGCACCTTCAGGAGCATCCCGAGGTGCAGAACATCGAACTGATGGTCCTGGCGGACTTCTGTCGCAACTGCCTGGCCAAATGGTACAGCGCGGCGGCGGCGGAAAAAGGTCTGGACATCACGTACGCCGCAGCGCAGGAGATCGTCTACGGCATGCCCTACCCGGAGTGGAAACAGCGCTTCCAGACCGAGGCCACGCCGGAACAACTCAAGGCTTTCGACGAACGTCAACGCCGCAAGCAGGCCCAGGAACAACAGCAGCAATGACCCGCACTGGCATCGCCGCCGTTTGCGGCCGTCCGTCACCCGCTACCCAACCCGATACCTGACCATGGCCTTGAATTCCCTGCCCGGCCCGGTGATGCTCGACATCGAAGGCACCACCCTCACCGACGCCGAGCGAAATCGCCTCCGCCACCCGGCTGCCGGCGGACTGATTCTGTTCCGCCGCAACTATGTCTCGCCCGAACAGATCATTGACCTCATCCGCGCCATCCGCGCCATCCGACCCGAACTACTGATCGGTGTCGATCATGAAGGCGGCCGGGTACAACGCTTTCGCGACGGATTTACCCGCTTGCCACCGGCCTCCCGCTATGCCGCAGCCAACGCGCCCGAACTGGCCGAAGCGGCCGGCTGGCTGATGGCGGCCGAACTGCGCGCCGTTGGCGTGGACTTCAGCTTCGCTCCGGTGCTGGATGTCGAATGCGGCCTCAGCCAGGTCATCGGCGACCGCGCCTTTGGCACTGACCCCGCCACCGTCGCCCGCCTGGCCGGCCGCTTTGCGCAGGGCATGCGGCGGGCTGGCATGGCCGCCGTCGGCAAGCACTTCCCGGGACACGGCGGCGTGGTCGAAGACTCGCATCTGGCCCTGCCGGTCGACCGGCGCCCCATGGCTGAACTGGACACCCATGACCTCGTCCCCTTCCGCGCACTCATGGCAGAGGGGCTGGAGGGCATCATGCCAGCGCACGTGATTTACCAACAGGTCGACGAACATCCGGCGGGCTTTTCGCCCTTCTGGATTCAAGCGATGCTCAGAGACAGACTGGGGTTTGACGGCGCCGTCTTCAGTGATGACCTGTCGATGGCGGGTGCCGCCTATGCCGGCGGCTACGTCGACCGGGCCCGGCGGGCACTCGACGCCGGCTGCGACATGGTGCTGGTCTGCAATGCCCCCGGGGCGGCGACCGAAGTCCTCGAAGCACTGGTCGACCGGCCGAACGACCCCCGAAGCGCCGCGCGTCTGGCGCGCATGCGCGGCCGCTTTCCGATTGACCGCGCCGCCCTGCTCGCCAGTCCCGAATGGCAACAGACCGCCGCCCGCATCGCGGCACTCAACGACGCCTGACACACATGAACATCACGGAAGAAATCCGCCGGGTCGCGGCCGAAGCCGACTGCCTTTTCACCCGCGACGCCATCCAGACCGCCATCCGCCGCATGGCCAGCGAGATTGAGGCCGAACTGGCCACCCACCATCCGATTGTCCTGTCGGTGCTGAACGGCGGTCTGTTTTTCACCAGTGAACTGCTCCTGCAGTTGCCCTTTCCGTTAGAACTTGACGCGATCAAGGCCGGACGCTACCAGGGCGCGACCCGTGGCAGCGAGATGCGCTGGACGCTCACGCCCAGCCTGTCACTCGCCGGTCGTAGCGTGCTGGTCCTCGATGACATTCTGGACGAAGGCATCACCCTGGCCGAGATCGTCCGCTACTGCCGCGAGGCGGGGGCCGTCGATGTCCGCGTCGCCGTCCTGATCGACAAGCAGATCGGCCGCGATAAACCCTGCCAGCCGGATTTCGTCGGCCTGACCTGCGAAAACCGCTACCTGTTCGGCTACGGGCTGGATTACAAGAACCATCTCCGCAACTGGCCCGGCATCTATGCCTGCAAAACCGTCTACTGAAACAACGTCATGAGTACGCTGACAGCCATCATCGGTGGCACCGGGCTGACCCGGCTGCCGCACTTCACGATCCGCGAACGCCGTCCCATGGACACGCCCTATGGCGCGCCCTCGGCCGATCTGGTGCTGGGCCGGCTGCACGGACAGGACATCCTGTTTCTGGCCCGGCATGGCGACCCGCACACCCTGCCGCCGCACAGGGTGAACTACCGTGCCAACCTGTGGGCACTGAAAGCTGCTGGCGCCCGCAGCATTCTGGCCGTCGCCGCCGTCGGCGGCATCGCGCCAAGTATGGTACCCGGCGCGATCGCCGTTCCCGATCAGCTGATCGACTACACCTACGGCCGTGCGCAGACCTTCTTCGAAGATGATCTCGACGCCGTCACCCATATCGACTTCTCCATCCCCTACACGCCCTGGCTGCGCGAACGCCTGCTGCACGCCGCCGAGATGGCCGCCATTCCGGTCATCGACGGGGGCGTGTATGGCTGCACGCAGGGGCCACGTTTGGAAACCGCGGCCGAGATAAGCCGCATGGAGCGCGACGGCTGCGATCTGGTCGGCATGACCGGTATGCCGGAAGCGGCGCTGGCCCGCGAGCTGGAACTGGATTACGCCTGCTGCGCCGTGGTGGCCAACTGGGCGGCGGGCAAACAGGCCGGTGAAATTACCCTGGCCGAGATCGAAGCGAATCTGCATCAGGGCATGGCCGATCTCGATACCTTGTTGAGACACTGGCTGCAGTCATAAAGAAACATCGTCTTTTAGACGCGCGCAAAAAAAACCCCGCCGGCCAAAGCCCCTACCGGCGGGGTTTGTAACGGACTGGATCAGCGCATGATCCAGGCCCCCTGCCAGTCACTGCCGACGCCCGGCTCAAACTGATTGGAACCGCTGCTCCACTGTACGCAGTAGCCGTTGTAAGGCCACGGCTTGCATTCATAGATGCGTCCGGTCTTTGGCTGCAACACGCGCGTACCGGCCTGATAGTTCCTCAAGCCATCCGGAAACACGTACTGATAGTTGCCGGAGACCGGCTCGGCAGTCAGGCTGAAGCCGATGGTTTTTTGCAACACCGCACCGCCGGCCTTGGGGACGGCCTTGACCACAAGTTGATAGCTCCCCGGTACCGCGGGGTTGATCGACAGCGTCTGCGTGAGGCTGGCCGACTCCAGGCTTGCACTGGCATAGGCCTTGGCAACGCCGGCCGCATCATAGACATAGCTGCTGACCTCCATGGCACCCCGCACCGCCACCGTCATCTCGATGTTCGCGCTGCCGGACTGGATCGGATAACCGGTCCCGACACCGCTCACATTCAGTTCGTAGACGCTGGCGGCTGGAGCTTTCTCAATCTGGACTTCCACCGCCGTCAGACCGCTGTCGCCCCGCACAAAGACGCTGTTTTGACCATACACCGGGTCAATGTTGCCATTGGCGCCGGTCTGGCCGGCCTTGAGCAAGGTCTGCTCGGCATTGATCTGACTCGCGAGTCGGTATGCCCAATGGGCTGCCTTGCCTTCGGTTTCGCTGGCAATGGTCACCCGCGTTTCGAGTTCCGTACGTTCACCCTGTGCATCGAATACCCGCGTCCGGACGGCATCCCCCGGCAACAGGTCCGAGGAGGGATAGATTGTCCCCTTGGACACCCACGTCACCGGCGGCAGCGCGGCGCCATTGAACAGGACGTCGATGACGTTGTAGAAACTCATGGCCGTATCGCCCACCTCCCAGACCGCCAGAATCACCTGATAGCCGGTGCGCGCCGGAACCTGGCACTGATGGACGGTCGTCATCGCCGGCCGCTGCAGATTCCCGGCGGCGGTACAGAACGGGGTCAGTTCGAAAGATCCCCGCGTCAACGTCTGGTTCGGATTCCAGTCTGGACGGGTCAGGTAATACCGCCAGTTGCGGGTCACATGATTGGCCGTAAAGGTCCAGGTGAACGCCTGGACGCCGGCCGTCATCGGCGTTTTGGCCCAACGGCTGCTGGTCTGTTCGTCCAGTTCACCAAACTGGGTCAGGCTGGCGCTGGCGAGATGGCCATCGGCTGGCCCCTGGGCAGGAAATCCGGACAATGCCTCCAGACTTTGCGGCTCCCACTGGATGGCCCCGCAGGCGCTGTTACCCCCCTGCTTGCACAGATAGCCCCGCGCCGGCGGGTTGCTGACGAACCCGTGCGCGATGGCATCGGTGCCCGTCAAAAGCCACAGGCTCAGGGCCATCAAGCGGAAAAGAAGTTTCGTATCGGTCATCGACAGCGTCCTCGTCATGGGGAAAGGGCTGCCGGACGGCGCTGATTGGCGTCAAGGATGTGAGTCGTGCCCGCCCGGCTGCGCCACATTGGACGAAATCGACCTGAATTCAGGCTGAATCCATGACCACTGGCGCGCCCGCCTCGCGGACAATCCGCTCAGCGCCCTGCCAGTCGGGCGGGACACCCCGCTTACCCGCAGCCGCCGACCATGACCTTGACCACGGTTTGGGTGCCGAAATAGCCACTACCGGTCTCGGCAATGGCGAGTACCGGGCCCGAGTCATTGAGTTTAAGCCGTAATGACACCCAGGCGTCTGCACCCGGCGCAAACTGAAATTCGGCCAGCAACGGGCCGGGATTTTTCTCGGCAAAGATCAAAATACGGCGCGTATCGGGCAGTCGGCTTTCAACGGTCACCGGCACGATGGCACCGTTTTCAGCGAGAGGGGGGAGTTCCAGCCGGACGGCATCGCTGGCCTGCCACCCCTGCCCCTTGAGCGCCGCCGCCAGTGCCTGCTCAAGGCTGCCGGCGACGGGGAACGACGGCCCTGCCGCCGGCAAGGCACGGCGGCGCGCCGCAGCGGCCGCCAGCCACCCCGGACCGAGGCTGGCCAGCAGGGTCAGGAGACGCAGGAAGCGGCGGCGGTGAGGCTGAAGCGGAAGCATGATCGGGTGCGGATGGAGCCTGCAAGACTTGGAGCAGCAGCGCGGGTTTGACGTCAAGCCGATGAGGCCGTTATGGTGCCGACGGTCGCATCAACTCCTGACGGCATTATGTCGAGCATCAAGCTACGCAGCAAACGGCAAGGCGACTGGACACTGATCCGGCTGCTGATCGAACACCCGATGGAAACCGGCCGCCGCCGCGACGAGGCCACAGGCGCGCTGGTGCCGGCGCATTTCATTACCGAGGTCCGGGTCGAACACAACGGTCAGCCCCGGATACAGGGCCTGCTGACCACCGGCGTTTCCCGCAATCCGTATCTGTCATTCCGGCTCAAGGACGTGCGGCCGGGGGACCGTGTCCGGGTCGTCTGGACCGATAATCAGGGACGGCAGGACAGTGCCGAAACCCGCATCGGCGACTGAGCGCGCCCGCCTCTGCCGGCGGCGGCCGACCCTGCCTGCGGCTGAAGCGCCGGTCACCGCCACCCGCCTTTGCTATCATCGCCCCCTTGTTTCGGCGGAAGACTCAAGTCCCCCGCCCACCCGGACCGCCGCGCATGAACCACGAAGACACCCGCACCGATACCCCGACCGATCTTGCCCAGACGCCGAAACCGCACACGATCCGAAGTTTCATTCGCCGTCAGGGCCGCATCACGCTGGCACAACACCGCGCGCTGGAGGACCTGTGGCCGATATACGGGCTGGCTGCCGATCAAACGCTGAACGCTCAACAGGTGTTCGGGCGCACGGCGCCGCTGGTGCTGGAAATCGGGTTTGGCAATGGCGAGTCGCTGGCGGCCATGGCCAAGGCCAGTCCCGACACGGACTTCATCGGCATCGAAGTGCACCGGCCTGGCGTCGGCCATCTGCTGCTATGCGCGGACGAACAGGGTCTGACCAATCTGCGCGTCTACTGCGCGGATGCCATCGAGATTCTGACCCAGCACATCGCCGATGCCAGTCTGGACCGGGTGCAACTGTTCTTTCCCGACCCCTGGCCGAAAAAGCGCCACCACAAGCGGCGCATCGTGCGGCCGGATTTTCTCGACCTGATCTGCCGCAAGCTGAAATCCGGCGGTGTTTTCCATGCCGCTACCGACTGGGAGCCCTATGCCGAACACATGGCGGAGGCACTGGCAGCGTGCCCGGCGCTCATCAGTCTGGCCGAGGCATCAGCCTTTTCACCCCGACCGGCCTATCGCCCGCTGACCAAGTTCGAAACCCGCGGGCAGCGCCTCGGGCATGGCGTGTGGGACCTCATTTATCGACGTACCTGACGCCGGCCGACCTCAGCGGTGAAGAATGGCCGGCAGAACCGCGGGAGCGATAATCCGGACCCGCTTTTCGCGCCCGGTCTCGCCGGAGATCAGGACGACATCGCGCTTCGGCACCTTGAAGACGCCGGCCAGATAGGCCAGCAGATGAGCATTGGCTTTGCCATCGACCGGCGGGGCGGTAATCCTGATTTTCAGCCGGTCGCCGTGATAGCCGACGATTTCGTCCTTCGAGGCGCGCGGCTGGATGTGGACATCCAGCACCAGCTCGGCAGGCAACGACATCGGCCGCGCAGGGTTAATTCAGCAATGCCGCCAACTGCTGCAAGGGCGGCAGCAGCAGCATTCTGGCCAGCTGGATCGCCATCAGAGGCACTAGCGGCGACAGGTCGATGCCGCCGGTGGCCGGCAACAGGCGGCGACTGGCATGCAACACCGGCTCGGTCAGACTGAACAGCAGCGAAATGGCCGGGTTATAGGTGGACGGCCCAATCCAGCTCAGCAGCGCCCGCAGGATGATGGCGTAGAAGTAGAGGTCCAGCAGCATCTCCAGCACCTGCATCAGCGCCCACACGGACAGGGCGGCCAGACTCGGACTGGCGCCTTCCAGCAGGAAGATCAGGTAGCCGGCCAGCGTTTGCAGCGCAAACATCAGCACCAGGGCGGCACTGTCGATCCGCCCGGCCGAGGGAATGAAGCGGCGCAACAGACGCAATGGCGGATGCGTGATGCGGATCAGGAACTGCGAGACAGGGTTCTGATAATCAGCTCCACACCACTGAAACAGAAAGCGCAGCATGAGTGCGAAGATGTACAGGCTGACCAGCGAGTCGATCAGAAAAATGAGGGGAGATACCCAGTAACCAGTGCTCATGTTCAGCCTCCTAACTGTTCAGACAATTCAGTGGCGCGCCGGGCGGCCGCCTGCATGGCCTCGGCGACCAGCGGCCGCAGACCGCCCGCCTCAAAGGCCGCGATCGCGCGCTCCGTCGTACCTCCGGGCGAGGTGACGCGGCGCCGCAGTTCAGCCGGGGGCTCGGTCGATTCAATCGCGATCCGACCTGCGCCCAGGGCCGTCTGCTGGGCCAACAGACGTGCCGTGGTCGGCTCCAGACCCAGGGCGATGCCGGCTTCCTCCATGGCTTCCATGAACAGGAAGAAATAGGCCGGACCACTGCCGGACAGCGCGGTCACGGCATCCAGTTGGGTTTCCTCCTCGACCCAGACGGTCAGTCCCACGGCGCGCAGAATGGCCTCGGCCTGACTGCGCTGTTCGACACTCACCCGCGGCGTGGCAAACAGGCCGGTCGCACCGGCCTTGACCATGGCCGGGGTGTTCGGCATGCAACGAACGATGGCCACGTCCTCACCGGCCCAGCGGTCGATGCTGGCGGTGTTGATGCCGGCGGCGATACTGACCACCAGCGGCCGCCGGGCCTGAATCAGAGGGGCCAACTCCCGAACGACCTCGGCCAGGATCTGCGGCTTGACCGCCAGCACCAGTACCTGGGCATTTTCGGCGACGATGGCATTGCGCGGCGTGGTATGAACACCGTATTCGCTAGCCAGATGGGCCAGGGCATGTGCGTTGATATCGGACACCCAGATGCGCTCGGCCGGGTAACCGTCCGCAATGAGTCCGCTGATCAGGCTGGCGGCCATGTTGCCGGCGCCAATGAATCCGAGAATGGGCTGTTTCATGGTGGGAATGGGGTACGTGAATGTCAGGGTTTTGGGGTTGCCGTGCCACGGGGTCCGAACAGGGCGGTGCCGATCCGGACCAGGGTTGCACCCTCGGCAATCGCGGCTTCCAGATCGTCCGACATGCCCATCGACAGGGTATCGAGCCCGCCGAGGCTGAGCCCTTCCATGGCCAGTCGCAACTGGCGCAGCGGCTGGCGCTGTTGCTCGAACCCCGCCGCCGGCGCGGGAATCGCCATCAGGCCGCGCAGGCGCAGGCGCGGCAGGGCCGCGACCGCACGTGCGAGCAGCGGCACATCGGCCGGCATCACCCCGCTCTTGCTGTCTTCCGCACTGATATTGACCTGCAGACAGACATTCAGCGGCGGCGCCGCAGCGGGTCGCTGTTCCGACAGGCGCTGGGCGATCTTCAGCCGATCAACGCTGTGCACCCAGTCAAACCGGGTGGCGATCGCCCGCGTCTTGTTCGACTGGATCGGACCAATGAAATGCCAGACGATGTCGGTGAGGTCGGACACGGCCTCCTGCTTGGCCAGCGCTTCCTGCAGGTAGTTTTCCCCGAACTGCCGCTGTCCCGCCGCGTACGCCGCCCGGATGGCCTCAGCCGGCTGGGTCTTGCTGACCGCCAGCAACGCCACCGAGCCGGCCGGCCGACCCGCGCGCTGCTCGGCCTCGCCGATGCGGGCGCGAAGGCCGTTCAAGCGTTCTGCCAAGGGGTGAGACATAGCGAAATCAGGTGAACTATACTGCGGCTCAAGATGCCGGTGATTGCTACAAGCCGGCGCATTAAAGCACGCCCAGCAGATCGTCGGAATGGACATCACCGAATTACTTGCCTTCTCCTACAAGAGCAAAGCTTCCGACCTGCACCTGTCTGCCGGTCAGCCCCCCATGATCCGGGTCGATGGCGACATCCGCCGCATCAACCTGCCTGCCCTGGAGGCCAAAGAGGTACACGGGTTGATCTATGACGTCATGAACGACAGCCAGCGGCGCGATTTCGAGGAATTTCTGGAGTGCGATTTTTCCTTCGAATTGCCGGGCATCGCCCGCTTCCGCGTCAATGCCTTCAACCAGAACCGGGGACCCTCGGCGGCTTTCCGCACCATTCCCTCGACCATTCTGACGCTGGACGACTTGGGGTGTCCGCGCTTCTTTCAGGAGGTCACCCGTCACCCGCGCGGGCTGATCCTGGTCACCGGCCCGACCGGTTCCGGCAAGTCGACCACGCTGGCGGCAATGGTGGACTACGTCAATACTCAGGACTACGCCCACATCCTGACCATCGAGGACCCGATCGAATTTGTCCATGAAAGCAAGCGCAGCCTGGTGCAGCAGCGCGAGGTGCATCGCGATACGCTGGGCTTCAACGAGGCGCTGCGATCAGCGTTGCGCGAGGATCCGGACGTGATTCTGGTGGGCGAAATGCGCGATCTGGAAACGATCCGCCTGGCCCTGACCGCCGCCGAAACCGGCCATCTGGTCTTCGGCACCCTGCACACCAGTTCAGCCGCCAAAACCATCGACCGCATCATCGACGTCTTTCCGGCTGCTGAAAAAAGCGTGATCCGCTCGATGCTATCCGAGTCACTGCAGGCAGTGATTTCGCAGACCCTGCTGAAAAAAATCGGCGGCGGCCGCACCGCCGCGTGGGAGATCATGGTCGGCACGCCCGCGATCCGCAACCTGATCCGAGAGGACAAGGTGGCGCAAATGTACTCCGCCATCCAGACCGGCCGCCGCGACGGCATGCAGACACTCGATCAGCACCTGCTGGAACTGGTCGAGCGCGGGTTGGTGTCGCGCAGCGAAGCGCTGGCTCTGTGCGTCAACAAGGCCTCGATTCCGGGGCCGGGACTCAGCGCATGAATTTCACCGCCCTGCTGGACATCATGGCGCGCAATCAGGCCTCGGACCTGTTCATCACCGCCGAACGCGAACCCAGCATCAAGGTCAACGGCCAACTCAAGGCCATTTCCCGTTCACGGCTGAGCAAGGAGCAGGCCCTGCAGGTGGTCCTGAGCATCATGACGCCGACCCAGCGGGAGGAATTCGAAACCACCCGCGAATGCAACTTCGCCATTGAAGCCCCCGATCTGGGACGCTTCCGGGTCAGCGCCTTCATGCAGCGTGACTGCGCCGCGATGGTACTGCGACGCATCCAGACCCAGGTGCCGAGCTGGCAGGATCTGGCACTACCGCCCGTACTCAGCGAACTGGTCATGAGCAAGCGCGGGCTGATTCTCATCGCCGGCGGCACCGGCAGCGGCAAGTCCACCACCCTCGCCTCGCTGATTCGACACCGCAACGAACATTCCAGCGGCCACATCATCACCATCGAAGACCCGCTTGAATATGTGCATGCCCATCTGGGCTGCATCGTGACGCAACGCGAGGTCGGCATCGACACGGCCTCGTACGAAGTTGCGCTCAAGAACACCCTCCGGCAGGCGCCGGATGTGATCCTGATTGGCGAAATCCGCACCCGCGAGACCATGCAGCAGGCGATCACTTTTGCCGAAACCGGCCACCTGTGCCTCAGCACGGTTCATGCGAATAACGCCAACCAGACCATCGACCGCATCCTGCACTTCTTCCCGGAGGAGATGCATCCGCAGCTGCTGATGGATCTGTCACTGAATCTGCGCGCCATCGTCGCCCAGCAATTGTTGCCCCGGGCTGATGGCTCGGGCCGCCAGCTGGCTCTGGAAATCATGGTCAACACGCCGCGCGCCGCCGACCTGATCCGCAAGGGCGAGATTCCCAAGCTCAAGGAACTGATGAAGCAATCGCGCGAGCACGGCATGCTGACCTTCGATCAATGCCTGTTCGAACTCTTCCGGGCCGGCACCATCAGCTATGAGGATGCCCTGAGTGCGGCTGACTCCAAGAACGAGGTGCGGCTGATGGTCAAGCTCGCCGACGATGGTCTGAATCCCGATTCGCTGCCCGGCGAACTCGCTCTGCTCGACGAGGATGCGCCGGAGTGACGCCATTCCAGCGGACGTTCTTCCCGTATAATCCGGAATCGTTTTCCGCCTCGTGTGCGGTTGGCCCGACAGCCCCAAAATTCCAGCCCCGAGACTGCCTTGCCTGACATCCCCCTCCAGAACTGGTTGCCCTATTTCGTGGCCGCTGCCGCCGTCTCGGTGGGGCTGGTGATATGGCGATTGTTCCGCAGCCCCCCCCCGGGCCGGGCCAGCTACATCCGGCAAGACTTCCTCTTGTCGCCCGAAGAACGGCAGCTGTTCAAGGCTCTGCGCGCCTCGGTCGGCGAGGACTACGTCATATTCGGCAAGGTTCGGGTCGAAGACGTCATCGCCCCCCGTTCCGCAGCCCATGTCGATGCTGCCTGGGAAGCGCTGGAAACGGCCGGCGACGTCCACTTTCCGTTCGTGCTCTGCAAGCAGTCGGATCTGTCGATTGCCTGCGCCATTCAGCTGATCCAGCATCGAATCCCGGGTCGCACACCGACGGCACCCGGCGAGCACCCGTTAAAAACCATCTGTGCCAGCGGTGGCCTGCCTCTGCTGCGGCTGGAAGCCAGCCCTTTCTACGACCGCAACGACATCCGCCTGGCCGTGGCCGAGGCGGTCCGCAAGGAGCCGCTATTCATCAGCGAGCCCGACGGCCGCAAGGAACCGACCATCGCCGAACTGGAACGGCTCGACCTCTGATGCCATGTGGATCCTGTACGGTCTGAAAAACTGCGATAGCTGCCGCAAGGCCATGGCCTGGCTGAGCCAGCACGGGCGTGCCTACCGATTCCATGACCTGCGCGCGGACGGTCTTGATGCCTTGCTGCTGGCCGGCTGGGTCGACCAGCTCGGCTGGGAGCCCCTGCTGAATCGCAAGAGCACCACCTGGCGCGGCCTGACTCAGGCCGACACCCACGACCTCAACCGGGACACAGCGCTGGCACTGATGCTGACGTACCCAACCCTGATCAAACGCCCGATTCTGGTGGCGGACGACCGACTGCTGCTGGGCTTTTCCCCTGAACGCTATGCCGAACTGCCATGAGCGAAACCCTGGACCTGACCTGCGAATTCATCCGCCGCCCATCCGTCACGCCGGCCGATGCCGGCTGCATGGAGTTGATTGCCGAACGCCTGCTGCCGCACGGTTTCACGCTCGAACAACTCGACTTCGGCAACACCCGCAACCTGTTCATGCGACGTGGACAGGCTGCTCCGCTGCTGGTGTTTCTGGGCCACACCGATGTCGTCCCGCCCGGGCCTGAGGCCGACTGGCAATTCCCGCCGTTCGAACCAACCCTGAAGGACGGGCTGCTCTATGGCCGCGGGGCCGCCGACATGAAAAGCGGGGTCGCAGCCATGGTTACTGCGCTGGAGCGCTTCGCCGCACGCCACCCCGATCACCTCGGCTCGGCCGCCATCCTGATGACCAGCGATGAGGAGGGGGCCGCAACCGATGGCGTGGTCAAGGTCATCGAGACGTTCCAGGCGCGCGGCGACCGCATCGACTGGTGCGTCATTGGCGAACCGTCCAGCTTCGACCGGCTGGGCGATGTGATCCGGGTCGGTCGGCGGGGTTCGCTGTGTGGCGTGCTGACCGTGCATGGCATCCAGGGACATGTGGCCTACCCGGACAAGGCTGACAACCCCATCCACCGCTTCGCCCCGGCGCTGGCCGAACTGGCGGCAGAGGTCTGGGACGAGGGCAATGCGTTTTTTCCGCCCACCAGTTTTCAGGTCTCCAACATCAAGAGCGGCACGGGGGCAGAGAATGTGATTCCCGGCCGACTGGAAGTATCGTTCAATTTCCGCTTTTCGACCGCACTGACGGAAGATGACATCAAGCGCCGCGTCCATGCCATTCTGGACCGGCACGGCGTCCGCTACGACCTGGCCTGGCGCCTGTCCGGTGCACCGTTCCTGACCACCGGCCAGACGCTGATCGAGGCTACCCAGGCCGCACTGGTCAGCGTGGTCGGCCAGCGCGCCCGGCCGGACACCGGCGGCGGCACCTCGGATGGGCGCTTCGTTGCCCCGACCGGAGCAGAGGTCGTTGAACTGGGCCCGCTCAACGGCAGCATCCACAAGATTGACGAGCATGTGCCGGTGGCGGATATCGAGGTGCTGTCCGACATCTATGAGCAGATTCTCGTCAATCTGCTTGCCCCCGCCCACTGACCGCGGAGTTCAAGGCATGGCGCAAACGACCGATTCACCGCTGGTTTCAGCGGAATGGCTGGCAGAACGGCTCGGCACGCCCGATCTGGTGATCCTGGATGCTACCTTCTTTCTACCGAACCAGCCGCGCAATGCCCGTGAGGACTACCTGCAGGCGCATATCCCCGGCGCCCATTTCTTCGACATCGACACCGTAGCCGATCACGCCACCGATCTGCCGCACATGTTGCCCTCGGCCGCGGCCTTCGCCGAGGCTGCGGGCAAACTGGGCATCGAGAACTTCACCACGGTCGTCGTCTACGACCACAACCATTTCATGGCATCGGCGCGTGCCTGGTGGATGTTCCGCAGTTTCGATCACGACCATGTCCGGGTGCTGGACGGCGGGCTCGCCCGCTGGCAGACGCTTGGCCTCCCCACCCGCTCCGGCCCGGAGGCTGCCCGCAGCCTCACCTTCACGGCGGTCCAACGGCCGGGACTGGTGCGGTCGCTGACTGACCTGCGCGAGGCTCTGGGACGGCCAGAGACGCAGATTGTCGATGCCCGCCCCCTGGCGCGTTTCGCCGGCCGCGAACCGGAACCCCGGCCAGGCCTGCGGGCGGGGCACATCCCGGGCAGTCGTTCGCTGTTCTTCAAGCGCCTGATCGATGAGGCCAGCGGCTGTCTGAAACCCGAGACTGACTTGCGTAAGGCCTTTATCGACGCCGGAATCGATCCGGATCGGCCGGTGGTGACCACCTGCGGCAGCGGCGTGACGGCAGCCATTCTGGCGCTTGGCCTGTACTGCGTGGGGAATGAATCGGCTGCCGTCTACGACGGCTCCTGGGCGGAATGGGGCGGTAGAGGCGATACGCCGGTCGAGACGGACTGAGAAAAAACCCGCCATTCACCTGCGTTTGAGCGCTGCCCCGAAAGACCTTAAAACTCCCGTCATTTTTATCAACAAGGAACTTTTGCGATAATGCTCTTTTAGTTTCCAAAGGCAGCAGCCGGATACCCTTATCCGAATGGCCAAGAAAGCCCCTCATTTTGAAGAATCACTGGCCGAACTGGAGCAGTTGGTCGAGCGTATGGAACAGGGCCATCTGCCGCTGGAGGAATCGCTCAAACTGTTCGAGCGCGGCGTTCAATTGACCCGCCACTGTCAGAAAGCTCTCCAGGAAGCCGAACAGAAAGTCCGGATCCTGCTGGAAGAAAACGGCGAAACCACCCTGAAACCATTCACCGATGACATCCCCTAACGCGTTAAACGAATTCATGCAGGTCTGTCAGGCGCGGGCCGAAGCCGCCCTGGACGCCCGTTTGCCGGCCGAAAATCGCATGCCGGAGCGCCTGCATCAAGCCATGCGCTACTCGACTCTGGGCGGTGGCAAACGGCTACGGCCGCTCCTGACCTACGCTACCGGGATGGCCCTGGGGCTGGACCTCAATCTGCTCGACGGGCCGGCGGCGGCGGTCGAGATGATTCATGTCTACTCGCTGATCCATGATGACCTGCCGGCAATGGACGATGATGCGCTGCGACGCGGCAAACCCACCTGTCACGTCGCTTATGACGAAGCCACCGCGATTCTGGCCGGTGACGGGCTGCAGGCGCTGGCATTTCATGTTCTGGCCCACGATGCCAGCATTCAGGTTCCGGCCGAAAACCGCATCGCCATGATCGAATGTCTCGCCACCGCCAGTGGTTCGCTGGGTATGGTCGGCGGGCAGGCCATCGACCTGCATTCAGTCGGCAAGACCATCGACCTGCCGCTGCTCGAGAACATGCATATCCGCAAGACCGGCGCACTGATTCGCGCCAGCGTGAAACTGGCTGCACTGGCCACGACCCCGATCAATACGGTGCTGGCTGATCGACTGGATCACTATGCCAAATGCATTGGTCTCTCGTTCCAGATTCAGGACGACATCCTCGATGAGGAAAGTGATACCCAGACCCTGGGCAAGACCCAGGGCAAGGACAAGGACAACAACAAGCCCAATTACCCGGCCCTGCTGGGTCTGACCGGAGCCAAGGAAAAGGCCCGCGAACTTCACGCATCCGCCCTCGACAGCCTGTCCGGCTTCGGGGCTGAAGCCGACCTGTTGCGCGAATTGTCCCGGTTTATCATCGAGAGACGCCACTGATCATGACCGTCTCCTCCTTCCATCACGGCTTCATTGCAATCGGCGGCAGCCTGTTGCGCAGTTGCCCGACAGCCATCTTTTCAGTGCGGCCAGCCGCTCATCCCTCAGGACAGAATGCCTCATGACTCAATCGACGACCCCCCTGCTCAACTCGATCAGCGATCCGGCAGACCTGCGCGCATTGCCTGAAGACAAGCTGCCTCAGCTGGCCGACGAGTTGCGCGAATACCTGCTGCATTCCGTCAGCCAGTCGGGTGGCCATCTGGCGGCCGGGCTTGGCACCGTTGAACTGACCATTGCCCTGCACTATGTGTTCAACACGCCAGAGGACAAACTGGTCTGGGACGTGGGCCATCAAGCCTACCCGCACAAGATTCTGACCGGTCGGCGCGACCGGATGCCAACCATCCGCAAAAAGGACGGTCTGTCAGCTTTCCCCAGCCGTGAAGAAAGCCCCTATGACACCTTTGGCGTCGGCCATTCAAGCACCTCCATCAGTGCGGCGCTGGGCATGGCGATCGCCGCCGGGCTGGACCAGCGTGACTCGCACGCTGTGGCCATCATCGGCGATGGCGGCCTCACCGGCGGCATGGCCTTCGAAGCCCTGAATCACGCCGGCGCCCTGGATGCCAACCTGCTGGTGATCCTGAACGACAACGAAATGTCGATCTCCCCCAATGTCGGCGCCATGAACAACTACCTGGCCAAGCTGCTGTCGGGCCGGTTCTATTCGACCATTCGCGCCGGCAGCAAGCAATTGCTGAAAAACCGCATGCCGACCGTGTGGGAACTGGCACGGCGAGCCGAAGAGCACGTCAAGGGCATGGTCGCGCCCGGCACCCTGTTCGAGGAACTCGGCTTCAACTATATCGGGCCAATCGACGGCCATGACCTCGACACCTTGGTCACCACCCTGCGCAATCTGCGCAATACCGATGGGCCGCGCTTCCTGCACGTCGTTACCAAGAAGGGCAAAGGCTATCTGCCGGCCGAAAAGGATCCGGTCGCCTACCACGGCGTCGGCACCTTCGACCCGAGCAAGGACCACCTGCCCAAGGCCAAACCCAGCACACCCACCTACACCGAAGTGTTCGGCAAGTGGCTGTGCGACATGGCCGAGAAGGATCCGCGCCTGCTGGGCGTGACGCCGGCCATGCGCGAGGGCTCGGGTCTGGTTGAATTCGAACAGCGCTTCCCGAGTCGTTATTTCGACGTCGGCATTGCCGAGCAGCACGCCGTCACGCTGGCCGCCGGTCAGGCCTGCGAGGGCTACAAGCCGGTCGTGGCGATCTACTCCACCTTCCTGCAGCGCGCCTATGACCAGCTGATCCACGACGTGGTCCTGCAGGGCTTGCCGGTCCTGTTCGCCATCGACCGCGCCGGACTGGTCGGCCCCGATGGTCCGACGCATGCCGGGAGTTTCGATTTCACCTACCTGCGTTGCCTGCCGAACATCGTCATCATGGCCCCGGCCGACGAGAACGAATGCCGGCAGATGCTCTCCACGGGTTTCATGGTCGATGGCCCCGCAGCGGTGCGCTACCCGCGCGGAAAAGGGCCGGGGGTCCCAGTCGAGGATACCTTGACCCCCCTGCCGATCGGCAAGGCTGATGTCGTCCGGGAAGGCAAAGGCATCGCCTTGCTGGCGTTCGGCTCGATGGTCCAGCCGGCTCTGGCCGCGGGCGAGACACTGGATGCCACGGTCGTCAACATGCGCTTCGTCAAACCGCTGGATGAAGCGCTAATCCTGAAACTGGCGGCTTCCCACGACCTGTTGGTGACGGTCGAGGAAAACTGCATCGCGGGCGGTGCCGGCAACGGGGTCAACGAAGTCCTCAATGCTCAGGGCTGCCGGACACCGCTGCTGACCATCGGCTTGCCCGATACCTTTATTGAACAGGGCACCCGGGAAGAGGTTCTGAGCATGGCCGGACTCGATGTCGAAGGCATTCTGGCTGCCATCCAGCAGTTCCAGTCACGCCGCTCGGGGGAGTCCGCGGCCTGATGCAGCGACTGAAAGCCAGACTGCGTGACATCCCGGACTTTCCCAAACCCGGCATCCTGTTCAAGGACATCACCCCCATCGTCCAGGATGCGGAATGCCTGCGCATTGCCGTTCAGGCCCTGAGTCAACCGTATCTTGGGCAGGGCATTACCGCTGTGGCCGGCATGGAGGCACGTGGCTTCATTTTCGGTTCGCTGGTCGCGTGGGAACTGGGCGTCGGGTTTGTACCACTGCGCAAGCCCGGCAAGCTGCCCTATGACGTCCAGTCCATCAGCTACGACCTCGAGTATGGCTCGGCCACACTGGAGGTGCATACCGATGCCGTCAGCGCCGGGGATCGTGTGCTGATCGTCGATGACTTGCTGGCCACCGGCGGTACCGCCCGGGCCAGTTGCACCCTGATTGAAACACTGGGTGCCGAAGTGGCGGCCTGTGCCTTCATGGTCGAACTGGACGGCCTTGGCGGTCGCGAAAAACTGGACCGCTGGCCAATCCATTCACTGCTTCGCTACTGATTCCGAACGTGGTTGATCCGTGCCCCTTCACCGCCGGCGACCCGAGGACACTGCCCTGATCCGCCTGCTTCAGCTGACCGACTTCCACCTGCGGCTTCAACCCGGCGATACCCTGCTGGGCGTCGATACCGAACACAGTTTCAAGGGCACGCTGCGGACAGCTCTGGCCGAGGGCATCACCCCGGATCTGGCCCTGCTCACCGGCGATCTGGCGCAGGACGCTACCGCGGAGACCTACCAACGCCTGGCAAGAGCTCTGGCCGACCTGCCCTGTCCGGCGTACTGTCTACCCGGCAACCATGACGACCCCGCGCTGATGGCTGCCCACCTGGCCAGCAAACGGCTTCACTGTCAGCCCCTGATCCAGCTGGACCACTGGCAAATCATCTGCCTCAACAGCACGATCCCCCATTCTCCCTTGGGAAGGCTGTCCGACTCGGAACTGGAATTGCTTCGGCATGGGCTTGAAGCGGATTCTCAACGCCACACCCTGATCGCCCTGCACCATCACCCGGTGGCCAGCGGCAGCGCCTGGATGGACCGCATGCAGATCAGCAACGCCGACAGCCTGTTTGCCGTGCTGCGGCACTACCCCACGGTGCGTGGCGTCGTTTTTGGTCATATTCATCAGGCACTCGATCAGACGCTTGAGGGCATCCGGCTGCTGGGCAGTCCGTCAACCTGCTTCCAGTTCAAACCGGGGCAGGCCGATTTCGCGCTCGACGCCTTGCCGCCGGGCTATCGCTGGATCGAACTGCATGATGACGGCCGAATTGAAACTCGCGTCCATCGGATGGACGCCCTGCCGGTCGGTCTGAAGCTGGGATCGGGCGGCTATTGAACGGGACGCGAACGCGAGCGGTTCAGCGGCCGATCAACGCGGCCGTTTCCGTCTGGAGTCGGGCCAGACCGAGATAATCACCCAATTCGGTGAGAGCACGCTGGTAGACATCCCGTTTGAAGTAGACGACGTCCTGGACCGGATGCCAGTAGTCGACCCAGCACCAGGAGTCAAACTCCGGCTTGCCGGAGCAGTCGAGGCGGATGTGGGATTCCGGTGACACCAGCCGCAGCATGAACCACAGCTGTTTCTGGCCGATGCAGATCGGGTAGGAACGCCGGCGAATGTAGCGCTCCGGCAAGTCGTAGTGCAGCCACTGGCTGGTTCGTGCAATCAGTTGCACGTCCCGACTGCGCAGACCCACCTCTTCATAGAGTTCACGGTACATTGCGTCTTCGGGATTTTCGTTCCGCTTGATGCCACCCTGCGGAAACTGCCAGGAGTGCATTCCAACCCGACGGGCCCAGAACACGCGCCCCTCATCATTGCAGAGCACTATGCCGACATTCTGGCGGTATCCGTCGCGATCTATCATGTCAGTGGCTTGCCCGGTATTGGGGATTCCTGAGTATATAATTTGAGGTTTAAGGAGGGCCGACAGGTGGATGACGCACGCTCCGCGCATTTCCCTGCGCCTTCCTGCAACCATATCCGAATGTAAAGGAAACTCGTGACTCTGGCAATCTTTGACCTCGACAACACGCTCCTCGCGGGCGACAGCGATTATCTCTGGGGCCAGTTTCTGGTCGACCAGGGAATTGTCGACCGGGACCAGTATGAGGCCGCGAACGCGCACTTCTACGAGCAGTACAAGGCCGGGCAACTGGACATTGCCGAATTCCTGACCTTCGCATTGAAACCGCTGTCCGAGCATGACCCCCAGCAACTGTATCGCTGGCGCTCAACGTTCGTGCAGACCCGCATCGAACCCATCCTGTTGCCGGCCGCCCGCAGTCTCATAGACCTGCATCGCCGTGCCGGTGACACGCTAATGATCATCACCGCCACCAACCGCTTCGTGACCGAGCCCATCGCCGAGCTGTATGGCATCGAGCATCTGATCGCCACCACACCCGAGTCCATTGACGGCCGCTATACCGGCCGCTTTGAGGGTACCCCCTGCTTCCAGGCCGGCAAAGTCACCCGTCTGGATCAGTGGCTTGAAGAGCAGGACCGTGATTTGCAGGGCAGCTGGTTTTACAGCGACTCCCACAACGACCTGCCCCTTCTGGAACGGGTTACGCACCCGGTGGCGGTCGACCCTGACGACACGCTGGCCCGCGCGGCTGAGGCGCGGGGCTGGCCGATCATCAGCCTGCGCGATGGCGACTGTCCGGCGCACCATGCGCAACGGGTGGCCGAACGCGATCAGCCTTTTCGGATCAAGTAGATAAACACGCCGGCTGCCTCACGACGCTCCAGCAGAGCATGTCCTGCCTGCTCCAGGTAGACGCCAAAATCGAGTACCGAAGCGGGATCCGTCGCCGTCACGCTGACGGTCTGCCCGCTTTCCAGCGACTTCAAGGCCTGCTTGAGCTTCAACAGCGGCAAAGGGCACATCAGCCCGCAGGTATCGAGTTCATGATGAATGGTCATGACGCGGCGCGCCTCAGGGCAGGGTTTCCAGCCGATCGACCCGCTGGAGGCCGCGCGGCAGGTGATTCCCGCGTCGGGCACGGTTCCCGACATAATGCTCAAGGTCGCTGGCGTTCAAGGTCAGGGAACGCTTGCCACAATGCAACTTCAAGCCCGCAGCCGGCGGCAGGCCAATCATGAGCAGCAGCCGATCCGTCCCCTGGGCCAGTTCCTCACCGGCGATCTGGATCAGCTTGTTGCCCTTGCCTTTATTGAGAACCGGTATTTCGGCCGCCGGAAATACCAGCAACCGACCCTGCAGGGTCACCACCGCCACCCGATCCTGATCGGGCTGCCCCACGCGCACCGGTGCCAGCACGGCTGCGTCGGCAGGGACAGTCAACAGTGTCTTGCCCGTGCGGTTTTTGGAGTGGAACTCCGCCAGTTGGGTCAGGAAGCCGTATCCCCCGCTCGTCGCCAGCAGGTACCACTCCTCGTCCGATCCGGCCAGCACGGCTGTGAACTGGGCGCCGGCAGGAGGATTCAGGCGCCCGGTCAGCGGCTCGCCCTGCGTCCGGGCCGAAGGCAATTCATGCGCCGGCACAGCGTAGCTGCGACCGGTGGAGTCCAGCAGATAGGCCGGCTGGTTATGACGGCCGAGCGCAGCCGCCAGAAAGCTATCACCGGAGCGGAACGCCAGACTCTGGGGGTCGACATCATGCCCCTTGGCGGCCCGTATCCAGCCTTTCTCGGACAGGATGATGGTCACCGGATCGCTGCCTATCACGGCGGTCACATCCAGCGCCTGTGCCGCCTGCCGCGCCACGATCGGCGAACGCCGGGCATCGCCGTAGCGCTCGGCATCCTGCGTCAGTTCCTGCTTGATCAACGCGCTCAGCTTGCGTGGCGAAGCCAGCAGTTCTTCCAGTTGATTCCGCTCCGCCGCCAGATCCGCCTGCTCACCGCGAATTTTCATTTCCTCGAGCTTGGCCAGATGGCGCAATTTCAACTCGAGAATGGCTTCCGCCTGAACGTCGGTGAGGCCGAACCGCGCCATCAGCACGGGTTTTGGCTCATCTTCGTGGCGGATGATGGCGATGACTTCGTCGATATTCAGAAAGGCGATCAGCAGCCCGTCGAGGATATGCAGCCGGGCGATCACCTTGTCGAGCCGGTACTGCAGGCGGCGGCGCACCGTAGCCGTGCGGAAGCTCAGCCACTCGGTGAGGATGTCGCGCAGATTCTTGACCTGGGGTTTGCCACTGAGGCCGATCATGTTGAGATTGATGCGGTAGCTCTTCTCAAGATCGGTGGTGGCGAACAGGTGCGACATGAGCTGGTCCGCATCGCATTTGCGGCCGCGCGGCATGATGACCAGCCGGCACGGGTTCTCGTGGTCGGACTCGTCCCTGAGATCTTCCACCAGGGGCAACTTCTTGGCCTGCATCTGGGCCGCAATGACTTGCAGCACCGTATCGCCGGACACCTGGTGCGGCAGGGCCGTAATCACGATGTTGCCATCCTCCACCTCCCAGCGGGCGCGCAAGCGCACCGAACCGTTGCCGGTGCGGTACATGCGCAAGAGTTCGTCGCGTGGCGTGATGATCTCGGCCTCGGTGGTGAAATCCGGACCACGCACGCGCTCGAACAGGTCTTCAACCGTGGCCTCGGGATGATCGATGAGATGGATACAGGCATCGACGATCTCGCGCAGGTTGTGCGGCGGGATGTCGGTCGACATGCCCACGGCGATACCGGTCGAACCGTTCAGCAAGACGTTCGGCAGCCGGGCCGGCAGTAGCCGTGGTTCGTCCTTGGTGCCGTCATAGTTGGGAACCCAGTCGACCGTCCCCTGCTCCAGTTCCGACAACAGCGACTGGGCATACGGCATCAATCGCGACTCGGTGTAGCGCATGGCCGCAAACGATTTGGGATCGTCCGGCGAACCCCAGTTGCCCTGCCCGTCGACCAAGGGGTAACGGTAGGAGAAGGGCTGCGCCATCAAGACCATCGCCTCGTAACAGGCCTGATCGCCGTGCGGGTGGTACATGCCGAGCACGTCACCCACGGTGCGGGCCGATTTCTTGTACTTGGCGGTCGGACCCAGACCCAGTTCCGACATCGCAAACACAATCCGGCGCTGGACCGGCTTGAGGCCATCGGCGATATGCGGCAGGGCGCGGTCGAGAATGACGTACATGGAATAATCCAGGTAGGCTTTCTCGGTGAATTCCTGGAGCGGGAGCTGTTCGTGGAGGGTGGCGTTCACGGCGTACGGACGACAGGGGTTTCAGGAAAATCGTGGGCGGCAAGGCGGCCATTCTAACGGGTTCCAGCCGTCCCGTCCCCGACTCGGGCCTGTCTGACCGCACGCGGGCGGACAGGCTCAGAACATCAGCTGCATCCCCAGCGCCACATTGACGTTATTGATGGCGGGGGCATCCGTGTTGACGCTGCGATTCGAGTATTGCACCCCTCCATAGAGGCGGGTGCGCGGGCTGAACGTGTGGCTCAGCATGAGCTCGCCCTGATACACCGACTCGGCGGTACCATAACGGGGATCATCCATCTGGCGGCTCAACCAGTCATTGAGCTCGTAATGCAAGCCCAGGGTCAGCTGGTAACGTTCGGCAAAGGCATATTCGAGCTCGGTTGAAACAAAATGGTTGTCGTACGAGACATCGTCCGCCAGCTGCGGCTGGTAGCGGCCATCGGCGATGCCGCGCTCGAAATGGTAGCCCACCAACCACTTCAGTGCCGACGTCAGCCGCCAGTCCAGATGCGGCCCCACGGTCCAAAAGTTGAGGTCGCGTTCAGCGAATTGCGGATCGTAGCGACGCAGCCCGAAGCGTCCCAGCAGTTGCACTTCGATGTCCGGTGTCACGCGCTGGTCGAGCCGCAGGGCCATCACCTGGCTAGTCAGCACTTCAGCAGCGATGGGACCCGCGTCGGGCGCGGGATTGCCCTGCTCCGGAATCGGTTGACGCACCACATTTTCGCCGAGGTAGAGATCGGGGCTGAAGTAATAACTCAGGTTCAGCGCCGTCGCATCGGTGAACGACTGCTTGGCCTGCACGCGCAAGGTGCCATGCGTGAAGCGGGTCCGGGTCATGAAAATATAGCCATCACCGATCGCTTCCAACCGGGTCGTGCCGTAATCCGACGTCACGGTTTTCGCCAGCTTGAGGCCGGTCTCGTAGACTCCGTCGGCGCCCTGCCCCGTCAACCGATCGTCCAGCGCCGGCTGCGTCGGGTCCGCATTCAGGGACAGACGCCGGCTGGCCGAAAAGATCGCCACGTCGTCGGTGTAATAGAGTGTCCCCCAGGCTTTGCCTTGCCATCCCTCCGGCGGGGCCTCGTTCGCTTCGGCCCGGGCAGGAGCTCCCGGCCACAGGCTCAGCATCACCAGGAGGCTGGCCGCGGCGTGCCGGGCCATCACACGACAGCCGGGAATGAGAAGGCATTCATTCTGAGTCATACGTCCGGTATTCTGCCGCATTCCTGACACCGATGACGCTGCGCCCATGTGTGACTATCTGCTTGCCATCGACCAAGGCACCACCAGTACCCGCTGTCTGCTCTTCGATCGCGACAGCCGGCAGATTGCATCCGCGCAGGCCGAACATCGGCAACACTGTCCCCGACCCGGCTGGGTCGAACACGACGCGCTGGAAATCTGGCACACCACCCGGACGCTGATCCGTCAGGCGCTGAAGCAGGCCGGCTGCACCGCTCGCTCGATCGCCGGCATCGGCATCACCAATCAGCGCGAAACGGTCGTCATCTGGGACAAGGCCAGCGGCCAGCCCATTCACCCTGCGCTCGTCTGGCAGGACACGCGGACTGACGCATTGTGCCGTCAACTGGCCGGGCCGGAAGGCCCCGACCGCTTCCGCGACCGCACCGGCCTGCCCATCGCGACCTATTTCTCCGGGCCAAAGTTGCAATGGCTGCTGGATCAGGTTCCGGATGCCCGGGCACGAGCCGAGCGGGGGGAACTGCTGGCCGGGACCATCGATTCCTGGCTGATCTGGAACCTGACCGGCGGTGTGCATGTTACCGACCCCAGCAACGCCTCGCGCACGTTGCTGATGAACCTGAGCACACTGGACTGGGACGCGACACTGCTAGAGGCGATGCAGATTCCGCGTGCGATTCTGCCGACCATCCGGCCATCCTCCGGGGTCTACGGCCAGGCCGTGGGCGATCTGGCCGGGGTCCCGGTGGCAGGGTGTCTGGGCGATCAGCAGGCGGCCCTGTTCGGCCAGACCTGTTTTGACATCGGCGAGGCCAAGAATACCTATGGCACCGGTTGTTTCATGCTGTTGAATACGGGCGAGTCCATCCTGACATCCCGCCACGGGCTGCTGACCACGGTTGCCTATCAGCTCGAGAACCAGCCTCCGGTGTACGCAGTGGAAGGTTCAGTTGCCATTACTGGCGCGCTGGTGCAATGGCTGCGTGACAACCTCGGGCTGATCCGCTCCGCCGATGAGATCGAAGCGCTGGCCGGCTCGGTCGAGGACAACGGCGGGGTGTTCATCGTGCCGGCCTTTTCCGGTCTGTTCGCACCGCACTGGCGCGCTGATGCACGGGGGGTCATCACCGGTCTGACCCGCTTTGCCCACAAGGGTCATTTTGCCCGGGCGGCGCTGGAAGCCACCGCCTTTCAGACCCGCGAGATCCTGGATGCCATGCGGCTCGATACCGGCCATGCCCTGACCGAACTCAAGGTCGATGGGGGCATGGTTGCCAACGGTTTGCTGATGCAGTTTCAGGCCGATCTGATCGGGTGTCCGGTGATCTGTCCGGCGATAACAGAAACCACGGCACTGGGGGCGGCTTATGTCGCCGGTCTGGCGGTGGGATTCTGGGAAGATCAGGAGGCCCTGCGCGCGCTCTGGCGACGCGCGCATGTCTGGCAGCCGACCATGGATGAAACCCAACGCACGGCCCTGTTTGGACGCTGGAAAAAAGCCGTCAGCCGGAGCCTGGACTGGATCGACTGAAAGCCGGCCGCCCGCGGAGGGCGGCTAGGACTTGGGTTTGGTTGAAGGGGCGGGAAACTGATAGCGCCCGGCGTTGTTCTCAAGGAACGCCCGATAGCCAGGGTCACGCCGCAGGATGGTCGCAGCCGCCTCGATCAGCATATCGACATCCTGATTCGACAACTCCAGCGAAGTCGGCAGGCTGTTGAGATAGCTTTTCATCGTCTTGGCCTGAACCGACTCGAACGACACCTCGGCCGTGTAGATCCGGGTCTGGACACCGTGTTCCTTGAGACGTGCCTCCAGTTCCCGGACCTTCTTTTCCAGCAAGAACTTGGTCTCGTTGTTGTAGAGTGCCATTTGAGCATCCGAAAAGGCATCCACCGTCTCGGGAATCGAGGGCTTGTCCGGCGACAAGTCGATCCCGCGTTCAGGTTTCACCTGGGCATTGACGGAAATGATCAGGACATCCTTGGGTTTATGCGCAAGACTGCGGATGAAGTCGCCGCTGCCCATGGTTTCGATGCGATCGGTGAGTGCCCGCAGGCCAAGGTTGTCGGTGATGCCACCGTCCACCAGATGCACGTAGGCATGCGCATCCCGATCAAGATAGGACTTGATCCGTTTCCGGATGTCCATGGCCCGCGGGTTGCTTTCATTCAGCCGGTTGAAATACGTAATCAGATTGGACTGGCTGGGGTCGCATTCGCCGGCATAGTTCTTTAACACGACTGTCGGAAACGCCACCGGCACTGCCGATGAGGCCGTCACGGCCCGCGCCACCTTGAAGGGACCGAGATCCGAACACAACAGGTCGAAATATCCCTGAATGAAGGAGAAACGGTTGCCGATTCCAAGATCCGTCGCATTGATTTCGATGAACGGTCCGTTGGCATGCTGCAGATCCTCAAAGGTCTTGCCCTCAAAAATCTGTTTATCGTAGAAGTCTACCGCCATTTCGGTGCGGTCGAATCCGCTGAAGACACTGTTCCACCAATACGATGGGCTGAACAGTTTGAGGATCAGCGATCCCTGAATGCTCTGCCGCAGAAAGACCTTTTCGTAGTCGGTAAACGTTTTTTCGCCAAACAGTCCGAAGTAGGCCGCCGTGAAGCTGCCACCCGACACCGCGCTGATGCTGTCGACTTCATCGAGCAGCCGCACCCGCTGACCGGCGGCGTCCAGCTGGGTGTCCCGCAACTCCTTCAGGACGCCATACGAGAGTGCCGCCGCCCGCGTGCCGCCCCCCGAGAAAGCCAGAAAGACCAGATGATCGCCAAATTTGCCCAGGTGTGCGTTCACCAGACGGTAGCCGCGGTCATTTTCGATCCGCGTCATGGGCTGATTGGTCGGGCGGTAGATGGCACACCCCTGCACCAGCGAAAAACACAACAGCCAGACCGTCATGCGAACGAACGCGGAAGACGCCAGTGGAAAATTCATGATCCTGCCACTCAATGTCACGAAGCGGGTGAATCGATGTCCTCAGGGGGACTCCGGCAACCTGACCGCCAACACATCACAGGTCGCATGATTGACCACGCCGGCCGCGGTAGACCCCAGCAAGCGCCCCAACCCATGCCGGCCATGACTGCCCATGACGATCAGATCCGCCCCGACGGACTCGGCCACGCGGATGATTTCCAGCTTGGGACTGCCAACCTCGACCCGACAATTCGCCGGCTTGATCCGGTTTTGTTCAGCCAGCTCAGCCAGTCGTTTTTCCGCCGAGGCTACCAACTGGTCCGTCAGATCCACCTCGAAAGATGACACGCTGCCAAAGGTGGTGTCGACCGGCGGCAAGTAGTCAACCACATGGATCAGCCAGGGCTCGGCGCTGTATTGACGGGCGAGCTCCATGCCCTTGGCCAGAGCCCGCTCGGCGCTGGCAGAAAAATCATACGCAATCAGAATAGTGCGGTAGTTCATGACAGGCACCTCCTCATGACATGTCCGGGAACAGCGCCATCATAGTCCGGATGCTCAACAGCATGTAAGCCAGTGCTAATGCCAATCCGCCGGCAAACGGCCAACCCAGGGCACGCCGGAGAATGTGACCGATGACCCCGATTTCCCAGATCATCAGGCCGAGCCAGACGGCGCCCGCCCATGGTCCGCTCAGCAGCGGCGTCAGCAGGGTTAAGACCAGCGCCACGCCGGTGAACAGGCCATCGCACGCGAGCGCCGCGGTCAGCGTCTGAACGGTGCGTTCCACCTTGCCGACCAGCCAGAGCAGCATGCACAGGTAAACCGCCAGAAGCGACACGGCCACCAGCGCCTGCAGCGCACCCTGCTGCAGATCCGTTTCGATCCAGCCGAGGATCAGGGATGTGAGCAGGTTGAGCAGCAGCGTCAGCACCAGCAAAAAACCCGAGCGCGGCACGGATTCAGGTCCCCGTCGAAAAAAGCAGATGTCAAGGAAGAGCTTGATCAGAGGCATTGCATGACTCCGGTGTGCGGGTTTAGTCCATGTCCGCGGCGGCGGCTTCCAAAGCTTCTGAGGCCTCCAGCCAACGGTGTTCCGCGTCGCCAATGACCTGATCCAGACGCACCCGCTCAGCCAATAATCCCCGCAGCCGCTCCTTGGCCGATTCCTCATACAGGGCGGCATCAGCCAACTGGGTTTCCAGGATCTGGCGGGCGGCATGGGCCTGATTCAAGCGCTGCTCGGCCTTGTCGACCGCCGTCATCAACGGTTTGAGCTGCTTTCTGCGTTCGGCCTCGTGGCGACGCTGCTGCTTGCGTCCCGCCTCAGCGACCGCAGCGGGTGCCACCGGCTCGTTGCGGGCTTGTCGGTGCTCGCTCAGCCAGCGGCGGTAGTCGTCCAGATCGCCATCGAACTGATCCGCCTTGCCATCCGCCACCAGCCAGAGTTCATCGGCCACCGTGCGCAGCAGGTAGCGGTCATGGGATACCACAACCAACGCGCCTTCGTAATCCTGCAGAGCCAGACTGAGCGCATCGCGCGTCTGCAAATCGAGATGGTTGGTCGGCTCGTCGAGCAGCAGCAGATTAGGCTTCTGGTAGATGAGCATGGCAAGCACCAGACGGGATTTTTCACCGCCGGAGAACGGGGCAATTGGCTCCAGCGCCTGATCGCCCCGAAAACCGAAGCCACCCAGATAGCCCCGCAGTTCCTTTTCGGTCGCCCTGGCGTCCAGCCGTTGCAGGTGGCGCAACGGACTTTCCTCGGGGTTAAGCTGTTCCAGCTGGTGCTGGGCAAAATAGCCGATTCGCAAATCCTGCGCCGCAATCCGCTCGCCCGCCAGTGGCGGCAGCACGCCGCACAGCAGCTTGACCAAGGTTGACTTGCCGGCGCCGTTCGGCCCCAGCAAACCGATACGGTCGCCGGGGTTGATGGTCAGTTCGACCTCGCTGACGATACGGGTCGGTCCGCCATAACCCGCCGCAGCCTTGGACAGCTTGAGCAGCGGAGCGGGCATCTTGTCCGGACGGCTGAAACTGAATTCCAGCAGCGAATCCGCCTGCGCCTGGGCGATCAGCGTCATGCGATCCAGCGCCTTGATGCGACTTTGCACTTGCCGGGCCTTGGTCGCCTGGGCACGAAAGCGGTCGACAAACCCCTGAATTCGGGACAGTTCCCGCTGCTGGCGCTGATAGGCCGACTGCTGTTGGGACAGCAGGGCTGCGCGACGGGTTTCGAAATCGGAGTAGTTGCCAGTATTCAGGGAGACCTTGCCCTGT
>CAYFNI010000002.1:40644-49899 GCA_964344495.1 uncultured Methylococcus sp.
TGGGAGACCAGCAACAGGGTACCCGGATAGCTGGACAGCCAGTCCTGAAGCCAGATGACGGCATCCAGATCGAGATGGTTGGTGGGTTCGTCCAGCAGCAGGACATCCGAGCGGCACATCAGGGCCTGCGCCACGTTGAGCCGGACCCGCCAGCCGCCGGAAAACTCCCGCACCGCGCGCTCATGCTGGGCAGCTGCAAAGCCGAGCCCATTCAGTAGCCGAGCGGCGCGGGCATGCGCTTCATAACCGCCGATCTGTTCATAGCGGAGCAAGACCTCGGCCAGAGCGAGTCCATCGTCGGCCTGTTCGGCGGCCAGAGTGGCCGCCTGCAGCGCGCGCAATTCACGATCACCGTCCAGAACATAGTCCAGCGCCGAGCATTCGACCGCCGGCGTTTCCTGAGCCACGTGGGCAATTTCAAGTCCCGGCGGCACCGTCATGTCGCCGACATCGGGCTGCAGTCGCCCCAGAATCAATTCAAAAAAACTGGATTTGCCGGCGCCATTCGCACCCGTGATACCCACCCGGTCACCCCGGTTCAGGGTAAAGCTGGCCTCTTCGAACAGGACCCGGCTACCGCGCCGCAGCGTGACGGATTGGGCGTTGATCATGCGGGGTCAAGAAGTGTCCCGTGGGCGTTGAGGGCCATGCGTCGGCTCAGGAGTCCTTTTCAATATGCTGTTCAGCCTCTTTAAAGAACTCGAGGAGATCGCCCTTCTTGACGCCGCGGCGCGGGATAATCAGGGCCGAATCCAGTGATACGAAGATGAAGGCATAATTTTTCGCCGCTTCAATCCGCAGCACGTCGCTCCATAGAATGCGGGATTCGCCGGATTGGCTGATCTCGATGAGTTCCTTCGGTTCGATGCGCAAGGTGTAGTCGCCCAACACGCGCTGTTTGTCTTCCTCGGAATACATGCGGGCGATTTTGCGACGTGTGTTCCAGCGCAGGAAAAACGGGGCTCCTACCCCCCAACTGACAGCTGTCAGGGCAATCCAGCCCGCGGTCAGGCTATCCTGGTAATAGAACCAGACAAACATGGCAATCAGGATCATGAAACCGGGAATCGTCGCCTGATGTCGACGCAAGGGTTTTTGCAGGGCTTCGGCCTTATTCAACTGATGATCATTGAAGGCAAGCAGATCGCGCTCGCGCAATTCGTACTGAATTTCGGTCATTACAACACCCCGGTCAATGGTTAATAGAACGAGCCTGGCCCGTTCCGAAAAACGCGCTAGTATACGCCCATCCCTATCGGATTACTTTCCGAGCAGCCCGCCGCTGGCGGGTATACCACAGCGTCCAAATCCCTGGAGACCACCCCATGCAAGGCCATCCCGAAGTGATCGCGCAACTCAATCATCTGCTGGCGAACGAACTGACCGCTATCGACCAGTATTTCCTGCACGGCCGTCTCTGCCACGAGTGGGGCTTCTCCAAACTGCACATGCACCTGGAGCATGAGATGCAGGAGGAACAGGCGCATGCCCAGCGGCTGATCAACCGGCTGCTGTTACTCGACACCGTTCCCTCTCTGAGTCATCGCCATCCTTTGAACATCGGTCAGCGGGTGCCCGACATCCTGGAGAACGATCTGGGTCTCGAATACCGTGTGATCGCCGATCTCAGAGAAGCCATTGCGGTCTGCGAGCGGGCCGGCGATTTTGTCAGCCGTGATCTATTACTGGATCTGCTCAAGGATACGGAAGAGGATCATACGCGCTGGTTGGAAACCCAACTGCAAGTGATCAAAAGAGTGGGACTCGAAAATTACTTGCAGAGCCAGATCTGATCACGGGACAAGCCTTGATTATCAGTTGATAACTGTTCTTGTTTGTTTTAGGATGTCATCCACGCAACCTTGGACGACACTCTCATGTACATCTGCATTTGCAAAGGCGTGACGGACAGCCAGATTCGGACCTGCGTTCGCGACAAAGGGATCCGCAATCTGCGCGGTCTGCGACAGGAACTCGGTGCCTGCGATCAATGCGGCAAGTGCGCGCCCGAAGCACGCCAGCTGATCACGGACAGTCTGGTTGACTCAGCCACACGCACCCAGCATCTGCGTCCCGCTGCCTGACGGGGACGAAAAAAGGACCCAGCGGGCCCCTTTTCTTTTTCTTGGACGCGTGCGCAGCAACGCCCCGGCGTCTCAGATCATGGATTGCTGGTAATTCTGCTCACCGACGCGATCCATCAGTTCCAGCTGCGTCTCCAGCCAGTCGATATGCTCCTCCTCGCTTTCCAGAATGGTCTGGAACAGATCGCGGCTGACGAAGTCCCCCACCTGCTCGCACACCGAAATGGCCTCCTTGAGGTCCGGCACGGCCTCGAGTTCCAGCCTGAGGTCGCATTCCAGAATCTCGCGCGTGTGCTCACCGATCTTGAGCTTTCCCAGATCCTGCAAGTTGGGCAACCCTTCCAGAAAAAGAATGCGCTCGATGAGGCGATCGGCGTGTTTCATCTCATCAATCGACTCGTGGTACTCCTTCTCGTTCAACTGGCTGAGCCCCCAGTTCTTGAACATGCGAGCATGCAGAAAATACTGGTTGATAGCGGTCAGTTCGTTCGCCAGCACTTTATTGAGATGCTGGATGACTTTTTTGTCGCCTTTCATGATGCGGTCTCCGGTAGGAATGTGTGGCCGAGACTATGGAATAATCGGAACAGACTAGCGCCGCAGCGGACTGACGGCAACGGCTAAAATGGAGACAGATTAAGGCAGGACCGATGCGGGCGTCATTCGCAACAGCCCGCACCCAGTGCACGTCTGCCAATAACCCCACGAATGGAATCCCCTCATGACGATCATTTACCTGCACGGTTTTCGATCATCGCCCGCATCCGAAAAGGTCGGGCAGCTAAAACAGTACCTGAAGGAACGCGGGCTAGAGCACAGCCTCTGGTGTCAGCAACTCCCCGTGAGTCCCCGAGATGCCATTGCCCAGGTGGAAGCTGTCATCGACACCGCGAAGACCCCGCCGGTTCTCATCGGCAGCTCGCTCGGCGGCTATTACGCCACTTACCTGGCTGAAAAACATGATCTCAGGGCCATTCTGATTAACCCGGCGACACAGGCCGACATCACCCTGGCGCCGTGGGTGGGACCCCACACCAACCTCTATACCGGAGAAGCGTTCGACTGGACGCAGGCGCACATTGATCAGCTCAGACAACTCCGGGTGCCCGTGCTGACCAAACCCGAACGCTTCTGGCTGATCGTTGAAACCGGCGACGAACTGCTCGATTACCGCGATGCTGTCAACCGCTATGCGGGGGCACGCCAGACTATCGTTGAAGGCGGCGACCACAGTTTGCGCTGTTTTCCGGATCTCCTCGCAGCGATTGTGGACTTCGCCGATAGCCAGAAGGCCTAGCCAGACCGCCGGTCAGGCAGCGGCCTGCGGCTCGCTCGGCGCGGCGCGGCCGAGGTAGTCCTCCCACTTCTGCACGGTCAGTTTCTGCAGCAGCGGCACCACCGGGTTAAGCTCGATCGGCGGCGCATCCCAATGCTCCTCGTAGCCGATCTGCTCCGCTTCCAGCGCCACGCCGTCCTCGGCCAGCAACGGCTTGAACAACAGCGGTACGGATGCATTCAGCACAATCTGCGTCAGCCATTTTGGCGCATTCATGGCAATCAGCGGAATCTTGACGCTGTCGAAGTAGAAGACGAAAAACACCCGCGTGGTTTTTTCATCGATGGGCAACAGGAAACACCAGTGCTTGATGCTGTCGCCGGTGTTCGACCACTGGTACGGGTATTCGTAACAAATTTCGATGGAGCGGGTGTTGACCCGCTTGCGATTGACGAAGAAGCGGGAGAATTTGCCTTCCGCCATGTACGTGTCATAGGTCAGGTAAACGCGGTTGTCGTCCGCCTCGTAATGGGTGAGCTTGGCATCGACGAATGGCTGGTATTTGCGATGCAGAAAGGCGTGGGCAAAATCGCAGATATTATCGATCACCATGGAGTGGTGGGTTTTCCAGGTGTAGTCGACGGTAAAACCGGCCCACGGGTTATCGCTCATCAGCTCCGGGATTACGGGAATCGAGCAGGCCTGTGCCTGCTCGGCGTCGCCCGGAAAAATCCACACCAGTCCATAACGCACTTCGAGCGGGAAGGTGCGCAGACGGCTTTTGATCAGCGGCTTGCCGAAACTGTCATGGGAGTAATCCGTCAGCCAACCTTCCCGGTTGAATGACCACCCATGGTAGGCACAGCGGAGTTGGCACTTGTCGACTGCGCCATGGGTCAACTTCAAATGACGGTGCGGACAGCGATTCTGCACGGCCGACAGGACACCATCCTCGCCGCGAAAGATCGCAATGGAGAGCCCCCAGAACACCACCTCCTTGACCTCCCCTTTCTTGATGGCGCGGTCATATTCGACCGCGTACCAGCGATTCGGGTCCAGACCCGAGGCGCGGACCTTCTGCCGGGTACTGCGCGCACTCTCGAAGGTGGGCGGCGGGGTTTCCTGAATATCGCTCAAGGTATTCCTCATGGGAGGGAATCTCCGTAACTAAAGAATTGACATGAAAAGGGCCGGAGCACGCGGCCCGGATCAACGCGGCCGGATCACGCCGCGACGCACAAAATCATCATAGGCGTCCTGAATCGCCTGCTTGAGCGGCGTCGGGTGGAATCCCAGCTCGGCGGCGGCTTTGCCGTGATCGGCACGACGCTTCATCGACAAGAGCCGGACGGCGGCGGGCGTGAAGCGCCGCGGCCGGTTGGGAAACAGACGGAACCAGGTCTTGTCCGCCACCTCGGCGATCGCCGCCATCACCGGCGGGGCCAGCCGCAGGCGGGGCTTTGGCCGGCCAGTGACTTCTGCAAACAGATCCAGCAAGCCGTCGACCGTGGAATAGGCGGTGCTGATGATGTACTTCTGGCCGGAGCGTCCCTTCCGCATCGCCAGCACATGACCCTCGGCAATGTCATGCGTGGAGACAAACTCGAATCCGCCCGGAATATAGGCACGGAGGCGGCCGTGGGCGAAATCGATCAACACTCGACCGATCCGGGAGGGCGCATAGTCATGCGGCCCGACAATGGCGCAAGAGGTCGCCACCACTACGTTCAGGCCATCGGCATGGGCTCGCAGGCAGTGATGCTCGACCAGATGCTTGGTGAAGCCGTAGGGAAGATGGCGCTCGAAGGGATAGAACGGCATGCCCTCGTGACTGGGCTGATCGGGTTCGTAACCGGTTGCGCTCAGGGAGCCGGACACCACAACCTTCTCCACGCCATGCGCCAGAGCAGCATCCAGAATGTGTCGGGTGCCCAGCACATTGGTGTCGAACACCTCCCGCTTGTGCGCGGCATCCCCTTCGATGGTGGACACCAGGGCCGCACAATGATAGACCCGCTGGCAACCCTTGACCGCCTCGAACACGGCCGTCCGGTCGCGCAGGTCGCCGTAGGCACGCTCGACCGCCAACCCGTCCAGGGCACCATTGTCACGGCCCGGACGCACCAGCACCCGCACGGATTCGCCCTCATCCAGCAGGCGCCGGACCAGATTCGCGCCGAGATGACCGGTGGCGCCCGTGACCAGCGTGTGGCCTGCCGTCATGAAAAGCGTGGGAGTTGTCGCATAGGTCGCGAATGTTACCATGTGGAATCGGCGGGTACGATTACGCCAGGTCAGATCCTCGCACGCTCACCCCTCGGCCCGCCTCCTCCGACGCCACCCTGGAACCTTTGAAGATGAGTGAAGCCCCCAACAAAGCCGGCCAGTTGTTCGAGTACATTCTGACGCACCACCGCGGCCTGTTTGCAACCGTGATTCTGCTGCCGATTTCGTGTGTCTACAGCGTCTTCGTATACCTGCGCAACCATGTCCTGTTTCGTCTGCGCTCGGCCCCGGCCCGGCATGAACAGCGGGTTCAGGAGGTGATTCGGCAAATCAAGGAGTGGCAACAGGACGGCGCCCGGCAGCAATTGTGTACGGCCCGCTCGGGCTGGCAGGCGATGAGTGAAATGGTGCCCAAGTACAAACTGTCGCGGCGCAATATCCGCATCGGCCTGTACGACATTCTTGAGATCGACGAAACCCGCCAGACCGTCAAGGTCGAGCCCTTGGCCAGCATGGGACAGATTTCGCGTAGCCTGATCGCCAAGGGCTGGATTCTGCCGGTCGTGCCGGAACTCGACGACCTCACCGTCGGCGGCCTGATCATGGGCTTCGGCGTCGAAACCAGCAGCCACAAATACGGCTTGTTCCAGTACATCTGCGAATCTTTCGACATCGTCACCGCCGAGGGTACGCTGCTGCATTGCAGCGCCACGGAAAACAGCGAACTGTTCCATTTGATCCCCTGGAGCCATGGCACGCTTGGTTTTCTGGTTGCGGCAGAACTGAAGATGATCCCGGCCAAAAAATATGTCAGGGTCGAATACCAGCCAGTCTTTTCGCTGGACGAGATCTGTACCGTCTTTGACCGCGAGTGCCGCGACACTGAAGGCAACGCATTTGTCGAAGCCCTGACCTACAGCCGCGACACCGGCGTCATCATGACCGGCAACCTGACCGACACCCCAGGCGCTGATGGCCCCATCAACCCTATCGGCCGCTGGTACCAGCCGTGGTTCTACAAGCATGTGGAAGGGCTGCTTGAGCGCCGACAGAAAACGGTCGAATACCTGCCCCTGCGCGATTACCTGCACCGCCACACACGCAGCTATTTTTGGGCGATGGAGGAAATCATCACGTTCGGCAATCACCCCCTGTTCCGCTGGCTACTGGGCTGGGCCCTGCCCCCGCGTATCGAACTGCTGAAATACACCGAAACAGAAACCACCCGCCGACTGCGGGAAAAACACCACGTCGTGCAAGACATGCTGATGCCGATGGCCTGTCTGAAGGAGTCACTTGCCTATTTTGATGACCATTTCGACCTCTACCCGCTCTGGCTGTCACCGATGGCCGTCTTCGACAACCCTCAGCATCTGGGCCTGATTCACCCCTATCGGACGCCAGATGGCCGCATTGATGAACTATATGTCGATATCGGCGCCTATGGGACACCGCGCAAGACAGGCTTCGACGGACGCACGGCCCTGCCGGATCTGGAGCGGTTTGTGATCGAACATCAGGGCTATCAGGCGCTGTACGCCAAGACCCTGTTGTCGGAAGAAGACTTCCGCCGCATGTTCGACCACAGCGCCTATGACCAACTGCGCGCCTCTATGCCCTACTGCCAACAGGCCTTCGGACAGATTTATGACAAGGTGTCATCGCGTGGCCGCATTTCGCCCGTTGAAATGCGCAAGCTCAAGGTGAAGGACACGGCCCGCGCGCCCCAGTAATTTGGTTAACGGCCGACGGGCGTCATAACTGCGGCTGAATTTCGTCCAGCGCGTCATTAACGGTCTTGACCTCAAGACCGCTGGCCTTGATGGCAGCAAAATGGGCATCCAGTTGCTCCGGCGTGGTATTCCACAAGCCCGCGACAGCCGTATCCGGGTTGACCGCGTGGTACACCAGAACCAGCCAGGCCTTGTAGTCCCGAGCCTCGTTCAACCAGCCGACAATCTCGTCCAGCGTGGTCGATAAAACGATATTCTGGACCTTGATATTGTAGGGATCGAAATTATCTTTGCTGTTAAACCCGACATTCACGGACCGGTGAGACCGATAATACTGTTTGGCCAGTTTGATCACGTCAGTGTTATAGGCCCCGAAAGGTGAGGCAAAATTGGCTGGCGGTCGCCCAAACCAACTGAACAAATCAAAACTGGACTGACGCAGTTCCACATCAATTTGCGTAGCCGTCAAATGCGCCAGCACCGGGTGCGTCACCGTATGCGAGGCAATTTCATGCCCCGCGACCATGAAATCCCCCATCATCTGCTGCGTCATGTAATAGGCATCCTGTAGATAACCGGTCAACAGGTATTGTGTGGTAGGCAAATTATATTTCTGCATGATCGGCAAACCATATTGATGAACCGATCGCAGCGCATCGTCAAACGTCAGACTGACCAGCGACCGACTGAAACCGGCCGGCGTATAAGCCACAAGCCGGTAATCATCGGTATCCAGATACCCCACCTTGAACAGCGAGTGATATACATCCACAGACACTGTTCCGGCCGGCAAAACGAATTGCTGATAAAAATAATTCCAGTCCAGACTCCTGTAGGCGCTGCCCACGTATAGCCAGCGCTCACTGCCATCCTCAAGGGTGACGTGCGCATAGACCTCGGTATCAACATTCGAACGATAATAATCCGAAAACTCGTACAGTTTTCCACTTGCGGCCGGCTGTGCAGGATGCGACCAATAGGCATCGCCGCTGTTATAACTATTGATTTGAGCCCGAACAGCTCGATATCCGGTATGTCCCTCGGCGAGATAACTGAACTGAGCCTGATGCTTGCCGGCGGTATTGGTCTTCCAGCCTGCATCGGGCAAGGCGGGATTGGCGGGTGAAACGACCTCCAGCGTCGAGTTTGGAATCAATTCCCCGCCGACCGCCGGCACCTCAGGGGAAGGGGGAACGCCGGCCACCAGACTGACGTCATCCAACTGCAAGGTCCCCACACCGTTAACAATATGCAGAATCGTCAGACTAACTGCGTCAGCAGGTGTTTGGACCGAGACACTGAGGGGCGCCCATTCGGTACTTTTCGGCGCACTGCCCAGCCAACGATAACTGTACAGGCCGTTGGCATCCATGAACCGGGCTAAAACCTCGGTTGTCATGGATGACTTATAGTAATCCTGAAAGGTATAAGACGAATTTGGCTGCACCTCGACCGGATTAAAATACCATTTTGCGTCGCCGTTGACATACTTCGTCGTCGATACATAGAGACTGCGTGTACCGGTTCGTGCAGCACCTGTTTTATAGGTCATCGTTGTGGTGTTGGATCCCCATTTGTCAGCGACCCAACCCAACGGTTGTTTCAGATTACCCGTCTGCGCCGTTTCCGCAGAGGGATTTTGGATAAGATTGACGGTCTCTGCATCCGCCTCCGTCAGATATGACCCCGTTAAAATAAAACCATATAGCGCAGCGAAAATCGTAGACCGCATAATCTCTCTACCTTGAATCAGCCTTTCAGAAATACCCCTGAACAAGTTGGGCCTGCCCAGCGAAGTCACACTATCAAGGGCATGAGCGCACATGCAGGCGCCTGATTACTTAAGTAGAGCTACATGAGCAAAGACTCTCATGCTCTGAGGGAGAGAGTCATGGCGGTAAGGATAAAACCCGGGGACACCGGGTAGGGCCGGGGG
>CAYFNI010000003.1:0-30420 GCA_964344495.1 uncultured Methylococcus sp.
CTGAAGATCTGCGCCTGCTCCAGCCCCAGCCGGTGGATGATTTCCTCACGTGTTCGCTGGTCGGCGGTAGCGGTGAGGGCGAGGCGCGGAATGGTCGGAAAACGCTCGTGCAGCAGTGAGAGCTGCAGGTAATCGGAACGGAAGTCATGCCCCCATTGCGAGACGCAGTGTGCTTCATCGATGGCGAACAGGCTGATCGGGGTCTGCCGGAGCAGGGCCAGAAAGCGCTCAGTATTGAGCCGCTCGGGGGCTGCGTAGAGAAGGTCCAGCTCGCCCGCGACGAAGGCACGTTCGACTTCACGCTGCTGGTCGAGCGTCAGGGTCGAGTTCAGGTAGGCCGCCTTGATGCCGAGCTGGCGCAGCGCTTCGACCTGATCCTGCATCAGTGCGATCAGTGGCGAAATAACGACACCCGTGCCGGGACGCAGGAGCGCGGGGATCTGATAGCACAGCGATTTGCCACCGCCGGTGGGCATGAGAACCAAGGCATCGCGGCCCTCGAGCAAGGCCTCGATGATGGCCTGCTGCAAACCCCTGAAAGCACTGTAGCCGAAGGTGTTGCGGAGAAGATTCAGGGCGGGGGATGACATCGGCGGCATTCTAAACCATGCGTCACGTCAAGGCGTGCGCCGATACCGGCGAAAGCAGGGTGGGTTGACCAATTTGGTGCGAGGCTGCCCTGTTGATGTGCTTTCTGGGGGTGGTTTGTTGCGCAACACGCAGTGCCTGTTGCGTATTTGTTGGATTTGGTTTGGTTGGCACAACTTCTGCAGGTATGGGGAGGAACGTATTTTTCTGGAGGAACGTTATGAGCAGGCCCAACGTGTTTAACCCCTATCTGATGTCCGGATGTGCCGCCCTCATGGTTTCGGTTGCAGCCGGATCAGTCCGTGCCGAGAACATCGAGGAAACGACCGGACTGGCCGACTACATCGCCGGCAGTACCGATGTCCAGCCACTGAAGGACTATGGCGTCACCTGGGGGGGCTGGCTGAATGCCGGTGTGACTGCCAATGCCAATAATCCTGCCGACGGTTTCAATGGGCCGGTGACCTTCGGTGACCGCGATGGCGAACTGCAGATGAATCAGCTGTACGCCTACGTGCAGAAGGCAATCGAAGTCAGCGGCGATGACTGGGATTTCGGTGGCCGCTTCGATATCAATTACGGCACCGATTCCATCTTCACTCAGGCATATGGTGTGCCGGCCTATGAGTTGGGCACCGGTCAGATCCTCAATCGAGGTAACTACGACCTGCACCTGACCAGCTGGAATGATCGCTTCTACGGTCTGGCCATGCCGCAGGCGTATGTCGAAATGAACCTGCCGATCGGAAACGGTCTGGCGGTCAAGGCGGGTCACTTCTACACCATCCTCGGTTATGAAGTCGTCACCGCGCCGGATAACTTCTTCTACAGCCACGCCTACACCATGCAGTACGGCGAGCCCTTCACCCATACCGGTATCCTGGCCACCTATGCATTCGATGACAACTGGACGGCCAGCGCGGGTACAACGACCGGCAGTGCTACCGGCGGCTGGGACGGCAACTTCAATACCCAGCTGACCAGCTGGAACTGGTTGGGCGGCGTCACCTGGACCAGCGACGACAAGGATTACTCCGTAACCTTGAACTCGACGGCGGGTGAGCGTTCGGCACAGTCGAGCCAGCCCTGGGCCATGTACAGCCTGGTGGCCAAGGCCAACTTCCTGGACAGCACGCTGCACTACGTCCTGCAGCATGATCAGGGCTTTGCGGACGGTGTCATCACCGGTAACGGCATCTCATCCGGCTCGCCGGGCGGTCTTCAGGATGCGCGCTGGTATGGCATCAATCAGTACCTCATGTACGACCTCGAGGACAACCTCGGCGTCGGTGTGCGTGCCGAGTGGTTCCGCGACGACAACGGTTTTCGTATCAACGGACCGCAGCGATGCCCCGGCAGCTACAATTACAACGCGGCGGGTGTGGGCAATACCTATGCGTGCGGACCAAGCTACGCAGCCTATGTTCCGAACGGCGGTTACTCTGAAGGCGCTGATTACTACGGTCTGACCGCGGGTGTGAACTACAAGCCGCTGAAGTGGGTCATGCTGCGCCCGAATGTTCGCTATGACTGGTCCTCCAACAACAATGCGTTTATGAGTTCGACGGCAGGCAAGATGCTGGACAACCAGTTCACCTTCTCGGCCGACTTCGTGCTGACCTTCTAAGAGGGGTCAGGAATGATCGGACGCTGCAATTCAGTTAATTGAAAGAGAGATGCCATGAAAGCTTTTAATCAAACACGGGACATGATCGTATTGCTGGCGGTGGCGCTGGTCATGGTGGGATGCACCCAGAAGAAGCCACTATCGACCGAGGGTGCCACTATCGAGAAGACCCTCCAGCAGGCCGAAAAGGATGCTCGCTCCGGTGACGAAGCGAAGGCGCTCAAGGAAATCGACGCGGCTGAAAAGGCCCTGATCGAAGAGGACAAGAAAAAGCCTTCTGCTCAGCAGAGCAAAACCTGGTCGGGTGAGGATGTGAAGGCCAACGCCGAACGCGATGCCATCCGCGAACTGAACCGGGCGCGACAGGACGCCAAGGGTAAACTCGCCGGGGATGCCGCCGACGAGATCCACAAGGCCCTGAAGGATGTGGAGGTCAAGGAAGCGCACTGAGCCCGATCCGGGGCCCTGTCTGAAAAAGCCACCTGCCGCGAGGCAGGTGGCTTTTTTTGTATGCAGCCATCCGATTCCTGGCGGTGTGGGGCGCGTCAATCGTGTAGAGTTCCACCTCCCTGAAGGTTTTGACCACATCCACGCTCATGACTTACTGCCTGGCGATCAAGGTCGATGACGGAATCGTGTTTGCATCGGATTCCCGTACCCATGCTGGCGTCGACCATGCCAGCGTTTACAGCAAGATGTACCGGTTCGCCCTGAATCAGGATCGGGTGATCGTGCTGCTGGCGGCCGGGAGTCTGGCGACGACACAGGCGCTCATCAACCGGCTGGAGCGGGATCTGTTCGAGGTTCGGCAAGGCATGAACCTGAACGGTGCCGTCAGCCTGTTCGATGCGGCGCATTATGTGGGTCGAGTCAGTGTCGAGGAGCAGTCCCGACACTGCGAGGCACTCCAGCGCTGTGGGTTCTCGGCTGAAGCCACCTTCATCCTCGGGGGGCAGATCGCCGGTCAGGCGCCGGAGATTTTTCTGATCTATCCGCAAGGCAACTGCATCACGCCCCCGCCACAGTCGCCTTTCCTGCAGATTGGCGAGTCGAAATACGGTAAACCCATCCTCAGCCGCATGATCGAGCCGCCCTTGTCACTGGAGGATGCGGCCCGGTGCGCGCTGGTTTCGCTTGATTCGACCATGAAAAGCAACATCACCGTCGGGCCGCCGATCGATTTGCTGCTCTATCGGAAGGATGCGTTGCAGGTCGACCAGCGTCTCAGCTATGACTTGACCAGCCCGTATTACGCCACGCTGCAGCGACAATGGGCGTCCGGCATTCGCGCGGCGTTCGATCATCTGCCCCGGTTCGACTGGGAACGCTGAATCTTTCCGGCACCCAGTTCAGTCGCCCGCGCACCAGAATTGGGCGCGTGATGCGCGTCACCCGCCCGCGTGTGCCGGCTGCCGTAGCCCGTACACTTCACTTATTCGAACCCTGCTCTCGCCACAGGGGTCTGGCAGCCCGCGAATGCGCGGTTTGCGCGTAGGGTTCTAATTCTTGGCACGGCTTCTGCTTTCATGAGCTTGAGCTCTTTGATCACGGCCATGATCACACTTAAAGCCAGGAGTAACAGACCCATGAAATTAGTGACCGCCATTCTCAAACCTTTCAAGCTGGACGATGTTCGGGAAGCCTTGTCCGAAGCCGGCATCTCTGGCATCACCGTGACCGAAGTCAAGGGCTTCGGCCGCCAGAAAGGCCACACTGAGCTGTATCGCGGGGCCGAATACGTCGTCGACTTTCTGCCCAAGATCAAGCTGGAAGTCGCCGTCAGTGACGCACAACTTGACACGGCCATTGACGCCATCGCCACCACGGCGAACACCGGCAAGATTGGGGACGGCAAGATTTTCGTGACCCATCTGGAACAGGCCATTCGTATTCGCACCGGTGAAACCGGTTCCGACGCACTGTAAGAGGCATCCTTATGAAAAAAGCATTCGTAATCTGGGCGCTGGCCGCGCTGTGTCTTGGAACGACCGGTCTGGCGCTGGCTGATCCTGCGGCTCCCACGCCCGACAAGGGGGACGTGACCTGGCTGATTGTGGCCACCATTCTGGTCACCCTGATGGTCATTCCAGGGCTGGCGCTGTTCTACGGCGGCATGGTCAGAGCCAAGAACATGCTGTCGATCCTGATGCAGGTGTTCGTGATTTTCTCACTGATGGGCGTCCTGTGGGCGCTGTATGGCTATAGCGTGGCGTTCACTGAAGGTAACGCCTTCTTCGGCGGTTTCAGCAAGGCGTTCCTGATGGGGGTGAAGCCGGAATCGGTTGCGGCCACCTTCAGCAAGGGGGTCGTGGTGCCGGAGTACCTCTATGTTGCATTTCAGCTGACCTTCGCCGGCATCACGCCGGCCCTGATCGTGGGTGCCTTTGCTGAGCGCGTAAAATTTCAGGCGGTGCTGTTGTTCGTGGTGATCTGGTTCACATTCGCCTATCTGCCGCTGGCGCATATGGTCTGGTATTGGGCGGGTCCGGATGCTTACACCAGTGCTGATGCGGCTTCCGCGGCGGCAGCAACGGCGGGCTTCCTGTTCCAGAAAGGTGCGCTGGATTTTGCCGGCGGCACCGTGGTCCACATCAATGCCGGCATTGCGGGTCTGGTGGGGTGCATCATGGTGGGCAAGCGGATTGGCTTCGGCAAGGAGTCCATGGCGCCGCACAGCGTGACTCTGACCATGGTCGGTGCTTCTTTGTTGTGGGTGGGCTGGTTCGGCTTCAATGCGGGTTCCAATCTTGAAGCCAACGGTACTACCGGTATGGTCTTCATCAACACCATGCTGGCGACGGCAGCAGCCACGCTGGCCTGGGTGGGCGCCGAATGGCTGATGCGCGGCAAGCCGAGCATGCTGGGCGCGGCCTCCGGGGCCGTGGCCGGGTTGGTAGCCATCACCCCGGCCTGTGGCTGGGCGGGTCCCATGGGCTCGATCGTGCTGGGTCTGGTGGCGGGAAGTGTCTGCTTCTGGTCCGTCACAACCATGAAACGCGCCCTCGGCTATGACGATTCGCTGGACGTCTTCGGCGTTCATGGGGTGGGCGGCATCATCGGTGCGCTGGGCACGGCCATCGTGGCAGCGCCGGCGCTGGGCGGCACGGGTGTCTACGATTATGTGAGTAATGCCGTGGCCGAGTATGACATGAAGGCACAATTCATCAGTCAGGCCTGGGGTGTGGGCGTTGCCTTGGTCTGGTCAGGCACCGTGTCCTTGATCGCCTTCAAGATTGTGGACCTGCTGGTCGGACTGCGCGTGACCGAAGAGGTGGAGCGCCAGGGCCTCGACATCAGCGAGCATGGCGAAACGGCCTATCACATGTAAGTACAGATTGTTTTCTTGAGTGGCTCTTGCCTTGGGGCGCCTTTCGGCGCCCTTTTTTTTCGTCATCAACGCGGACTGTCATAGGTCCAGATCAGTGCGAAGAAGAAGAGATCCTGTCCGGGTACCAATGGAGGCGATGTGCTGGCCGGATTGAAGAAACCGCCTTGTGGGCCGGTTGAGTTGTCATGTCGATACTCCGCCCGCAATGCTGCCGTGGTTGGACCAAGTGCCAGCCGGTATTCGGTGGTGGCCGTGATGGCGCTGATCAATTGCTTGTCGCCGGTCAGTTCGCCGTCCGGATCCCAGTAGACTTCGGGACGCAGGGCAACCGACCAGGGGCCCTCGATGCGCCAGCGGGTCCACACGGCACTGCCCATCCAGAGGGTTTGCAGTCCGCTGGTACTGACTTTTTCGGTGCCGATGTCGTAGGCCATGGCAATCATCAGGTCATCGTCTTCCCACTGGAGGATGCTGTCGGAGAATCCACGCCAGAAGCTGACCGATGTATCGTGTTGCTCGGGTCCGAAGAAAATGTTCTGGGTCAGCGTCCAGTGCGGCTGAAAGCCCCATTTCACCTGTCCGCCATACTTCGGCTGGGCACCGACGAAGCCCAGATAATCAAAATCGGTCAGGAGATAGAAGCTGGTGGACAGATTGTCCTGAACGGCATATTCGCCGCCCGCGCCAATCAAGAAATAGGGCGAGTAATCCGCCATCCAGGCCCGGGTGTAGTTGGGGTTGTTGCCGGCATACATGGACTCGAAGCCGATGAAGCTGTTCATCAGGCCGGCGGTCAGTTTCAATCCCTTGCCGACTGGAGCCAGATACGACACGTTGGCTCTGGAGAAGGCCGCCAGTACATCCGCGCCTGGAATCGGGTTCTGGTCGGGTGTGGGTTTTTGCGCATCCATGTCTCTACCCGCCTGAAAACCGATGTCCAGGCCCCAGCGTGAGGATTCGCTGGCTTGCTTGGTCAGATAGACCATCCCCATGTTGGGGTCGAAGCTGTTGAGGTTGCGCGTGGTCAGCTTGTCGCGCCACTGAATGTGGCGGTCGCCCCCCAGGTCGTCGGCGTAGGAGACATCGAGGTACGCGCCGTAGCGCCAGTCATCCGCGTCGTCAATGGCAAGTGCGGTGGATGCAGGCAAGCTGGCGGCCACCGCCAGGCCCCGGAGGGCGCGCCGGGACCACTCAGGCACGATGGACCGGCAGGGCTTTCTGCGAGGCGCCGTTCAGTGATTCGACAAAGGCATTGGCGCGCGTAATGGAGTGTTCCATGGCGCCAATCAGGCCGGATACGCCAGCAGTCATGGCGTTCAGTTCATGTTCGAGCGAGGCAATGGCTTTGGCGTTCAAGTTGTGCTTGAGGTAGAGCACCTGATCATGGAATACCCGCAGCACCGGATCAATTTTGGCCTCTGCGCGTCGCATGGCGTGGATGAGTTGGCTGTAATGCTGCTGGGTCAACTTCAGTTTCTGTCGACTGCTGCTGCGCAGGGAGCGGTTGGTGTACTGATCCAGTTCCGCTTCCCATTCGCTGAACAGCGCCCGGGCAACATCTTCGACTGCATCAATGCGGTCCTGCACGGCTTGCGCCTTGGCATGGCTGTAGTCGTATTCGATCTTAAGCTGGCGATAGACCTCTTCCAGGTTGCCACCGTCAAACTGGGTCAGCTGGCTGAATTTTTCCAAAGCCGTCTGGAATTGGGCTTTAGCCTCCTCAAGGCTGTCGCGTGCATGCTCGACCCGCGTGACCAGAATCTCGCGCTTGGGTTGCCCGGTTGACTCGATGGCCCTGAAATAGAGTTTTTGCGTTTGGACAACGATCAAACGAATCAGGCTTTCAACGAAGTGCTCGAAGGTCGAGGGCTTGGCTGGTTTGCTCATCTTGGGGCAGGGGGGGCGAGGAGTGCGAAGAATGCCAAGGGTGGCCGGTGCGCCATTGTAATCGCATCTGGCCGATTCGGCAGTCCCCCTGCGGAGGGTCTGTCCTTGGAGAAGCCGCCGCGGTGATCTGCCGAACTTATGCCCACTCGTGCCGATCAAAGACCCAGCAAAATACTCAACAAAGCAGTTTCCAGAACATCCGGCAGCGGTTAAAATCCCGCGCCACCCAGTCTGTCGGCGAACGTTGAATGCGTATCGGGCAGAGGGCTGTGGCAGAAATCAGAGGCGCAGGGCCAGCAGAGAACAGTAAATGACAGCACAACCATGGAATACCGAGCGGGTTGAGGACATCCTTGACGGACTCAAGGACAAGCCGGGCGCCCTTTTGCCGATCCTGCACGCCATACAGGACAACCTGGGTTACGTGCCGCCCGACAGCGTGCCCCTGATTGCCGACGCGCTGAACATCTCCCGCGCCGACGTCCACGGCGTGATCACCTTCTATCATTATTTCCGGGAAACCCCACCGGGGCGCCATACCATTCACCTTTGCCGCGCCGAAGCGTGTCAGGCAATGGGCTCCGACCAGCTCGAAGCTCATGTCAAGCAGAGGCTCGGGATCAACTACCACGAAAACACCGCCGACGGCCAATTCAGCCTCGAGCCGGTCTACTGCCTGGGTAACTGTGCCTGTTCCCCCTCCATCATGCTGGCTGGCGAGGTGCATGGCCGTGTGACCCCTGAGCGGTTCGACGACATTATTGAAGCGGTAAAGGCAAAACCATGATCAAGGTCTATATCCCTCGCGATTCCAGCAGCCTCGGCCTCGGTGCCGAGCAGGTCGCGTCCGCGCTGCAGGCGGAAGCCGTCCGACGCGACGTACCGGTCCAGCTGGTGCGTAATGGTTCCCGCGGGCTCTATTGGCTGGAGCCGATGGTCGAGGTCGAGACCGCCTCAGGGCGCGTGGCCTATGGACCGGTGCGGCCGCAGGACGTGGCCTCGCTCTTCGAGGCTGGCTTCCTTGAGGGCGGCGCCCATCCGCTGGCGCTGGGTCTGACGGCTGAAATTCCCTATCTCAAGCAGCAGGAGCGTCTCACTTTTGCTCGCGTCGGCATCACCGATCCCGTCAATCTCGATGATTACATCGCCCATGACGGCTATCGCGGTCTGCGCCGGGCGCTGGCGATGGACCCTTCAGCCATTGTCGATGAGGTGACTGAATCGGGGTTGCGCGGGCGCGGTGGCGCGGCGTTCCCGACGGGCATCAAATGGCGTACCGTCCTGAATGCCCCGGCAGACCAGAAATACATCGTCTGCAACGCCGACGAAGGTGATTCCGGAACCTTCTCGGACCGCATGATCATGGAAGGTGATCCGCTCGTGCTGATCGAAGGCATGACCATTGCGGGGTTGGCCGTGGGCGCCACGCAGGGTTACATCTACCTGCGCTGCGAGTATCCGCATGCCCATGTGGCCTTGAATCAGGCCATCGACGCGGCCTACCAGGCGGGCTATCTGGGCGACAACCTGCTCGGTTCGGGCAAGCGCTTCGACCTCGAAGTCCGGCTGGGTGCCGGTGCGTACGTCTGCGGCGAGGAAACCTCGCTGCTGGAGAGTCTGGAAGGCAAGCGCGGTCTGGTGCGCTACAAGCCGCCGCTGCCCGCCATCAAGGGCCTGTTCGGTCAGCCAACCATCATCAACAACGTCATCTCGCTGGCGTCGGTACCGATCATTCTCGACAAGGGTGGGGCGTTCTATCGTGATTTTGGCATGGGCCGCTCAAGAGGCACCCTGCCGATTCAGTTGGCGGGCAACCTGAAGCGTCCCGGTCTGGTCGAGAAGGCATTTGGCGTGACCCTGCGGGAGATGCTTTACGATTTCGGCGGTGGCTCCGCCAGTGGTCGCCCCATCCGCGCGGTGCAGGTCGGCGGCCCTCTCGGCGCCTACCTGCCAGAGTCACAGTTCGATACGCCGCTGGACTACGAAGCCTTTGCCGCCCTCTGGGCCGTGCTGGGCCATGGCGGCATCGTGGCGTTTGACGATACCGTCGACATGTCAAAGATGGCCCGTTATGGCATGGAGTTCTGCGCCGTCGAATCGTGCGGCAAATGTACCCCGTGCCGGATCGGCTCTACCCGGGGTGTCGAAGTGATCGACAAGATCCGGGCGGGTGAGGACCGCGAGCGCCAGATCGCGCTGCTGCGTGATCTCAGCGATACCATGCTGGCAGGGTCGCTGTGCGCACTGGGCGGCATGACGCCGTACCCGGTATTGAGCGCACTCAATCATTTTCCGGAGGATTTCGGGGCAGCGGCGGCCGACAGGGCTGTTTGAGGCATCGGAACCAGAGCCGTCGGACAGGCAGCAGGAACCGGTTCGCGCGGACCTGCGATAACAGTCAACCCGCGCGAGTTGAGCATTCTGACATTCAGGAGGCAGATCATGGCAGGCAGAGAGTGTGATTTAGGAACGCCGGCGAGCGATTCGTCCAATACCGTCACGCTGGAGATTGACGGCTTCACCGTGACGGTCCCGGAGGGGACCTCCGTGATGCGGGCGGCCGCCAGCGTAGGTATCCAGATTCCCAAACTGTGCGCGACCGACAGTCTTGACCCGTTCGGGTCGTGCCGGTTGTGTCTGGTTCAGATCGAGGGCGGGCGGGGTCTCCCGGCGTCCTGTACCACGCCGGTTGCGCAAGGCATGAAGGTCTGTACCCAGAACGACCGGCTGGCCAGTGTCCGCCGCGGCGTGATGGAGTTGTACATCTCCGATCATCCGCTCGACTGCCTGACCTGCTCCGCCAATGGGAACTGCGAACTTCAGGACATGGCCGGTGCCGTTGGGTTGCGGGAAGTGCGTTACGGATACGAGGGCGAGAATCACCTCCAGTCCGAGAAAGACACCAGCAATCCGTATTTCCAGTTCGATCCGTCCAAATGTATTGTCTGCTCACGCTGCGTGCGTGCCTGTGCAGAGGTGCAGGGCACGTTCGCGCTGACCATTGACGGCCGTGGCTTTGAATCCAAGGTGTCGCCCGGCCAGAATCAGGCATTCATGGACTCCGAGTGCGTATCCTGTGGGGCCTGCGTGCAAGCGTGTCCGACCGCGACCCTGATGGAAAAGTCCGTCATCGAGAAGGGCCAGCCCGAGCATAGCATCGTCACGACCTGCGCCTACTGCGGTGTCGGCTGCTCGTTCAAGGCGGAAATGAAAGGGGCCGAGGTCGTGCGCATGGTGCCCAACAAGGATGGGCATGCCAACCATGGCCACTCCTGCGTGAAGGGGCGTTTCGCCTTTGGCTATGCGACCCACAAGGACCGCATCACCGAACCGATGATCCGCAAGAACATCACCGATCCCTGGCAGGTGGTGTCGTGGGAGGAGGCAATCAATTATGCGGCCTCCGAGTTCAAGCGCATTCAGGACAAATATGGCCGCGCCTCGGTCGGCGGGTTGACCTCCAGTCGCTGCACCAATGAAGAAGCCTATCTGGTGCAAAAGCTGGTGCGAGCCGCCTTCGGCAACAACAACGTGGATACGTGCGCCCGCGTGTGCCACTCGCCCACCGGTTATGGCCTGAAGCAGACGCTGGGTGAGTCGGCCGGCACCCAGACCTTTGACTCCGTGCGACACGCCGATGTGATCATGGTGATCGGCGCCAACCCGACCGACGGTCACCCGGTGTTTGGCTCAGCCATGAAGCGGCGGATTCGTGAAGGTGCGCGCCTGATCGTCGCCGATCCGCGCGAGATCGATCTGGTCCGGTCGGCACATGTGAGGGCGGACCATCATCTCAAGCTGCGCCCCGGCACCAATGTGGCGCTGATCAACGCGCTGGCCCATGTCGTCGTCACCGAAGGTCTGGCCAACGAGGCGTTTGCCCTGGAGCGCTGCGAACCGGAGTCCTACCAGAAATGGAAAGCGTTCGTCAGCCAGCCGGCACTCTCACCGGAAGCGACTGAAGAAGTGACGGGTGTCCCGGCCATGGAGGTGCGTGAAGCCGCGCGCCTGTACGCGACCGGTGGCAATGCGGCCATCTACTACGGACTGGGCGTCACCGAGCACAGTCAGGGTTCGACCATGGTCATCGGTATCGCGAACCTGGCCATGGCAACCGGCAATATCGGTCGTGAAGGCGTCGGCGTCAATCCGCTGCGCGGACAGAACAACGTGCAGGGCTCCTGCGACATGGGTTCGTTCCCGCACGAGCTGCCGGGCTATCGACATGTGTCCGATTCCACGACGCGGGCCTTGTTCGAATCCGCCTGGGGGGTGACACTCGAAGCCGAACCGGGTCTGCGCATTCCGAACATGTTCGGCGCCGCGATGGATGGCAGCTTCAAGGGACTGTATTGCGAGGGCGAGGACATTGCGCAGTCTGATCCGGATACTCAGCACGTGCATGCGGCTTTGCGGGCCATGGAATGTGTCGTGGTTCAGGACCTGTTCCTGAACGAAACGGCGAAGTTTGCCCACGTCTTCCTGCCGGGTGCCTCCTTCCTTGAGAAAACCGGCACCTTCACCAATGCCGAGCGCCGCATTTCGCCCGTGCGACGGGTCATGCCACCCTTGGCCGGCCATGAGGACTGGCAGGTCACCCAGATGCTGTCCAACGCGCTGGGCTATCCGATGAATTACACCCATGCGGCGGAGATTCTGGATGAGATCGCCCGGTTGGTGCCCACGTTTACCGGTGTCAGCTTCCAGAAGCTCGAGGAGCTGGGCAGTATCCAGTGGCCGTGCAACGACGAGGCCCCACTGGGCACGCCGACCATGCATGTCGACCAGTTCGTGCGCGGCAAGGGCCGTTTCATGCTGACGGAATACGTGCCGACGGAAGAGCGGGTCAACAGTCGCTTCCCGTTGATTCTGACGACCGGCCGGATTTTGTCCCAATACAACGTCGGCGCCCAGACACGACGCACAGCCAACTCAATGTGGCACGCCGAGGACCGGCTGGAACTGCACCCCCACGATGCCGAGGATCGGGGTATCAAAGAGGGTGACTGGGTCGGCATCAAGAGCCGCGCAGGCGAGACGGTGCTCAGGGCGAGTGTCACTGAGCGCGTGCAGCCCGGTGTGGTCTACACCACGTTCCATTTCCCCGAGTCCGGCGCCAACGTCATCACGACCGATAATTCGGATTGGGCCACCAACTGTCCCGAATACAAGGTGACGGCGGTACAGGTTACCAAGGTCAACGGCCCGTCCGAGTGGCAGCGCAGTTACCATGCCTTCAGCGAGGAGCAGCAAACCCTGCTGGATCAGCGTGTGGTTGCGGCCGATTAGCGTCCGCCGATGACGGACACCGTCCCTGAATTGGGCTGGCCGAGTTACCGGCGACGCCCGGTTCAGCGGTGGCGGGGTGGCAAGGCCGATACGGTCGATGACTGTGTGGCCGAAGAAGCGCCGATTGCCCTGCTGTACAACGGTGAACCCCATGTGGTCATGTTGGCCACGCCGCTGGATCTGGAAGACTTTGCGCTGGGTTTCAGCCTGACTGAAAACATCGTCGCCTCGGTAGCCGAGGTGGAATCCATCCGCATCTATGAGCGGTCGGAAGGCATCGAGGTGCGGGTGAAGATTCCCCCGGTGCGGTGCGAGGATATCGCAGACAAGGGGCGCAATCTGACCGGTCGCACCGGCTGCGGCCTGTGTGGTGCACGAACCCTGCAGCAGGCCGTCCGGCGACCGGCGCCGGTCGGGTCAACGGTCGCTGTGCCGGTAGAGGAATTGGCCGGCGCACTGGGCCGCTTGCATGAGTTGCAGCGGCTCAATGGCCTGACCGGTGCCGTGCATGCCGCGGCCTGGATCGTCCCGGGGCAGACCGCGCTTGTAGTCCGTGAGGATGTCGGGCGACACAATGCACTGGACAAGTTGATCGGTGCGCTGGCGCGGAAACGCGTGGATTTCGGCTCCGGCTTCGTGGTGGTCACCAGCCGTGCCAGTTTCGAGATGGTGCAGAAATGCGCCACAGTCGGAATCGGTTTGATGGCCGCCATCTCGGCACCAACCGGGCTGGCGATTCGGCTGGCAGAAGACACCGGCCTGACGCTGCTGGGGTTCGCCCGCAATCAGGATCATGTGGTCTACACCCACCCGGGCCGGCTCAAGCATGCGGCTCCGTGACCCTGAACCCATTTTGTTACTCTCACTTTATGCCTCATGGACACTGAAAATCTTGTCAAGATGGCCAACAACATTGGCCAATTCTTCAAAGCCGAACCCGATCCCGAGGCTGCGGTCAGCGGGGTGGCGGATCATCTCAAGCGTTTCTGGGAACTGCGCATGCGGTTGGCCATCATCCAGCACTATCACGCGGGTGGCGCCGGACTGAGCGATCTTGCCCGTTCCGCGGTCGCGCGCTTGGCCAGCGAACAGGAAAAGCTGGTTCAGGCCGGCAATGCCTGAACTGCCTCGCGGTCAGCCTGAATCGCTTTTCACCGTGAGCCTCCGATGCTGAGTGTGTTCTGCGCTCCGTCCCGGTATGTGCAGGGGCGCGATGCGACGGCTGTACTGGCCAAGGCGTTATCCCGACAGGGGCACCGGGGGCAGGTATTGATTATCGCCAGTCACTCGGCGCGCCAACAGTTGGCGTCGGTCTGGCAGGACAGTTTTGACGCTGAAGGCATCGCGTTTCAGGTGCTGGATTTCGGCGGCGAATGTACGTTTGCCGAAATCCAGCGTGGCATTGACACGGCCCGACGCTTGGGCGCTGAGACCATCGTCGGCGCCGGCGGCGGCAAGGTGCTGGATACTGCGCGCGCCGTGGCGGCCGAACTCGATCAGCCCGTTGCGTGTTGCCCGACGACGGCCGCCAGCGATGCTCCCTGCAGCGCCTTGTCGGTGGTCTACACCGCTGCCGGCACCTTCGAAGACTATCTGTTTTACAAAAAGAACCCCGATCTGGTGCTGGTCGATACGCAGGTGATCGTCCGCGCACCCGTGCGGTACCTGATTTCAGGTATGGGGGATGCCCTGGCAACGCGTTTCGAGGCGGAAACTGCGCGACTGGCCTGCAGGCCGAATCAGGTCGGTGGCGCCAGCACCATCACGGCGGCCGCCATCGCCGATCTGTGTTACCGCACCCTCGTCAACGATGGTGTCGCGGCCGTGGCTGCGGCACGGGCCGGCGCCATCACGCCGGCGTTCGAACGGGTGGTCGAAGCCAACACGCTGATGTCCGGTCTGGGATTCGAGTCCGGCGGTCTGGCCGTGGCGCATTCCGTCCATGACGGTCTAACCGCGGCACCGGAGACACATGATCGCCTGCACGGGGAGAAAGTAGCCTTCGGCACACTGGTTCAACTGGTGCTTGAGGGCCGCGATGCATCATTGGTGGAAGAGGTGATGGGGTTCTGTCGTGCCGTGGGGCTGCCGACGACACTGGCGGAACTGGGGTTGTCCGACCTGTCGTCCGAGCGGGCGCAGGCCATTGCAACGCGGGCTCTGGCGCCGGGCGAGACCGCCCACAACGAGCCGTTCGAGGTCAGCGCCGCCATGATTGCCGATGCGATTTTTGCCGCCGATGCCTGGAGCCGTGCGTTGCGCGGCGCCTAATCCATCCGCTCCAGACGGGCGCGGACCCTGTCCAGCACATCAACCATCCAGTCATCGCGGTCCACGGCGCAGGCGATGGCATCGGTTTCCCGCCGCAACCAGGTCATCTGCCGTTTGGCGAACTGACGCGTGGCAGTGACGCCCCGTTCGATCATGTCCTCGCGGCCGTAGAGTCCTTCCAGATAGCCCAGCACCTGCCGATAACCCACCGCCCGCATCGACGGCAGGTCGGCGTGCAGGTCACCGCGCAGACGGAGCGCCTGAACCTCCTCAATCAGACCGAGCTCGATCATCCGCAGGAATCGCGTGTGTATGCGTCGATGCAGCGAGGCCCGGTCGGCAGGCGACAGGACGAGTTTGAGGAACGGCGTAGGCAGGGGGGTTGCGCGCGCGGCGTCATGCCATTCACTCAGCGGTTTGCCTGTCATCCGATAGACTTCCAGCGCCCGTTGCAGGCGTTGCGGGTCATTCGGATGAATGCGCGCCGCAGAGCGAGGATCGATCAGCGCCAACTCGGCGTGCAGTGCCCCCCAGCCACGAGCCTGAGCGTCCTCTTCGATGGTTTGCCGAACGGTCGGATTGGCGGGAGGCAGCACGGACAGGCCGTGGAACAGGCTGTTGAAGTACAGCATCGTCCCCCCCGCGAGAATGGGGATTCGGCCGCGATGCTGGATCTCAGCCATCAGATTCACGGCCTGCGTGCGGAACAGCCCGGTGGAGTAGGTCTCGGCCGGATCCAGGATATCGATCAGGTGATGGGGAATGCCCTCGCGTTCGTCCTGGGTCGGCTTGGCGGTACCGATATCCATGCCACGGTAGACCAATGCGGAATCGACGCTGATGATTTCCCCATTGAGCGCCTGCGCGAGGCGAATGGCCAGTCGGGTCTTGCCCGAGGCGGTCGGGCCCATCAGGGCAATGGCGGTGGCAGGCGTCATGGGCTGGTCGGTGTCGCGCGGGCGCTGGTGGGGGATTCGAGTGCTTGCAGCTTGAAATGAATACCATAAGTCAGTAGCATTGCGCGATTTATTTGACCCTGAGGGAGAAAACGCATGGCACGTCGTCCATTGGTCGTCGGCAACTGGAAAATGAATGGTACCCGCGCCAGCTCGCAGAAGTTGTTGGCCGATATCCTGGAAGGCTTGCCCAGCGATTGCGCCGCCGATGTCGGTGTGTGCCCGCCCGCCGTGTTCATCCCGGAAGCCGCTGCCGCTATCGGCGGCCGCTCGGTCAAGCTTGGTGCCCAGAACGTCGCTGATCAGGACGAGGGCGCATATACCGGTGAAATTTCAGCGCGCATGCTGAAAGAGTTCGGTTGCAGCCTCGCCCTGGTCGGCCATTCCGAGCGCCGCGCCATCTACGGCGAAACCGATGCCCTGATTGCGGCTCGCTACGCCAAGGCGATTGCCAACGGTGTTACGCCGGTTCTGTGCATTGGCGAAACCCTGGAAGAGCGCGAGTCCAACGCGACGTTCTCGGTCATTGATACCCAGCTGAATGCCGCGATTGATCTCTGTGGCGTCGAATCGCTTCTGCACGCCGTCATTGCCTACGAGCCCGTGTGGGCTATCGGTACCGGTCGTACCGCCACGGCTGAACAGGCGCAGGAAGTCCATGCCTACATCCGGTCGCAGATTGCGGCCCGCAACGCCGATGTCGCGGCCAAGGTTCAGATTCTCTACGGCGGCAGCGTCAAGGCTGACAATGCGGCAGCCCTGTTCGGCCAGCCTGATGTGGACGGCGGTCTGATCGGTGGTGCATCGTTAGATGCCAAATCCTTCCTTGCCATTTGCCTCGCGGCTTAACGGAACACGCTCATGTATCAGGTTTTGATGGTCATCCATGTTCTGGTTGCCTTTGTCATCGTTGGATTGGTGATGCTGCAACAGGGCCGCGGTGCTGATGCCGGTGCCGGATTTGGCGCAGGCGGCGGATCCGGTTCCGTGTTCGGCGCCCGCGGTGCGGCTTCTTTCCTGTCGCGCACCACGGCGATACTGGCCACGACCTTCTTCGTGACCAGTCTCAGTCTTGCCTATCTGGCGAGCAATCAGGATAATAAGGCCAAGGACATCATGGACGCGCCGGTGGCCCAAGAGCCTGCCCAGCGCGATCTTCCGCCTGTGGCGGCCGAACCGCCAGCCCCGGTCAAGAGTGACATCCCCGCCGTAGCGCCACCCGCAAAGCCGGCAGGGAAGAAGTAAATCACTCCGACCTTCCTGAACAGACATCGCCGATGTGGTGAAATTGGTAGACACGCCATCTTGAGGGGGTGGTGACGCAAGTCGTGTCGGTTCAAATCCGACCATCGGCACCAAATCAAGCTCAGCGCTTCTCGGTCGGCCCGTTTGCCTGCACGGCAAGCGGGCCGACTGCGTTTAAGCTCATGGAAACGCGAATGAAATTCAGTCTCTTGGGTACGGATGGCGCCGCTCGCCGCGGCGAGTTGTCGTTTGCCCGCGGCAAGGTTCAGACGCCGGCCTTTATGCCGGTCGGCACCTACGGTACGGTCAAGGCCATGACGCCCGAGGAGTTGCGCGAGCTGGGCGCTGAAATCATCCTGGGCAACACCTTCCATCTCATGCTCCGCCCAGGGACGGAGATTATTCGCAAACACGGTGACCTGCATGATTTCATGCAGTGGTCAGGGCCGATTCTGACCGATTCGGGTGGCTTTCAGGTGTTCAGTCTGGGCGCCATGCGCAAGATCAGCGAAGCGGGCGTGCACTTCCAGTCTCCAGTCGACGGTGACAAGGTTTTTCTGGGGCCCGAGGAATCCATGGCGGTTCAGCGGGAACTCGGTTCCGATATCGTGATGATCTTTGATGAATGCACGCCTTATCCCGCGACCCATGAACAGGCGAAGGCCTCCATGCAACTCTCGCTGCGCTGGGCCGAACGCAGCCGCAAGGCCCATGGCGAGAGTCCGGCCGCCCTGTTTGCCATCGTCCAGGGCGGCGTGTATGACGATTTGCGGCTGGAGTCCTCGCATGGGTTGCAGACAATCGGTTTCGACGGCTACGCCATCGGTGGGCTGTCGGTGGGCGAACCCAAGGAGGATCGGGCCCGGGTGCTGGGAACCGTGCTGCCGACCTTGCCGCAGGACAAACCGCGCTACCTGATGGGGGTCGGCACACCGGAAGACATTGTCGAGGCGGTCCGCCTCGGTATCGACATGTTCGATTGCGTGATGCCGACCCGCAATGCCCGTAATGGTCACCTGTTCACTCGCTACGGGACTTTGCGGATACGCAACAGCGCGTACCAGGATGATACTCGGCCGATCGACGAGGCCTGTGGCTGCTACACCTGCCGGCATTACAGCCGTGCCTATCTCAGGCATCTCGACAAATGCGCCGAGATTCTCGGCGCTCGTCTCAATACGATACATAATCTCTACTATTATCAGGAGCTTATGTCGGGTCTGCGGGCGGCGATCGCCGCCGGAGAACTGGCTGAATTCATCGCCGAATTCTACCGCTTGCGCGGAAGCGAGACGGCTTTTGTGGCATAATCGGCGGCTTTAACCCCATTGATTCAGGAGCAAAATCATGAGTTTTTTCATCTCTGACGCCTTGGCTGAAGCAGCGCCCGCCGCCGGCGCACAGGATCCAGGCATCGTGGGGTTGATCTTGCCCCTCGGCATCATGGCAGCCTTCTTCTTCCTGTTCATCCTGCCGCAGCAGCGCAAGACCAAGGAACACAAGAAAATGGTCGATGCGCTGAGCAAGGGCAGCGAAGTCGTCACCACCGGCGGACTGTTGGGCAAGATTGTCGATCTGGACGAGAATTTCGTTCAGCTGGAACTGGCCGACAACGTGCATATCCACGTGCAGCGGAACGCCATTGCATCGTTGCTTCCCAAGGGCACCTACAAAACCCGCAAGAAAAGCGACAAGGCCTGATACCTCCTTCCTGCTGACATCCCGTCGACGCGCTCATAGGCTGCCAACATGCGTAATCATTTTCCGCTCTGGAAAAACACCCTCATCATCCTCATCCTCGCTCTGGCAGTGATCTATTCATTGCCGAATTTTTTCGGTGAAGACCCGTCCGTTCAGCTATCCCCTCTGCGGGGTGCGGTGCTGGATCAGGCGCTGGTCACCCAGGCGGAGAAAACCTTGGGCGATGCGGGCCTCAAAGCCAAGATGGTCGAATTGAGCGAAAAGCGCCTCTTGGTGCGCTTCGGCGATACCGATGTTCAGCTGAAGGCCGCCGATGCGCTCAAGGCCCGCTTCGGCGATCGCTACACCGTGGCGCTGAACCTGGCACCGGCCACTCCAGACTGGTTGCGCGCCATCAATGCCGCGCCGATGTACCTGGGTCTGGATTTGCGGGGCGGCGTCCACTTCCTGATGCAGGTGGACATGGAAGCGGCCATCAAGCAGTCCGAGGAGCGCTATGCCGAAGACATTCGCACCCTGCTGCGGGACAGCAAGATCCAGTACACCGCGGTGGACCGTGACAACCACACCATCACGGTAAAGTTTGCCGATGCCGCGACGCTGGGTCAGGCCGAAACGACTCTCAAGCGCGAACTGCGCGGACTGGTGTTCGATGAGGATGGGAACACCCTCAAGGGGCACATGACGGACGCCGAGGCACGGGAAATTCGTCGGCTGGCCGTGGCGCAGAACGTCACGACCCTGCGCAACCGCATCAATGAACTGGGTGTGGCCGAACCGGTCATCCAGCAGCAGGGTGAAGATCGCATTGTCGTTCAGTTGCCAGGTGTCCAGGACACGGCGCGCGCCAAGGAAATTCTGGGCGCGACGGCGACCCTGGAGTTCCGCATGGTGGACACCGAGCATCCCACCCCGACGGATGAAACCAAGACCCCGATCGGTTCCAAGCTCTACAAGGACCGGCAGGGCCGGCCGGTGCTGTTGCAGCGCAAGATCATCGTGACCGGTGACCAGATCATCGACGCCTCCTCAGGACTTGAACAGCAGTCCGGCTCAGCGGCCGTGTTCATCACCCTGAATGGGCCGGGCGCGCGCAAGATGGGCGACACCACACGCGAGAACATCAACAAGCCGATGGCCGTGGTCTACATCGAGAACAAGACCGAAACCAAAGACGTCGGCGGCCAGAAAGTCACGACCAAGAAGACCGTCGAAGAAGTCATCAACATCGCCACCATCCGTGACCGCTTCAGCAAGCGGTTCCAGATCAGCGGTCTGGACGGCACCGACGAGGCCCGCAACCTCGCGCTGCTGCTGCGTTCCGGTGCTCTGGCGGCCCCGGTCGACATCGTCGAAGAGCGCACGGTGGGCCCGAGTCTCGGCAAGGAGAACATTCAGCAGGGCCTGCGCTCGTTCATCATCGGCTTCGCCCTGGTAGCCCTCGTCATGCTGTTCTACTACAAGGTGTTCGGCATCGTGGCCAACCTGACGCTGGTGTTCAACGTCGCCCTGATCCTGTCGATCCTGTCCTCCATGCAGGCCACGCTGACGCTGCCCGGCATCGCCGGCATCACGCTGACCGTGGGCATGGCGGTCGATGCGAACGTTCTGATCTACGAGCGCATCAAGGAGGAACTGCGCAACGGCACCTCGCCCCAGGCCGCCATCTATGCCGGGTTTGATCGTGCCTTCGCGACCATCTGGGACTCGCATGTCACCAACCTGATTGCCGCCATCATGCTGTTCGGCATCGGCTCGGGCCCGGTCAAAGGGTTTGCCGTCACCCTGACCATCGGCATCATCACCTCCCTGTTCACCGCCGTCAGCTGCACGCGCATGATGGTCAATTTCATTTACGGACAGCGTCGGGCGGCCAAGCTCTGGATCTGATCCAGACCAGCCAGAACCGCCAAGGAAACGCCCAACCCAATTCGAGGAGTACCTAGCCTTGTCTACACAAATCGCTGTCAGTCGGCCCCATGCAATTGACTTCATGAAGTGGCGTGGGGTGGCTGTTGTCGCCTCACTGGTGCTGAGCCTTGCCGCGATCATCTCGCTGGCGTGGCACGGTCTGAACTTCGCCGTTGATTTCACCGGCGGTACCGTGATCGAAGCGCGCTATGAAAATCCGGCCGATCTCAACGCCATCCGCGCTGAACTGGAGGGTGCCGGCTTTTCCAGCCCCACCGTGCAGAATTTCGGCACCACCCGCGACGTCCTGATCCGTCTGGCCCCCATCGACAAGGAGAAGGGTGAAAATGCCTCCGCGTTGCGCACCCAGGTCGTGGACGCCCTGAACAAAAACCCGGCCGGCGCGCCCGCAATTCATCGCATCGAATTTGTCGGTCCCCAGGTCGGCGACGATCTGGTGGAAGGCAGTCTGATTGCACTGATCGCCTCGACCATCTTCATCGTCATCTATGTCGCCTGGCGGTTTGAATACCGCTTCGCCCTTGGCGCCATTCTGGCGACCCTGCACGACATCACCATGATCGTCGGCCTGTTTTCGGTGCTGCAGCTGGATTTCGACCTGACCGTACTGGCGGCGGTCCTGACCATCATGGGCTACTCGCTGAACGACACCATCGTCGTGTTTGACCGAATCCGCGAAAACTTTCGCAAGATCCGCCGTGCCGATACCCTGGATGTCATCAACCAGTCCATCAACGAAACCCTCGGGCGGACGCTGATGACCTCGTTCCTGACCTTCCTCACCGCCATCGCCATGACGCTCTGGGGCGGTGAAGTGCTGCGCAATTTCGGTCTGGCTCTGGTGGTGGGTATCTTCGTCGGCACCTATTCGTCGATTTACGTCGCTACGGCGCTGGCCTACAAGCTGGGTATCAGCCGCGCCGACCTGCTTGTTCCCGAGAAGGAAGGTGCGGACAGCCGGCCCTGATCGCACCCTGATCGACACAGTGAAAAAGGCCGCTTCGCGTGGCCTTTTTCTTTTTGCCCTGCCGGTCAAGCCGCAGAGCACCACGCTGACTGAAACATCCGATGGACATCACCGCTCGCATCGCCGCTGAACTGGGCGTCAACCCGCGTCAGGTTCAGGCCGCCATTGATCTGCTCGACCAGGGTGCGACCGTGCCCTTCATCGCCCGTTACCGCAAGGAAGTCACCGGGGGGCTGGACGATACCCAGCTGCGGGAACTGGACGTACGCCTGAGCTACCTGCGTGAACTGGAAGACCGCCGCCAGACCGTACTGGACAGCATCCGTGAACAGGGCAAGCTGACGCCAGAGCTGGAAGAAGCCATCCGTGCGGCCGACACCAAGACCCTGCTGGAAGACCTGTATCTGCCCTACAAGCCCAAGCGTCGCACCAAGGCCCAGATTGCCCGCGAGGCCGGCCTTGAGCCGCTGGCGCTGGACCTGCTGGCCGACCCCCGGCGGCAACCGGAGGAGGAAGCCGGCCGCTACCTGAACCCCGAGGCAGGTTTTGCCGACGCTGCAGCGGTACTGGATGGCGCCCGCCAGATTCTGATGGAACGGTTCGCCGAAAACCCGGCGACGACCGCCGAACTCCGCGAGCGAGTCTGGAACGAGGGCATTCTGGTCTCGAAGGTGGTGGCGGGCAAGGAGGTTGAGGGCGCGAAGTTTCGTGATTACTTCGACTACCAGGAAGCCATGGCGAACATTCCCTCGCACCGGGCGCTGGCACTCTATCGGGGCCGCAACGAAGGTCTGCTTGAACTGACCCTCCTGCCCGCGGCTGACGAGGCGGTGGCCCATGAGGCCGCCCAGGGGTTCATCGGGCTGCAGGAGGGCATCGCCCAACAAGGCCGGCCGGCCGATCGCTGGCTGTCCGACTGCGTTCGCTATGCCTGGAAGATCAAACTGTTCCCGCGCATCGATCTGGACCTGAAGCAGCGCCTCAAGGACGCCGCCGAGGAAGAGGCGATTCGCGTGTTCGCACTCAATCTCAAGGACCTCCTGCTGGCTGCACCGGCTGGGCCGCGCACCACGATGGGGCTGGATCCGGGCCTGCGCACCGGCGTCAAGGTTGCCGTGGTCGACAACACCGGCAAATTGCTCGACACCGCCACGATTTACCCGCACGTACCCCGCAACGAGTGGGACCGGTCGATCGCCCAGTTGGCGGCCCTGGCGGCCCGTCATGGCGTCGAGTTGATCGCCATCGGCAACGGTACCGCGTCGCGCGAAACCGATCAGCTGGCTGCCGACCTGATCCAGCGCCATCCGGAACTGGGCGTGACCCGCATCGTCGTGTCGGAGGCCGGTGCCTCGGTCTACTCGGCCTCGGAATTGGCGGCGCGGGAGTTTCCGGAGCTGGATGTCTCGCTGCGCGGAGCCGTGTCGATCGCCCGGCGCCTGCAAGACCCACTGGCCGAACTGGTGAAGATCGAACCGAAGGCCATCGGTGTCGGCCAGTACCAGCACGATGTCAACCAGTCACAGCTGGCAAAAAGCCTGGATGCGGTCGTCGAGGATTGCGTCAACGCGGTGGGCGTGGACGTCAACACCGCCTCCCGCTCATTGCTGCAATACGTCTCGGGCCTGTCGGCTACGCTCAGCCAGAACATTGTCGAGTTTCGCGACACCCACGGGCCGTTTCAGGGGCGGGAAGAACTCAAAAAGGTGCCACGCTTCGGCGACAAGACCTTCGAGCAGTCCGCCGGATTCCTGCGCATCATGCATGGCCGTCAGCCGCTGGATGCCTCGGCCGTGCACCCGGAAGCCTATCCGGTAGTCGAGCGTATCGTGGGGGAGACCGGCCGGGATATTCGCGAGCTGATCGGCAACAGCGCCTTTCTGCGCAGCGTCAACGCCGCCCGCTTTACCGACGAGCGCTTCGGGTTGCCGACCGTGACCGATATCCTCAAGGAACTGGAAAAGCCGGGCCGCGATCCCCGGCCCGAATTCAAGACGGCGCGGTTCAAGGAGGGCGTGGCCGAAATCAGCGACCTCAAGCCCGGCATGCGACTCGAAGGTGTGGTCACCAACGTTGCCAATTTTGGTGCCTTCGTCGACATCGGGGTCCATCAGGATGGGCTGGTGCACATTTCCCATCTGGCCGATACCTTCGTCAAGGACCCGCGCCAGATCGTCAAGACCGGCGACGTGGTCACGGTCAAGGTGCTGGAAATCGACGTGCCGCGCAAGCGGATCGCGTTAAGCATGAAGAGCGACAGCGCGGCGGCGGCGCCGGTGCGGGGGCAGGATCGTGCCCCGCAGCGCCCCCAGGGAGCCACCGCGACCGGCAAGCCGCATCGGCCTGCGCCACGCCCCCAACAGGCGCCCGCACCGGCCGGCGCGATGGCGGATGCACTGCAGCGCGCCCTCAGGCCGGGCAAGAAGGACTGAATTGACTCGCCCCCGCTCAGAAGAAGCGGGCGTTGACCACGAAATGCACTGCCACGGCGGCAAAGTAGCCCAGCAGGATGATCGGGCACCACCGCAGGTGGGTGGCAAAGGTATAGCGGCCCTTGCTGATGCCCAGCAACCCGATGCCCGGCGCCGAACCGATTGCCAGCAGACTGCCGCCGACGCCCAGCGTCAGCGTCACCAGCAGCCATTGTCCATGTGAAATGGCGGGGTGCATGTTCAACACCGCGAACATCAGCGTGCCATTGTCGACAAAGGCCGATGACAGGCCGATCAGGACATTCGCCAGCGTCGGATGATGCTGGCCATAGAGCCAGCCCGACACGGCGTCGAGATAGCCGATGAAGCCCAGGCCGCCGATTCCGACCATGGCGCCATAGAAAAACAGCAGCGTGTCCCAGTCCAGCCGCGCAGTTTTCTCGAACAGGGCATAACTCTGTTCGCGCAGGCGGTCCCGCTGGGCTTCCGCGCTGAGGCGTGCGGTGGGCGTATCGGCGCTACGCTGATCGCGCCCGGAAGTGCGCAACAGGTAATACTCGAACATGTGCAGCAGAGACAGCCCGGCCATCATGCCCGCGGCGGGCGGCAGTTCCAGGACCACGTCGAACATGATGGCAAAGGCGATGGTCAGTCCGAACAGGAACAGAATGCGTTTGGTGCCGCGTGGCAGCGTAACCGGCTCGACGCTCACCGAGGGCTTTCCCAGCGGAACGGCAAAATGCATGATCGACGCGGGAAGCAGGAAATTCACCAGACACGGCAGGAACAGGGTCAGAAAATCAGGAAACTCAAGGATGCCGCTCTGCCAGACGAATAACGTTGAAATACCGCCCAGCGGACTGAATGAGCCACCGGCATTGCAGGCAATGACAATGTTGAGGCACGCCAGCGACACGAAGCGGGGGCTGTCGCGGCCCACGGCGACCACCACCGCGCCCATCAGCAAGCCCGAGGTCAGACCGTTCACGACCGTGGACAAAAACAGCACCAGCCAGCCGGTCAGCCAGAACAACGGCCGGTAGCCCAGATTGAGCTGTACCAGTCGCAGCTTCAGCGCATCGAAGACCTGCATGTCCTCCATCACGTTCAGATAGGTCATCGATACCATGATGAACAGCAACAATTCCATGAAGGACATCAGGTTGTCGCCGAAGGCCTGGGTCGCCAGATGGGTATCACCCTGCTCCCGGTAGACCAACAGGATCGACAGCCAGATCAGCGAGGCGCCCAGCATCATCGGCTTGGACTTTCGCAGGAAGGTCACATCCTCGAACATGGCGGCGATATATGCGATCACCATGACCGCCAGCGAGAAATAGCCCGCCCCGCTGTGGGTCAGATCCAGCGGTGTGGTCAGCGACTCCGTGGCGCCCCAGCCGAGACTGGGCAGCAGCCACAGCAGCAGGCCACTCAAGCCGCCGATTCGGCGCGCGGAAAAGGCCTGATGGTGCAGGGCAGGGAGGCTTGGAGGGAGATGGCGGGGGTGCATGAAACCGGGGCTAATCCAAGTGCTGAGAGTCGGCTGCGTCCGTGCCGAACCCGGTCGGAAGCCGCAAAAAGGCGCGTTCCGGGACGGATTGACGGCTGGCACGGGTCCGCTGGATGTCCACCGAGCCCACGGTGGGCATTCTACGTTGAATGCCACAGCGTGGCCAAAACGGGCCTGCCGTTGATGCAGGACCACCGCTCCGCGGCAGCCACCGGCCGCGCGCGTGGCTTGCCTGTCCGGGCCGGCCGGAGTATGGTGCCCCCTTTTTTGGCATTCTGGACGTTCCACGACATGCTGAGCAGTTCTCCGGCGACTGGCCTGATGGTTTTTGCGTTTCCCCTCATGAAGCGTCCTGCCGACCGACCGTACCGTCAGTACTGATGTCCGCGCACCCGGTTTCTCTCCAGCGGGGTCCCGAGAAGAGCAGCCTGATGCTGGCGGCGCTGGGTATCGTCTTTGGTGACATTGGCACCAGTCCGCTCTACACCCTGAAGGAATGCTTCGGCAGCGCCCATGCCCTGCCGGCGACGTCCGCCAATATCCTCGGCATTCTGTCGCTGGTGTTCTGGGCGATCCTGATCGTCATTTCCCTCAAGTACGTGGTCTTCATCATGCGGGCCGACAACAAGGGCGAGGGCGGCATCATGGCGTTGCTCTCGCTGGTCACGGAAAAGGCGCGCATCAGTCCGCGGCTGAATTATGCGCTGCTGATTCTCGGCCTGATCGGCGCCTCGCTGTTCTATGGTGACGGCATCATCACCCCGGCCATTTCCGTTCTCAGCGCCGTTGAAGGTCTGGAGGTACTCAAGCCGGCGTTGCACCCGTACATCATTCCGGTCGCGCTCATCATTCTGGTGCTGTTGTTCCGCTCGCAACAGCATGGCACCGGCAAGGTCGGCGGCCTGTTCGGCCCTATCATGGCTGTCTGGTTTCTGGCCCTGTCGGGATTCGGTCTCATCAGTCTGATGGAAACCCCGGTGGTGCTGGAGGCGATCAATCCGCTGCATGCCTACCGGTTCTTCGCGCAGAATGGTGGCCATGCGATTCTGACACTGGGTTCGGTCGTGCTGGCCGTGACGGGCGGCGAGGCCCTCTATGCCGACATGGGACATTTCGGCCGTACGCCGATCCGCAAGGCCTGGTTCCTGATCGCCCTGCCAGCGCTGTTGCTGAACTATTTCGGTCAGGCGGCCCTGCTGATGCGGGATCCTGACGCCATCCAGAATCCGTTCTACCTGCTGGTCGATCCCGGCTGGCTGACCTTCATGATCATTCTGGCCACGCTGGCGACCGTGATTGCCTCCCAGGCCGTCATTTCCGGCGCGTTCTCGCTCACCGCGCAGGCGATCCAGCTCGGTTTCTGTCCGCGGCTGGCGATCAAGTACACGTCGGAAGACGAAATGGGGCAGATTTACATTCCTGCCATCAACACGTTGCTGATGGTCGGTGTGATCGGCCTGATCCTGGGCTTGCAGACGTCTTCAGAATTGGCGGCGGCCTATGGCATCGCGGTGACGGGCACCATGGCGATCGACACCGTGCTGGCTCTGGTGGTGGCATTGACCCTCTGGCGCTGGAATGCCCTCCTCACCGTCAGTCTGGCGCTTGGCTTTCTGTGCGTCGATCTGGCCTTCTTTGGCGCGAACGTGCCGAAAATTCCCGAAGGGGGCTGGTTTCCGCTGTTGATTGGCGCGTTGGTGTTTACGCTGCTCAGCACCTGGAAACGTGGCCGTCAACTGTTACTGGAGAAGTTGCAGGAGGAGGCCATGCCGGTGGCGGACTTCCTGCGTGAGCTGGAGGAGCATCCGCTGGTACGGGTCAAGGGCACGGCGGTGTACCTGACCACCAGTCGCCAGGGAATTCCGCTCAGCATGTTGAGCAACATTCGTCACAACAAGGTGTTGCACGAGAATGTCATCGTCATGAGCGTCATTACCGAGCCGATGCCGCGGGTCTTGCCCGAGAAGCGCCGTGAGGTCAGCAAGCTGGGCGACGGACTATTCCGGGTCAACCTGCGCTACGGTTTCGCGGAATCGCCCAATCTGCCCAAGACCCTGCGCTCCTGCAGCCGCGAAATCGAAATCGATCCGGCCGATACCTTCTTCTTCCTCAGTCGCGAGACGCTGATTGCCCGTCGCGCCAATGCTCTGGCGTGGTGGCGCCTCAAACTGTTCATCGGCATGGCCCGTAACGCCGGCTCGGCCGCCCGCTACTTTCACCTGCCGACGGAACGTGTGGTCGAGCTGGGCAATCAGGTGTTGATCTAGCCTAGTGCCCGTACACCCGCCCGCGGGTGTAGCGATCCAGGGTGGGGGCGACCACGTTCATCAGCAGCACGGCAAAGGCGACCCCGTCCGGGTAGCCGCCGAACGAGCGAATCACCACGACCAGCGCGCCAATGCCCGCGCCATACAGCCAGCGGGCCCAGGGCGTGGTGGCCGCTGTCACCGGGTCGGTGACGATGAAAAAAGCCGCCAGCAGGGTCGAGCCGCTGAAGAGGTGGAACGCTGCGCCGGGGTAAATGCCCGGCAGGGCCCAGTCGATGGCCGTTGCCATCAGACCCACCGCGGCGAGGAACGCCAGCACCAGCCGTCGGTCGATCACCCGCCGGTGCAGCAACCACAGGCCGCCGGCGCCGAAGCCCAGATTGATGAAGCGCCAGCCCCATGTTCCCTGTGCGTCTGAACGGGTGCCGGTGATCAGGAAGTCGTGCTCGGCAGTGAGCGGGGTTGCCCGGGCCAGCGCATCAATCCAGCCATCCGGCAGCCCCCTGAAGATAGCTGCTACCGAATCGGCGACTCCGAACGCGGTTCCCTGAAGCTCTGCCGCACCGGGCCAGAAGGTCATCGCCTTGGGGAAGGACACCATCAGCACGGCGTAACCGAGCATGGCCGGATTGAACGGGTTGTGGCCGAGGCCGCCGTACAGGTGCTTGCCGAACACCATCGCGAACGTCGCGCCGATGACGCTGACCCACCAGGGAGCCAGCGGCGGCAGTGACAGGGCGAGCAGCAGGGCGGTCACGAGCGCGCTGTGGTCACGGAGCGTCGGGCCGCTGGCCCGGCCGCGCAGGCGCAGCATGGCGGCCTCGGTTAGCACGGCGGTGCCCGCGCACAGGCCGATCTGGATCGGCACACCGACCCCGAATTGCCACCACTGGATCAGTAACCCCGGCACCAGCGCCAGCAGCACGTCGCGCATGATCTGGGCGACCGGACGCGGCGGCGTCGGGGCCGGGGGCTGCCATCGCAGGCGGTCGATCAGCGGCAGCATGACACGGAGTCTCCGGTGGGGCGGGGCCGCTGCTCAGGCATGGCCATCGCGTGGTTCGGCAAAGCCACCCTCCCGAACCATGCGCGCGAACTGCTCCCCCTGAGCCACAAGGTCGGCAAAGCGGCCGCGCTCAACGATGCGGCCCTCGTCCAGAACCAGAATCTGGTCGGCATGCGCCACGGTCGAGAGCCGGTGAGCGATGATGAACGTGGTCCGGCCCTGCAGCAAGGCCTGAAGTGCGCGCTGAATCTTGGCCTCGGTCGTCGTGTCGAGGGCACTGGTGGCCTCGTCGAGGATCAGGATCGGGGCATCCTTGAGGATGGCCCGGGCAATCGCCAGCCGCTGGCGCTCGCCGCCTGACAGCGCCGCGCCCCGTTCGCCGATGACGAAGCCATAGCCGCCGGGTTTGCGCTGGATGAACTCATCCGCCTCGGCCAGCCGGGCCGCCGCGATGACTTCGTCATCGGTGGCCTCCGGTCGTCCGATGCGCAGGTTCTCGGCAATCGACCGGTTGAACAGGCCGGCATCCTGAAACACCACGGCGACGGCCTTGCGCAGGGAATCCAGTGTCAGGTCCCGAATGTCCTGCCCGTCGATCGTAATGCGCCCGGCATCGGGATCGCGCAACCGTTGCAGCAGGGTCAGCGTGGTGGTCTTGCCCGAACCGGTGGCGCCGACCAGCGCTACCGTCTGGCCAGCGCGTGCTTCAAAGTCGAGGCCGAAAACGCCCTGCTCGCTGCCGGGATAGCGGAAGCCCACCGACTCGAACCGCACGCTCCCGCCCCGTAGCGCCAGGTCCCGCGCGTCTTGGCTCTCCAGCGGACTGCCGGCAGCATCCAGGAGGCTGAAGAAACTGCGCAGGGTAGGGGCCTGCTGGAAGATGCCGGCGACGAAATTCGACAGTTGGTCGAGCTTGCCGATCAGCAGGGTCGCGAAGCCGACAAAGCTGACAATGTCGCCCACGCTGACCTCGCCGCGCTGGACCAGGATCGCGCCGACCGCGAACACCGCGACCATGGTGATGGTGGCCGAAGCCCGGGTCAGCACGGTCAGGATCGCCCACCAGGTCACGACCGGGTATTGAGCCGACAGCAGCCGCTCCATCAGCCCCTGCAGTGCGGAGGTTTCGGCCGACAGCCGGGCGTAGCTCTGCACCACGGTGATATTGCCCAGCACATCGCCGACCCGGCCGAAGAGGGTTTGGTTGTGTGTTTCCACCGCATTCTGCCCGCCGACACTGCGGTTGATGACCATTACGTTGGCAATGGCATAGATCAGCGCCAGCAGGCCCAGAATCGCCGCCAAGGTGGGCTGCATGGCGATGGCGGTGGGTATCAGGCAGCCGATGCTGACCAGCGCCGCCAGATGTTCGCGCATTAAGGTCAGCCACAGCCGAAACAGGACATCGGTGCCG
>CAYFNI010000003.1:30472-44995 GCA_964344495.1 uncultured Methylococcus sp.
TCAAAGGCCTGACTGAGCGCGGCCAGTCGCTGCCGGTGGGCCAGACGATCAGCCGCGACCGCCACCACCACGCCGCCGCCAATGCTGAACAGACCCAGCCCCGCCCACAGCCCGATCAGGGGGAACGCGGCTTCGCCACGTGCCAGCACATCCACGACCCGACCAAACAGGATCGGCTCGGCCAGTTGCACCAGCCCGATCGCCACATTGGCCAGCACCAGACTGGCGGCCAGCCATTTTTCCGAGGACAGCAGCCCAAGGGCCCGGGTGTAGGTCTGCAGGAGCGTCATGGGGCGGCTACAGGCGCGGCGGCCTATTTACGCCAGAATGCCGGCGTGAACAGGATCAGCGCGGTAAAAATCTCGATCCGTCCGAGGAACATGGCCAGGGTACAGATCCAGGTCTGCACATCGCTCAGGCTGGCATAGTTGGACGCCGGACCGACTTCGCCAAGCCCCGGGCCGGCATTGTTGAGCGAGGCGATGATGGCCGAGAACGACGACACGAAATCGAGGCCGCTGATCACCAGCAGCAGCGTCAGTATGACGGTCGTCATGAAGTAGGCGAAGATGAATCCCAGCACCGACAGCAGGATGCGGGAGCTGATCACCGTCCCGCCCAGCTTGACCGGATTGATCGACGCCGGGTGCGTCAGCAGAAACATCTGCATCTGGCTCTGCTTGAGCAGGATCAGCGTCCGCATCATCTTGATGCCGCCGCCGGTGGAGCCGGTACAGGCGGCCAGACAGCTGACAAACAACATCCACAGCGGCGCGAAAATCGGCCACTCGTTGAAATCGGCGCTGGCAAAACCGCAATCGGTGCCAATGGACACCAGGTTGAAGCTGGCGTGCCGCAGCGCCGTCAGGAAAGTCGGGTAGACATCCATCTGCCAGAGATAGAAGCCGATGCCGACGCAACTGCCCAGGATCAGGACCAGGTAGGGCATGACTTCAATGTCATGGCCGTAGGGCGAGAAATTGCGGTTCTGCCAGGCCATGAAATGGGTGGCGAAATTCATGCCGGCCAGCAGCATGAAGACGATCAGCACCGCTTCGATCTCGGGTGAATTGAAATAGCCGACGCTGGCATCATGGGTGGAAAAGCCGCCCAGGCCCATGGTGGCAAAGGCGTGACAGACGGCATCGAGCCAGTCCATGCCGGCCCATTTCAGCGCCAGGATGCAGGCCAGGGTGATGACCGCGTAGGTGACCCACAGGTTCTTGGCCGTTTCGGTAATGCGCGGCGTCAGCTTGCTGTCCTTCATCGGGCCCGGTGTTTCGGCCACGTACAGCTGCCGGCCACCGACGCCCAGAATCGGCAGGATGGCCACTGCCAGAACGATGATGCCCATGCCGCCCAGCCAGTTCAGCTCGTGTCGCCACAGGTTGATGGCCGGCGGCAGATAGTCGAGGTTGCTGAGGATCGTGGAGCCGGTGGTGGACAGGCCCGACATGGTCTCGAAATACGCATCCGTGAAGGACAGATCGATCAGGTGCGACATCAGCGGAAAGGTCGCAAACGCAGCCATCCCCAGCCAGGCCAGCACGACCAGGATAAAGCCGTCGCGGGCCTTGAGTTCGACCTGAAACCGGTGCGTCATGCGCCACAGCAGCAGACCGGCGCCCAGGGTCAGTGCCATGTCCATCACGAACAGCATCTCGGTGCCGTCGCTATAGATCAGCGCGGTCAGGATCGGCAACAGATAGGTGCTGCTGAACACCGTCAGCATCAGGCCGAAGATCCGCAGCAGCGACAGCAGGCGCGTCACGACCCGGTTACTCCCGCAGTTCCGACGTGGCCGTCATTTGACCGTGATCGTTGAAGGTCACAGTCACGCATTGCCAGTCGCGCGCCTGCTCGACCACGACCGGACGGGTGGCGAAGCTATCGGGCCCGGCCGGCGTCGCGGCAGGCGGGGGCGCGTGCATGGCGTGGCCGGTCAGCTTCTTGAACGCGGTCCAGAGCAGCCACAGCAGCAGGATGCAGAGCACCGAGAACCCGTACAGCTGCAGCAGTTCGATCAGGCTCTTGTAGCCTCCGAACCAGCGGACTTCGGCCGAGAACTTGCGTACCCCCATCAACCAGCCGCTCAGGGACACCAGCGGGATCAGGAAATAAATCCACAATGCCCAGCAGGAGAGCAGGACCACCAGCGAGCCGAGCCGTTGTCCCAGCGTCTGCAGGTGGGGGAGGTCAATGATCAGATCTTCTTCTCTCATCGGCGTCGCAACCCTCGGTCCAGCGTGACCCATACCGCCCGCTGGCCGCGCTTCTTGCGCACGGCCTTGAAAAAGCCGCTGACGGTCGTGCCGATATTGATCAGCCAGTAGACGATGGGATACCAGATCATCCAGTAGTAATAGCGGGCGATGCCGCCGGTCCGGCGCTCGTAGCGCGAATCGATCCACAGGCTGATACCGAACTGGATCAGACAGGTGATGCTGAGCAACATGCTGGTCCAGCTGGGCGAAAGATCCTCCAGCTGCTCCTTCGGGGTTTCGTTGAACAGCTCCAGCGGCAGCAACAGCAGCGTGCCCAGCACCAGAAACGACCAGCTGATGCTGATCACCGACTCCAGGTACAGCGGCCACAGACTGCGCGACTGCCAGCGCCACATGCGCTTGAAATAACGCAGCAGCACCTCGACGCCGCCTTGCGCCCAGCGGGTGCGCTGCTTCCACAAGCCCGTCAGGGATTCCGGCATCAGCACCCAGCACAGGGCATTCGGTTCGAAACGGATCGACCAGCCGGCCAGCTGCAGCTTCCAGCTGATGTCGATGTCCTCGGTCACCATGTCCGGGCTCCAGTAACCCACATCGCGCAGCGCGGACTGGCGGAAGGCGCCGATCACGCCGGAGATGGTGAAGATGCGGCCGTAGACCCGCTGGGCGCGCTTGATCATGCCGACAATGGCGGAGAACTCGCCGACCTGCACCCGGCCGAGGAGCGTCGAACGGTTGCGGATGCGCGGATTGCCGGTGACGGCACCGACGCTCGGGTCGTCCAGGAAATGCTGGACCATCCAGCGGGCGGCGTCGGGCGACAACAGCGCGTCGCCGTCGATGCAGATCAGGATCTCGCGGTCGCTCAGCAGAGCCGCGGTGCGCAGGCCCACGGCCTTGCCCTGATTGCTGGCCAGGTTCACCACCCGCAGTTGCGGATGACGGCCGGCCAGCTCGAGCAAGATATCCAGCGTGTTGTCGCGGCTGCCGTCATTGATGGCAATGATGTCGAAATCGGGATAGTGCTGGCGCAGGCAGTAGCCGATGGTCTCGCGCACGTTCTCGGCTTCGTTGTGGCAGGGGATCAGGATCGAGATCGGCGGATAGTTGGGGCGTTCCGGCGGAGCGGAAAACGGGCCGCCGGTGTTGCGTTCCCAGAGCCAGAAATACACCAGTGCCCCGATCATCCAGACATAGGCCATGAACAACGGGTAATAGAACATGAAGCGCGCCAGCGCATCGTCCAGATTGCTCAGCATCTGCGGGTCCAGCAGGCCGTGCGGGGCAGCGTCGCCGAGCCAGCCGGTCAGGGCGGCCCAGTGCGCGTGGAGCCGGTCAATCCAGTGGGTGGCATCGGTATTTGGGTTCATGCTCAGGGAACGAATTCGACCGCGAAGTCTTTCTTGAGGGTTTCGACGGCCGGCTGGTTGGTGTAGACATCATCGGGGTAGTAGCCGAGATGCTTGGCGCCGGCCTGCTTCAGAATCCCGATCTGGTGGATAAAGGCGGGCATCGGGATCGGCTGCTGGGTGTTCCAGTCCTGCGCCTGCAGCTCGAACACGGTCTTGTCCAGCCCGCCGGGATGGCGGCTGACCTTGCCGGCCAGATCCCGCAGCCACTGATCCGGCTGGGCGGCCTTTTCCATCAGCGGCATGGCCTCGATGGCGACGTAATCGTAGTGGGCCAGAAAGGCCGGCAGGGACTGCGCGTACCATTCCTCGCTGTCAGGCATCAGGACCGGCAACGCATACAGGTTGCGGGCGGTCTTGATGTAGGGACGGAACAGCCGGACCCGTTCGGCCAGCGCATCGGTGAATTGCGCCATCAGCTCGGTCTTGTGCCGGGCCCAGGCCAGACGCATGGCGGGCGTGGCGTGCAGTGACGCGAAGTCGGCCGGCAATCCCCACACCTCGTGGGCATAGGCCAGAGCGGCCGGCGAGGCATCCTCGAAGTCCGACAGGATGCCGTCATCGTGAAACAGCACCCCGTCGAAGGAGCAGAAGCGGGCCAGATCCTCGTACAGATCGCCCACCCAGCGCCGCGCGTCGGCATTGAAGGGTGACAGGCGGGTGTAGATGTGGCCCGGCGTCTGCGCCTTGCCATCACGCCACTCCATCACCCGCCAGTCCTCCGGCACATCGGCCTTGAAGGCCATCATCGGCATCCAGGCGTACACCTTGACGCCGGCACGGGTTTTCAGCTGCCAGGCGACCCGGCTGAACAGGTCGGCCCGGACCGGCAGATGGCGGTTGGGGAAATACAGGGCATCGGCATTGCCGTCGCCATCCGGATCGGAAAAGGCCTGCAGATAGACGGTGTTGACGCCGCTGTTGCGGATGCGGTCGATCACCAGGCCGAGGTTCTTTTCCGCCTGTTCGTTGCTCTTGTCGTAGATGTAGTCGATGTCCAGATGCGCCACCCGCAGCGGGCGATCGGTGCGCAGGCCCTGCACGATGCGGGCGAACTGCTTCTGATCGGGGTCGTCGGCGATCAGCAGCCGGCGCATGGCGCGCAGGTCGGCCAGCGTGTTGATGCCATCCCACAGCGCCATGGTGTAGGGCATGCCGGCGGTGCGGGCGGCGTTCAGCACGGTTTCGTTGTACTCGCCGAACGGCCACACCATCACCCGCGGACGCAGGCCGGCGTGCTGCCAGATGAAGTCGGCGCTGCGGGCCACGGAGGCAGTGACCCGGGTCCGGTATTCCTCGTCATCCTCGTATTGCCCGAGGTCGGTGTCATAGGCATGGGTGGTGGCGGCGGCCTGCTCGTTGCTTTGCGGGTTGGCGGTCACGCCCCGGTGCAGGTCAAAACTGTGCGAGGCCACTTCCACCAGCCCCGACGCGGCCAGTTCGCGCACCTGTGCCCAGCTCAGCAGGGTCTTGTTGGCCGGGCGGTTGATGGCATCCGAGCCTTCCATCCAGGTGCCGACCAGTGCGACCACCGCCGGATAGTGATATTTCTTCAGCAGCGGAAACACCCGGCTGTAGAAGCTCTCGTAGCCGTCGTCAAAGGTCAGCAGCACGGCCTTGTCCGGCAGCGGCGCGCCACCCCGGGCCGCCACCACAATCTGCTGGAAGCTGACCACGTGGTAGCCGGCGCTTTTCAGCCAGGCCAGGTGGCTCTCGAAATGCTTCTGGCTCACCGCCACCCGGTCGAACGGCGGCTCCCGTTCCTCCTCGGGGATGATGTCGTGGTAGTTGAGCGCAATGACAGTGTTGCTGCCGGCCAGCGCGCCGTGGGCGAACAGGCAGAAGAGAGTCGCGATCAGGATGCGGATCATGATGAGTGGCGGTGAGCGGCCGGTTGAGCGAAGCGACGTCAGAAATAAGCCTGGTTGATGAAGAAGTGACTGACGATGCTGGCGGCATAGCCCAGGGCGATCACCGGCACCCATTTCAGATGCGAGGTGAAGGAGTAGACACCCTTGGTCTGGCCCAGCAGTCCGACGCCGGCCGCCGAGCCGATTGCCAGCATGCTGCCGCCGACGCCGGCCGTCAGGGTCACCAGCAGCCACTGGCCTTCCGACATCTTCGGCGCCATCGTCAGCACGGCATACATGATGGTGCCGTTGTCGATGAAGGCCGAGACGATGCCGACCAGCACGTTGGCGATGGTCGGGTCGAGATCGGTGTAGAGCACATTGGAGGCCAGCGTCAGGTAGCCGATGAAACTCAGGCCGCCGACACTGACCATCACGCCGTAGAAGAACAGCAGGGTGTCCCACTCCAGGCGCGAGACATTGTGGAAGACATCGAACAGGGTCTTGTCCTCGTCTTCCTCCTCTTCGGCGGCCTCGTCCTGACTGGAGGTGGCCAGCGTCGATGGGCCGATGTCCGGCTCCCCGACCCACTCCTCATCCTTGTGGCGTGAGTTGTAGAGATAGAAGAAATAGAAGCTGAGGTAGCTCAGGCCGGCCAGCATGCCGGCTGCCGGCGGCAGATTGAGGAAGTTCTCAAAGCACACCGCGGTCAGGATGGTGAGGAAGAACAGCGCGATGATGCCGATCGCCCCGCGCCGGAGCGGCAGGGCAGTGGCCGTGACCTCAGGCCGTTCCTTCGGCACCCAGAAATGCATGATCGTGGCCGGCACGACGAAGTTGATCACCGCCGGAATGAACAGGCTGAAGAAATGCGCGAACGGCACCACGCCTTTCTGCCAGACCAGCAGGGTCGTGATATCGCCGAACGGGCTGAAGGACCCGCCGGCATTGGTGGCGACCACGACGTTCACGCACGCGACGGTGATGAAGCGCCGGTTGTGCTTGCCCATGGCCATCAGCACCGTACCCATCAGCAGGGCGGTGGTCAGGTTGTTCAGCACCGACGACATGGCGAACGACAGGAAGCCGGTGATCCAGAACAGCGTCCGATACCCAAAGCCCTTGCTCAGCAGCCAGACCTTGAGGTTGTCGAAAATGCCGCGCTGCTCCATGGCATTGAGGTAGGTCATCGACACCAGAATGAACAGGAACAGTTCGGCATAGCCCTCCAGACTGCTGCGGAAGGCATGCTCGGACAGCGTACTCATGCCGCCGCGCACATAGACGGTCGCGATCAGCACCCAGATCAGGCTGGCGGCAAACACCATCGGCTTCGATTTCCGCAGCATGGTGGATTCTTCCATCATCGCCAGAATGTAGGCGAGGAAGAAGATGGCCAGCGCGCCATAGCCGACCCAATGGTGGGTCAGATCCAGCGGGGTCGCGGTCAGGGCTCCACTGGCCAGGGCCAGCGACGGGCACAGGACGCAGAGCAGGGCGAAGACAAGCGGCAGTGACTGGGGCATTCGATGGGCAGTTGTTTGGATTGGATGGAAACCCTGCGGCGCAGGCCGCGGCGCCGGACAGGAGCCGGCCCACCCGGCACCTGCCGGGCGCATGTAGATGATAACCCCTAATCGGCGCGAAGTAGACAGCCGGCACGATCCCGGCGACTCAGGCCGAACAGCGGCATGGGGTGCACGCCGCGCCGGTCCGACGGGTGCCGGGTCTATTTGGGCAGACCATAGACCCTGTCATGCTCGTCAAAGCTGAAACGGACCCGCTGCTCGTGATAGCCGAGGGCATCGGCGCTCGCGTCGATCCAGAGCAGCGTGCCCGGGTCGGCCCCTTCCACGGTCGAGGGCGGCGTCCCCATCAGGGCGATGACCTCGTCCCGCGTCATGCCATTGCGGATCAGGTGAGCGTTGGACGCATCGAACGACTCGCCGATCGCGGAACAGCCGCTGATCAGCGCCAGCAGCCCCCACAGCGCAAGACTCCGGCACCCGTGTCCGGGCACGGCGGGGCGGGTTCGGCGCACCGCTGCCGGATCGGCCGGGGTGGATTCAGTGAGCCGCGTCACCTTGCTCGATGCGGTAAATGTCGTACGGCAGCGCCAGCGTATCGAAGGCGGTCGAGAACGGCAGGTCACCGACCAGCATCGGGACCACCACGGCGGGGGTCCAGGCGGGTCCCTTGAGCTTGCCGGAGAAGGCATCGCCCAGATCCGACACATCGCGCTGGATGCCGGGGTACACCTGCCAGTGGTCGGGGTTCAGTTCGGTCCGGGCGCGGATGCTGGAACATCCGCTGATCAGCAACGCCAGCACGACCAGCGTCGCTGGCAGCCGGGCGTCGGTGGGGACTGAGGGACGTTTCATGGTGGCATGACCTCCGGTTGGAGCAGTGGAAGCAGACGGAAACCCGAACCGCCGGGGGACGGCTCCGAATGTCCGTTTCACTCGCAGGAGTATGCCTGAAACTCGGTGAAAAGCACGATAGCGCCAACCCGCATGGGCGGGATCTAATGGGCGCAGAAGTCCCGGATCAGCTCACCCTGCCGGGCAATCGGGACCTGGGTCCGGACCACGTCCAGTTCGGTCGTTTCGGGCCGGTTGAGGAACAGCACCTCGGTGTCGCCTTCCTGCAGGAACTGCCCTTGCAGCCGGTCGCCGACAGCGGGCTTGATCCAGTCGCTGAAGGTCGGCGCCGTCGCCACGCCGACGCGGCCCTCGTACAGGACCGTAAACAGGATGTATTCGGGATGTCCGCATTCGCGCAGGTCCATGATCACCAGCGCCTGCGACGGGGTTTCGGCCCGCCCCGGCAGCGGCTGCAGCAGGCCGCCCAGCATCAGCAGCACGCCGGCCAGAACGGTGACACGTTCCGTGCGCGGCAGAAAACGGCGAATCGGCATGAGCGCTGCATTCCTCCAGAGGATTGGATGCGTTAAGGTATCGAAAACCACCCCGGCCGGATAGCGTGCCGGTCATTACCCGGTCCAGCGCACGCGATGCAACAGCCCGCTTTCTCCGCCGTTCTGAAATACACCCTGACCCTGGCGTCGATCGGACTGTGGCTGGCCGGCTGCGCCGCCCCGAGTGGGCTGGGCGATGACGCCAGCCCGGAACACAAAGCCCAGTGCGGCCAGCTCTGCCTCAAGAACGGCGAGACCTGCAGCCAGTACTTTGCCCGCCGCAACGAGGAGCAGCGGCTGCTGTTCGAACAGGCCAAGCACAACTACTGGCTCTGTCTGCGCAAATATCCGGGGTTCGACGCGCGGCCCGGCGGTCCCTGTCTGGCGCCGCCGCCGCCCGAGGAAGCCTACGACAGCTGTGGCCCGCAACTGGATGAGTGCCTGGCCGGATGCGGGTTGACGCTGGATGAATTGGCCGACACGCTGCAGGCGGTCAAGAACAAAGCCAACGCTGCGGCCGAGCAGCCGGATCACACCCCGCTGCCGACGGTCACGCCGGCGCCCGAATGGGAGGTCCACTGAAGCCGGCGCGCCTGCAGCCGCCGAACCGAACCGCCCGGCCCCGGTCATACCCCCGGACCCACCGCCAACCACTGACTCAGGAGAACCCCATGCAACCCAAAAACTGGCTGAAGAAAACCGCACTGCTGCTGTCACTCGGCGGCTCGTTGATGACAGGCGCCCAGGCTGATCCGCTGGCGGTCGGGCAGAAGGCGCCCGCATTCCAGCTCAAAAGCCAGACCGGCGAACTGGTCACGCTCGCCGATCGGATCGGCAAGGGCTGGACCGTGCTCTACTTCTATCCCAAGGCCGGCACCCCCGGCTGCACCACCCAGGCCTGCGCCTTCCGCGATGCCATCCAGCAGGTGCGCAACCAGAACGCCGAGGTCTACGGCATCAGTACCGATGACGTTCCGGCACTGGCCGACTTCCATCAGAAGCACCGGCTCAATTTCACCCTGCTGTCCGATCCCGATGCCAAGGTCACGGAAGCCTATGGCGTCAAGATGCCGGTGATGAAAATGGCCAAGCGCTGGACCTTCATCATCGACCCCGACGGCATGATTCGCGATATCAACGACGATGTCGATCCGGCGCTCGACGCGCAGATCGTTGCCGAGCGGCTGAAAAAGCTCAAGGGTACCGCCGGGTGAGCGGACCCGGCGTCCGCTTGGACCGCCAGGAGCGGGCCCGTGGTCACGGCCGTCCGTGCGCGGGCGCCGCGTGATGACGCATGACCGGTACCGGCGTCTGCTCGCCAGCCTGCTGCTGGGCGGGTCGGTCAGCGTGCGGGCGGATGGCGACTTCGGCCAGAAGGTGCTCGGCACCATCGGCCTCGATGCAGGCTCGCAGCCAGATGCCGGGGTCTATGTCGGTGACCGCATCATCAACACCACCGCCCACCGGCTACTGGACCGCAACGGCAAGACCGTGCCGATCAAGGGACTGGACATGAACGCCTTCGCCAATGTGTTCGGCGTCTCCGGCACCTGGAAATTCGACGAAGGGCCCTATGTCACCGCCGCGCTGGCCGTGCCGGTGGCGACCCTGCATCTCAGCGCCGACCAGCCCTCGATCGGCATCGACCGCGAAGGACTGGGCGACATCTTCATCGAGCCGCTCAAACTCGGCTGGCGGCTGCCGCGGGTTGACATCACCACCTCGTACAGCGTCTACGCGCCCACCGGCCAGCTCAACCGCAAGGGGCTGACCCAGCCGCAATGGATGCAGCAGATCTCGGCCGGCGGCACGGTGTTTTTCGACGATGAACGCGCCTGGCGCTTCTCCGCCCTGACCAGCTACAACGTCTATAGCCGCAAGGTGAACATGAATGTCACCCGCGGCGATACGGTACAGATTCAGGGCGGGCTGGGCGGACGCTTCTTCAAGCTGTTCGATGTCGGCGTAGCCGGGTACGGCATGTGGCAGGTGGCGGCCGATTCCGGCGCCGATTTGCCCGCCGCGATGCGGGGTCAGAGCGAGTACGCCGTCGGCGTCGGTCCCGAAGTCAGCCTCCTGCTGCCGCTGATCCGCTCCAAGCTCACCGCCCGCTACGAGTGGGAACTGGCCGGCCAGTCGCGCATGCAGGGCGAAGTGCTGGTCATCAACCTGGCCGTCCTGGGCTGGACGCCCGACTGATGCAGAGGGTCGTGCCCCCCTTCAAGCCCGCCTGGTGGTTGCCCGGCCCGCACCTGCAAACGCTGTGGCAGTCGCTGTTCCGCCACCGTCCGCAGCCGTCGGTGCAACGGGAACGGCTCGATACGCCGGATGGCGATTTTCTTGACCTCGACTGGCACGGTCCCGCGCATGGCCCCGTGGTGCTGCTGCTGCACGGCCTGTCCGGCTCGGCCCGCTCGCCCTACATTCGCGGCTTGCAGTGCGCACTGGCGGCGCGGGGCTGGCGCACGGCCGCCCTGAACTTCCGCGGTTGCAGCGGACAGCCCAACCGCACCTGGCGCGCCTACCATTCCGGTGAGACCGGCGACCTGCACCATGTCTACCACCACCTCCGCCGCCAGCATCCGGCCGCGCCGCTGGCGGTGGTCGGGTTCTCGCTCGGCGGCAACGTGCTGCTCAAATGGCTGGGCGAGCAGGGCGACGGGGTGCAGCCGCTGGCCGCCGTCGCCGTCTCCGCCCCCCTGCGGCTCGAACTCTGCGCCACCCGGCTCAATCAGGGAATCTCGCGCCTTTACCGCAACCAGCTGTTGCGCGAACTCAAGGCCTTCGTGCGCTGGAAAACGGCCGCCCTGCACAAGGCCGGCCTGCCCGACGAGGCCGCCCGGCTTGAGGCACTGGGCGATCTCGGGCCGATTCGCACCTTTGAAGGCTACGACGGCCGGGTCGTCGCCGGGCTCTACGGTTTCCGCGATGCGGCCGACTACTACCGGCAATCGGGTGCCCGCCCGTTCCTGCGCCACATCACGCGCCCCACGCTGGTCTTGCACGCCAGTGATGACCCCTTCATGACCCCCGAAGTCGTCCCAACGGCGTCCGAACTCGCGCCCAGCGTCCGGCTGGAAGTCAGCCCCAGTGGCGGACACGTCGGCTTCATCGGCGGCCGCTGGCCGTGGCGGCCGGAATACTGGCTGGAACAGCGCATCCCGGCGTTTCTCGAACAGGCGCTGGCCGCGGCCGGCGCGGCTCAGTCCTGAGCGACCACCGTCACCGCATCCAGCAACGGACGGATCTCGGCCGGCGTGATCATCGCCACATCCGGCCGCAGCGCATTCGCGGCGCCCGCCGCCGAGGCATAGCGCAGCCGCTCCGGCAACGGCCAGCCCAGCAGCCAGCCGTGGGCCAGACCGGCCAGATAGCAATCGCCGCAGCCGACCGGATTCACCTGCCGCAGCACCGGCGGCACCACCTGCCAGCGGCCCTCCAGCCGGCTCTCCACCCGCACCGGCGCCTCCCCGTCGGTCACGTGCAGCTCCTCCACCCGCGACCAGTCGGAACTTTCGCCGTACTCCTCCCGGTTCGGCTTCGCCAGCGCCGGTGGCGCCGCACCCGCCAGCGCCTCGACCAGCGCCGGACCGTGCGCATCCAGCCAGCACGGCACACCGGCCGTCCGGCACAGGGCCAGAATATCGGCATACAGCCGGTGGGCTGCCGGGTCCGGCACCGAGCCGCTGATGATGACCAGCCGGACGCTGTCCAGACACCCCGCAATCTGCGCCAGCAGGCCGCTGCACTCCTCGGCCGTGACCGGAAATCCCCGCGGCAGCAAGGTCGTCGGGTGCGAATCGCCCGCGCACGACGCCATGAAACCGACCCGCACCGGCGCCGCCGAATCGATCAGGCGGTCGCCGATGCCTTCCGCCCGGATCAGATCGCGCAGCCAGGCCCCGCTGTGCCCGCCGGCAAACCCCGTCAACTGCACCGCGTGGCCGTGCCGCGCCAGCACCCGCGCGACGTTCACCCCCTTGCCCTCGGCATGCACCGCCATCGGCCCGATGCGGTTGATGACGCCGGGCGTGAACGATCCGGCATGCACCAGATTCAGCAACGGATTGGCACTGATCAACAGCAGGGAAGAAGTCATACGCAAATGGCAGTGGCAAGCAGGAGTAACGGGCCATTATGGACCGGCCCGAAGGGCACCGCCACGGGGGCGTTCTGACCCCGGACCCACCGCCGGCACTGCGGCGGGTCAACAGCGGGCGCAGCCGCTTCAATGAGGCCGGAGGATCCGACTTGGCGCATCAAAAGCCAGCAGCTGGGCCAGAATGTGACCGGCTAACGATTTGAAAAAACTTTATCGCTGGCTGACTTCAACTCGGGACGGAGGATCACCGGGTTTCGCCGCGTTGCAACCTTGCTTTGGGATTAGAGGTTGGGTAAGAATGCGAGCCCTTCTTGCTGTTGGTGCGTGTAATGTCATAGGCTGACATGCTGTAGCCGAAGCGGATTAAGGTATCAGGAAATAGCGTTATCTGAAGGCATAATCTTGATGCTCAGTAGGTGATTGAATTCCCGCTAACTAACTATGTATATTAATGGTGAAAACATGAAAATCAGGGCAGCTCTGATCGTATTTACGTATCTGGTTAGTATCTGTTATACAAATGTCGGTGCAGAGATTCGTTATAGGCCAAAGATAGTAAACGGTCATCCTGCCGCGACAGGATCTTATCCATTTCTGGTTGGGATAGAAAACCTAGATGAAATCGATGTAAATAACCCTTTTGGTCACTGGTGCGGTGGATCGCTTATTTCCTCGAATAAAGTACTCACGGCGGCACATTGTTTTGCTTTAAGATTTCCTGATGGGAGTCTAAAGAGGCGCGATCTGTCCTCATTTAGAGTAACTGCAAATATTACTGATTATTCGGATTCTACGGCGCAAATACGCTCCGTGCAGTCAATTGCTATTCACCCGGACTATAATTTGGGTGGGCTGTTTGATTTCGACGTTGCTGTGCTTACCCTTGATTCACCAGTGACTGGATTGCCCACAGTAGCTCTTGGTAATCAAGGCCATGACAAAGTTGGGAAAAAGGCTACCGTCGCTGGTTGGGGTGCAGAGTTTTCAGGATCACCTTTTGTGCCAACCCACCTTCAGTCTGGAGTGATTCGTGTTATACCAAGCAAATCGTGTATCGATTTGCTTAAAAGAGAAGCGCCTGCCAAATACGATAGTGTGACTGCTACAGATGAAATGATAGCGGCGGAGTTTTGTGCCAGCAGCAAACCGGTTGATGCCTGTCAGGGGGACAGTGGAGGTCCTGTTTTTAGGGAAATTGAAGGGAAGATTGTTCAGATTGGTATTGTAAGTTGGGGTATAAATTGCGCGGGGTCTGTTCCTGGCTTTTATACGCGGATATCTAATCCAAGTGTGACGCAATTCATTCTCCAGAATATTAACTAATTGGATTAATTGCCATTATAAGTCTGGCGTCGTTGGTGAGGGTGCCAGCATCAATCCATTAATCTCATCATAGTATATTCGGGTATGGGGTTGGTTTTCATGCGAGTGTAAGATAGGGGGCAAGTAAAAAATCAAGAATTATTTCATCGTGGGGCGTAGACCATTCCCTCAGGGCGGGTAAGTTCGGGGTGGCTCCAACGGTTTATTATCAGTTCAGGGTCGTGGTATTAGGGTGCGTTATGATCATTTTAAAAACCTCGCCTAGCGACCTTCGGATCTTCGGATGCTGGTCAAGTAGAGATGAATGTGGCCCAATCCGGCATCAACTTCCTGGTTTCTTTAGTTGATCCATTAGTCGATACGCTCTTTCGGATTTGTTCTCGATGGTTTGGGCAAGAGCCATCTCTGTGGTTTTATTGGAATGGGGGCTTTCTTCTCATGCCCAATCGCGACGGGTAGATCGGAATCCATGAAACGTGAGCATGGAGTATCGAAGATCTGACTTGAAGTCCATTGATCGTGGGTATCAGGGCGTTATCCGAGGTGCCCAATTTCTGATGAGTCTGGGGGAAAACGTGTCGGTTGACTGGGCGCACCGTGACTCTGCCCGCGCACGGATGCGGGTGCTGGTGAAGCGCATTCTGCGCAAGTACGGCTACCCGCCCGACCTTCAGGACACGGCGGTGCAAACGGTGTT
>CAYFNI010000004.1:0-43142 GCA_964344495.1 uncultured Methylococcus sp.
GGATCGGGAGGATGAAGAAGGGGTCATACGGATCTCCGGCTAACACGATCAGGAAAAACATTCAGGCGGGCGCATGGCGGGCTCGGGGACATGCACACCAAACACGCCAGATAAGCCGGCATTTTCGCATCGCCGCAGCAAATCCCCAATCCGGCAACTGAATCTCACTCACACAGCGCCCGCAGACCCGCCGTCAGGCGACACACACCGGCTCTGGCCGTTGCCTCCTCCAGAGCGCCATAGGCGATGCGGAGATGGCACCCGGATGTCAAACCAAAGGCGTTGCCAGGAATGACCGCCACCCCATGCTCACGGATGAGCCGCTCGGCCAGTGTTTGTGCCGGCAGCGGTGACGCCACGTCCAGCAAGAGGTAGAACGCCCCGCCGGCCGGCGGAATTCGGCAGAGATGATCTACTGCGCGCAACTCGCTCAACACCGCTGCACGAACCCGCGCCAGGCTCGGCAGATAGCACTCGCTGTGCGCCCGGCCGATGGCAAGCGCTGCCGTCGCCGCCACCTGCGAAATGCGCGGAGCGCAGATGAGGTTGGTGTCCTGCACCTTGAGGACCGCCTCTGTCAGATGCTCCGGCAGCACCATGTAGCCGATCCGCCAGCTGGCAAACCCGTAGGCCTTGGACAGCGAGTAAAGCGCAATCGTGTGGGCGTCGGCACCCGCAATCGACGCCGGCGAGAAATGCCGCGCCCCGTCCCAGGTGAAGTATTCATAGGCCTCGTCAGTGATGTGGTACACGCCCCGCTCGCGGCACAAGGCATTGACCGCGCGTAAATCGGCCTCGGGATAGACCGCTCCCGTGGGATTGTTTGGCGAAATGGTGACAATGGCCCGCGTGCGCGGCGTAATGGCAGCGCTCAGGGCGGCCAGATCAAGCTGACACGCCGCATCGGTAGCCACGCCGACCGGCACGCAGCCGACCATACGGATCGCCATCTCCTGATTGAAGTAGTACGGCAGTGGCAGAATGATTTCATCCCCGACATCCGCAATCGCCAGCAGGGCATTGAGAAATGCCATGTTGGAGCCAGCGGTCACCATGATCCGCCGTCCGCCCCCAAGGTCGATGCCATTTTCCCGCGCCAGTTTGCGCGTGATGGCGTCCAGCAGTTCCGGCTGCCCCTGAACGGGTCCATACAGATGCTCGCCCGCGCTCTGCCCGAAACGATGGGCGGCGTCCAGCGCCGCCGCCGGCGGTCCGTAAAACACCACGCCCTGCCCCAGCGACAAGGTACCCGGATAGGCGCGGGTCAGACCGGCGATGACCGGAATGATGGGGGCCTGTACCTGCGCCATGCGCTGGCTGGTTCGAAAGGCGCGTGTATTCATGGCATTGGCGATCGAAAAGGGATCTATTCTAAGCGCTGCCGGCACCCATGCCCCGAGCCGGGATGGATTACACTGGCGGCACTGTGCCCAGTGCGGGCTTGCCCGAGCCTGTGGTAAAGTTTAGTAAATTCCTTGGTTTTAGCATGTCAGACGCCGATCTGCTCCTTTCTGCCCGCTGGATCATTCCCGTCGAACCGGAGGGTGTCGTGCTCGACGACCACGCGGTCGCGATCCGGGACGGCCGCATCTGCGCGATTCTGCCCGTCACCGAGGCCCGGCGCCGCTATCCCGGCACGCAGGAAGAAGCGTTTCCGCACCACGCCCTGATCCCCGGCCTGATCAACACCCATACCCACGCCGCCATGTCGCTGCTGCGGGGCATTGCCGATGACCGGCCGCTCATGGACTGGCTGACCCAGCATATCTGGCCGCTGGAACAGAAATGGATGAGCGAAGCCTTCGTGCGGGACGGCAGCGATCTGGCCATGGCAGAAATGCTCCGGGGCGGCATCACCTGCTTCAACGACATGTACTTCTTCCCGGAGACCACCGCCCGTCAGGTGGCGCGTTGCGGCATGCGGGCGACGCTCGGCCTGATCGTGGTCGACTTTCCCAGCGCCTGGGCCAGCGGACCCGACGAATACTTCGAAAAAGGCCTGGCACTGCGCGACGAGTGGCTGAATGACCCGCGGCTGTCCTTCGCCTTCGCGCCGCATGCCCCCTACACCGTGTCCGATGAACCGCTTCTCCGGATGGCTACCCTGGCAGCGGAACTGGATCTGCCGATCCACATGCACCTGCACGAAACCGCCGACGAGATCGAACAAAGCCGCCGGCAATTCGGCATGCGCCCCCTGACCCGGCTAAAGCAGCTGGAATTGCTCGGCCCCGGGTATATGGCCGTGCACATGACCCAGTTGACCGAGGGTGAAATCGAGGTGGTCGCCGAAACCGGCGCCAGCGTGATTCATTGCCCCGAATCCAACCTCAAGCTCGCCAGCGGTTTCTGTCCGGTGGCCGATTTGGTCGCTGCTGGCGTGAATGTCGCCATCGGTACCGACGGCGCCGCCAGCAATAACGATCTGGACCTGATGGGCGAAATGCGCATGACCGCCCTATTGGCCAAGGCGGTCGCCGGCAATGCCAGCGCCATTCCCGCGCCCACCGCTCTGCGGATGGCGACTCTGAACGGCGCCCGGGCGCTGGGACTGGAGGCCGAGATTGGTTCGCTGGAGCCCGGCAAGTGGGCCGACATCACCGCCATCCGACTCGACCCGATCGAAACCCAACCGCTGTTCAACCCGATCTCCGATCTGGTCTATGCCGCCAGCCGACACCAGGTCAGCGATGTCTGGGTGGCCGGTCGCCGACTGCTCCGGCAGCGCGAACTGACCACGCTCGACAGCGACGAAATCCGCCATCAGGCCGCCCTCTGGCGGGAGAAACTGACCGCATGAGGGCCATCGCAGTCCCGACCTTGACTCGACGAACCGTGCGCCACGGCGCCCCGGGCATCCCCGTTCAACTTGCAGGAATCCATCATGAGCCTCGCTGACAACGTCCACGCACACGAGATCGAAAAATTCGGCGCCCAGGCAGATCGCTGGTGGGACCCGCGCGGCGAATTCAAGACCCTGCATGCGGTCAACCCGCTGCGGCTGCAATTCATCCGTGCCCATGCCAATCTGGCCGGGCAGCGCATACTGGATGTCGGCTGCGGCGGCGGCATCCTCAGCGAAGGGCTCGCCAAGGCGGGTGCCGAGGTCACTGGCATCGACCTCGGCAGTGAACTGCTGGCGGTAGCCGGCGAACACGCCCGCGACAACGGACTCGCCATCGACTACCGGCTGGTCAGCGTCGAAGCCCTGGCCGAACAGGCGCCGGCCAGCTTCGATCACGTCACCTGCATGGAAATGCTGGAGCATGTCCCCGACCCCGCCTCAGTGGTCCGTGCCTGTGCCCGGCTGGTGAAACCCGGTGGCCGGGTGTTCTTCTCGACCCTGAACCGCAAGCTCAAGGCCTACCTGCTGGCTATTGTCGGCGCCGAGTACCTTCTGAACATGATTCCCCGCGGCACCCATGATTTCTCGACCTTCATCCGTCCCTCGGAACTGGGGCACTGGGCACGGGAAGCGGGGCTCGAACTGCTGGGTCTCGACGGCGTGGTGTATAGCCCCATCACCGGCCAGTTCAGCCTGAATCGGAGGGACATCGACGTCAACTATCTGGCCGCCTTCCAGAAACCTGCCGCCTGAAGCCCATGATCACATCCTCGCCCATCAGAGGCATCCTGTTCGATCTGGATGGCACCCTGCTCGACACGGCTCCCGATCTGGTGGCTGCAGCCAACTGGGCCCTGGCGCAGGAAGGCCTGCCGCCATGTCCGGTGGACGAAACCAGGCCGCACATCTCGGGCGGTGCCCGCAGCATGCTCGGCTACTGGCTGGTCAGGACCCTCGAACAGCGGCCGGCGCAGCCCTTTCCGCATATCAATCAAGTTGAAGCGGTGCACCAGCCGCTGTTTGAGCGGTTGATGGCGCTGATGCTGGACTACTATGGACAGAACCTGGCACATCTCACCCGTTTATTTGACGGCATGGAGAGCGTCCTCGACACCCTTGAAGCCCGCGGGTTGCCTTGGGGCATCGTGACCAACAAGCACAGCCGGTTTACCGATCCATTGGTTGAAGCCATGGATCTGACTCACCGCACCGGCTGCATCATCAGCGGCGACACAACCCCCGAATCCAAACCGCATCCCCTGCCGCTGCTGGAAGCCAGCCAGCGGTTGGGCATTCGCGCCGAACACTGCGTTTACATCGGCGATGCGGCGCGGGATATCGAAGCCGGGCGTCGGGCCGGCATGGCCACTCTGGCGGCGCTGTACGGCTATGTCGCGGCCGAGGATGATGTCGGCAGTTGGGGAGCGGACGATGTGCTGGATGTACCCGGCGACCTTCTGGCCTGGATTGAGGACGCCAACCGATGAGCCAGCAGCCCCTGCATGACCGCGTCATTCTCGTCACTGGCGCCAGCGGCGCACTGGGCTCCGTGGCCGCCCGGGCGGCCGCCACGGCCGGCGCGACGGTGGTCCTGCTGGGACGCAAAGTGCGCAAGCTGGAAGCCCTGTACGACCAAATCCTCGCCGCCGGCGGCCCAACCCCGGCGCTGTACCCGCTCGACCTCGCCGGCGCCGGCGAGCAGGACTACGCCGATCTGGCCGAACGCCTGCGACAGGAACTGGGGGGACTGCACGGACTGTTCCACGCCGCGGCCGATCTTGGCCATCTGGCCCCCCTGTCGGACGTCGACGGGCTCCGCTGGCAGACCCTGCTGCACGTCAACCTGACCGCACCATTCTGGCTGACCCGGGCGGTCAGCCCACTGATGATCGCCTCGGGCGGTGGCAACATCATCTTCGTCGGGGATTCCGCCGTCGGTCAGGGCAAGCCCTTCTGGGGCGCCTACGGTATTGCCAAGCTCGGACTCGCCGGGCTGGCACACATGCTACAGGCAGAATCGGAGAACTTTGGCCTGCGGTCCGAGGTCTTTACCCCTGGGCCGATGCGCACTCCGATCCGTCTGCGGGCCTATCCGGGCGAACACCCGGATAGCCTGCCGGCGCCGGACCGTCATGCCGACGCCATCCTCGAGCGGCTGGCACGACCCCCGTTCAAACATACACTCTGATGACAGGAATCTGACCATGTCTATGCTGGGTTACGGACGCGAAAGCATTTGCCTGCAACGCGACGTCCATGTGGTACGCATACCGGATGGTACGCCGGACAGTCTGCCGCAAGGCCATATCGTCACGCTCACCCAATCCCTGGGGGGCAACTTCACGGTGCTGGATGAAACTGGCCATATGGTGCGCATCGCCGGGGAAGATGCCGATGCCCTGGGCAAGGAGCCGCCGATCCACACCAACATTGCCAGCGGCACTGACCCCGAGACGGTCGAAAAAAATGTCTGGGAAGTACTGCGTACCATCTACGATCCGGAAATTCCGGTCAACATCGTCGAACTGGGACTGGTCTATCACTGTGGCGTGAAACCCGCACCGGCCGACGGCAACGATGTGCATGTCATCATGACCCTGACCGCCCCGGGCTGCGGCATGGGTCCGGTGCTGCAGTATGATGCGGAAGCGGCGATCAAGAGCCTGCCGGGCGTGCACAGCGTGCGTGTCGAAGTGGTGTTCGATCCGCCCTGGTCGCGCGACCGCATGTCGGAAGTGGCGCAATTGCAATTAGGTATGATCTGAGGCGCACGGACCGGCGCCGCTCTGACCGCCGCCGCTCCCGCGCTTCCTGTCTTCGTCAATCTGGAGCCGCTACACGATGTTTGAAGAATTCAAGAAATTCATCCTCAAGGGCAATGTGGTCGACCTGTCGACCGGCGTCATCATCGGCGCCGCCTTCACCGGTATCGTCACCGCCTTCACCAAGGGCATCGTCGAACCGATCCTGGCATTGGCGGGCGGAGGACCGACGCCCAAGCTGACCATTCCCATCATGGAAAAGATGGTCAACGTCACCGAGAAGGACGCCAGCGGACAGGCCGTCACGCATGCCGTGAACAAGCTGATCGAGCTCGATATCGGCATCATCATCGGGGCTGTTTTCAGCTTTCTGGTGACAGCCGCCGTCGTCTTCTTCGTCATCATCAAGCCCATGAACAAGCTGATGGAACTGACGCTGAAGAAAAACGCACCGCCGCCCACACCCGAGGTCCCCGTCGACATCCAGCTTCTGACCGAAATTCGCGATTTGCTGAAAGGCAAGACCGCCGACTGACCCGGCGCGGGAGTGTGGGCTGAAGCCCCATTCCCGCCGTGTCGCATCACACACCCGCCGAAGCGCCCTTGCCAACCCGTGGCCAGGCGACCAGCAGCGCGGCCAGACTCAACGCGGTGGCAAACAGAAACACCCCCGCGGGTTGCCAGCTCTCCCATAGCCAGCCGCTGTAAAGACTGCCGACCGCACCCCCGAGGCCGTAACACAACCCGCTGTAGAGCGCCTGCCCCCGCGCATGGTGCGGGGGCCTGAAGTTTCTGTGCACGATATGAATGGCGGCCGAATGAGCTGCACCGAAACTGGCAGCATGCAGCAGCTGGGCGGCGATCAGCAGCGATAGATGATCGACACCGAAGGCCATCATCGGCCAGCGCACCGCACTGAGCGCCAGACTGCCGAGAAACAACGCACGCAGACTCACACGGCGGGCGATGCGCGGTAGCAACAGGAACCATCCGATCTCGGCCACCACCCCAAGGGCCCACAGCTGGCCGATTGTGCTGTCCCCATACCCCGATTGGGCCAGATACAGGGAATAAAACGAGTAATACGGCCCATGGGCCATTTGCAACAGGGCGGCAGCCATCAAAAAGCCGATGACCTCGCCGCGCCGAACAATGCCGAGGATTGATGTGGCCGCCGCTGGCACATGGGCAACTTCCGGGGGACGTCGCAGCGTCAGGGTGAGCAGCCACTGGCTGACCAGCAAGCCCGCCATCACCCACGGCAACTCGGCCATGGCCATCCAGCCATCCAGCAGTTCACCCAGTCCCCAGACGGCTAGAATGAAGCCAACCGACCCCCAGACCCGAATGCCGCCATAACGATGAGTCTGGCGATCAAGACAGGCGAGCGTGACGGTCTCGAACAGCGGCAGAGTCGCGTTCCAGCAAAAGCTGAACAGACCCATGGCGATGATCACACCTGCGAGACCGGCACCGGGAATGAAGAGGACGCTGAAGGTCAACCAGCCTAGAAAGCTCGCCCAGCGCACCAGTCGCAAGGTCTGCCCGCGGCGATCGGCGAGCCAGCCCCAGAGACTCGGAGAAATGATCTTGGTCGCCGGCAGGATGGCCATCACGGCGCCGATGCGGGCAGCATCCAGTCCGGCGGCCTGCAGGAACAACGGCCAATACGGAATCAGAACGCCCAGCGCCGCGAAATAGACAAAATAGAAGCCGGACAGGCGAATGCGAGGCACGGTCATGCGTATGCCGAGCCCCGGGCGCAGTGGCCGTCAGACGCGGGCTGGAATCGGACTCAGCCCGGGATCCACATCGCCATTCTGACCACGCTGGCGCAGGCAATGATCCATCAGCACGATGGCCATCATCGCCTCGGCGATCGGCGTTGCCCGGATGCCCACGCACGGATCATGGCGACCGGTGGTCACCACTTCGACCGGCTCGCCGCGGACATTGATCGAGCGGCCCGGCAAGCGCAGGCTGGATGTCGGCTTGAGGGCGATGCTGGCCAGAATCGCCTGGCCCGAAGAAATGCCGCCCAGAATGCCGCCCGCGTGGTTACTGAGGAACCCCTCAGGCGTCATCTCGTCGCGAAATCCGGTGCCCTTGGCTTCCACACAGGCAAAACCGTCGCCAATCTCGACGCCCTTGACGGCGTTGATACTCATCAGCGCATGGGCCAGATCGGCGTCCAGGCGATCGAAGATCGGTTCACCCCAGCCCGGCGGCACTCCGGTGGCGACGACATTGATGCGAGCACCGATGGAGTCACCCTCCTTGCGGAGGTTGTCCATGTAGGCTTCCAGTTCCGGGACGCGGTCGGGATCGGGACAGAAAAACGGGTTGCTCTCGACCGTGTCCCAGTCCAGTCGCTCAATGCGGATCGGACCCAGCTGCGCCAGATAACCGCGGATGAGTATGCCGAAGCGCTCGCACAGATACTTCTTGGCGATGGCGCCTGCCGCCACCCGCATGGCCGTCTCGCGCGCGGATGACCGGCCGCCACCGCGATAATCGCGAAAGCCATATTTCATCTGGTAGGCGTAATCCGCATGGGCGGGACGAAATTGTTCTGCGATGGCGCCGTAATCCTTGGAGCGCTGATCGACGTTCTCGATCAGCAGTCCGATGGGCGTACCGGTGGTTTTGCCTTCGAAAACCCCCGACAGGATCCGCACTTCGTCGGGTTCGCGGCGCTGGGTGGTGTGGCGGGAGGTCCCCGGCCGACGGCGATCCAGATCAGTCTGCAGGTCCGCCTCGGTCAGCGCCAGACCCGGCGGACAGCCATCGACGATGCAGCCGATGGCCGGTCCGTGGCTCTCGCCGAACGTGGTGACGGTGAACAGTTTGCCAAAGGTATTGCCGGACATGCTCAATTCCTGTCTGAAAACCGGCGCAAGCGCCTAAAGGGGTATACAACAGCGGGCGACTGACCGCCACCCGCCCGAACGGATGACCTAGAGCGCGCCGGCCTTTTTCAGCCGCTTGGCGATGGCTTGCGCAAGCAACCGGTTGCCTTCGGCGTTCAGGTGTACGGCATCGACCTTGAGCCCGTTGACCCGTTCAATGTCCGCCAGGGCGTGACGTTCGATCGGGATGTTGAACTCCTTGGCGATGGCCTCATAGTAGGGCGGCGGCGACAGGTTGAGTCCGAAGCGGGGCACGGCTACCAGCATTACCTCAACGCCCTGCTCCTGCGCCAGCCTGATCATCGCCCGCAGGTTGTCCGCCAGTTTTTCCTCGCTCAACGCCCTCAACATGTCGTTGGCGCCGTGCGTGAGAATCAGGAGCCGTGGCTCATTTTCCTTGAGCCAGATCGGCAACCGGCGCAAGCCCTCAGCGGTGATTTCACCCGGCACACCGGCATTGATGACCTCACGTTTGATCTGATTCTGCAGGATCGCCGGGTAGCTCTGCTCCGGCAGAACACCGGTACCGAAGGTCAGGCTGTCACCAAACGCCAGAATCTTGCCATCGGGCGCAATCGGTTCCAGCCGGGCGCCGGTCTTGCAGGCACCCAGGCTCATCAGCAGGATCAACAGGCTGAGAACGCGGAAAAGTCCAGACCAGACCGCGACAGGACCGGCAAACGGGTCAATTGCTTTCATCATGCGCAGAGTGCCTCCCTCGCTGCCCAAGGTGGGCTAGAAACAGTGGCGGACCTGTTCTGCGGTCAGCAGAAACACGCCGTCTCCGCCGCGCTCAAAATCCAGCCAGCAGAACGGGACGTCCGGGAATGCGGCCTGCAGGGCCTCGGCGGCACTGCCGACCTCGACCACCAGAATCCCGGTCGGCGTCAGGTGTCGGGCCGCATCCTTCAGGATCAGGCGCACGCAGTCAAGCCCATCATCGCCGGATTCAAGTCCGATGCGCGGCTCGGCATGGAATTCCTGCGGCAGGTTGCGCCACTCATCTGCGCTGACGTAAGGTGGATTGCTGACGATCAGGTCATAGCGCCGGTCACCCAGGGCCGCATAGACATCCGACTGAACGGCGCGGACCCGATCGGCGACCTCATGCCGCTCGATGTTGATGCGCGCCACTTCAAGCGCCTCCGGGGAAATGTCGACCGCATCGACCTCAGCCTCCGGAAAAGCCATGGCGCAGGCAATCGCAATGCAGCCACTGCCGGTACACAGATCGAGAACCCGGGTCACCGCATCGGCGTCCAGCCAGGGGGCGAACTGCGATTCGATCAGTTCCGCAATCGGCGAGCGCGGCACCAGCACGCGCGAATCGACATAGAAAGACAAGCCGGCAAAGGGGGCTTCGTGAGTCAGATAAGCCAGCGGCGTGCGCTCGGCGATGCGCCGTTCGATCAGGTTCAGCACCTGCTCGCGCTCGGCCGGCGTCAGATTGGCTTCAAAGTAGCCGCCAGGCAGACTGTAGGGCAGATGCAGGGCATGCAGCACCAACGCGGCCGCCTCGTCCAAGGCACTTTCGGTGCCATGCCCGAAAAACAGTCCGGCTTCGGTAAACCGGCTGACGGCATAGCGGACATAGTCGCGCAGTGTCAGGAGATGGGTCAGTACGTCCGATCGATTCATGGGTAAAGTCCAATGGCGTCGAGGCCGGTCGATTCGTCCAGACCGAACATCAGGTTCATGTTCTGCACCGCTTGCCCGGCCGCACCCTTGACGAGGTTGTCGATGACCGAGAGGATCACGATGACGTCGCCGCCCAAAGGCCGATGCACGGCAATCTGACAGCGGTTGACGCCGCGCACGTTGCGGGTGTCCGGATGCGTCCCCGCAGGCAGGACATCGACAAATTTCTCACCCCGGTAGCGCTGTTCGTACACGGCTTGCAGGTCGACGGCCTCACCCTGGGCCCGGGCATAGACCGTGGCGTGAATACCGCGGATCATGGGGATGAGATGCGGCACGAAGGTCAGGCCGACCGGCTGGCCCGCGGCTTGCGCCAGACCTTGCCGGATTTCCGGCCAGTGGCGGTGACCCTTGACGCTATAGGCCTTGAGGCTTTCGCCGGTTTCGCTCATGAGAATCGGGATTTCCGCCTTGCGTCCGGCGCCGCTGACACCGGACTTCACGTCGGCGATCAGGCCGTCGGGCTGGACCAGCCCCTGTTCGAGCAGCGGTAGCAGACCTAGCTGGACGGCCGTCGGGTAACAGCCCGGGCAGGCAATCAGGCGCGCTTGGCGGATGGCGTCACGGTTGACCTCCGGCAGGCCATACACGGCCTCCGCCAGCAGGTCGGGGCAGGCGTGGGGTTCGCCGTACCAGTGGGCCCAGAGTTCGGCATCCCGCAGGCGGAAATCAGCCGCCAGGTCAATCACCTTGATGCCTTTATCAAGCAACGCAGGCGCCATGCGCATGGCCGTGCCATTGGGGGTGGCGAAGAAGACGACCTCGCAGTCCTGCAAGGTGTCCGCGCCGGGCTCGACGAAGGCGGTATCTACAAAGCCACGCAGATTGGGATAGATTTCGGCAACCGCCTTGCCGGCGTCGCTGCGCGAGGTCACGCGGTATATTTCGACCTCTGGGTGCAGGGCCAGAATCCGCAGCAGTTCGACTCCGGTGTATCCGGTGCCTCCGACGATGCCGGCGCGAATCATGCGGCTTTCCTCCGTAGATGCTGTTCGTTGAACCGATCCCCCCGGCAGAGTCACCGCGCAGTGATCGGGCGGCGGATGGATCAGGGGTCTTCCGACACCGCGCCGTCGAAGGCCTCCACCATGCCCTTGAGCTTTTGGCCCGCCTTGAAAGTCACTACCCGCCGGGCTGTCACCGGAATTTCTTCGCCGGTCTTGGGATTGCGCCCGGGCCGCTCACTCTTGTCGCGCAGATCGAAGTTGCCGAAACCCGACAGTTTGACGGATTGCCCCTGCTCCAGCGCATGCTTGATCTCTTCGAAGAACAGATCGACCAGGGATTTGGCGTCTTTGCGGCTGATCTCGAAGTTTTCCAGCAGCCGCTCCATCATATCGTTCTTGGTCAGCGCCATCGTCAATCCCTCAAGTGTGCATCATGCCGGTCCGCCAGCGCCGTCAGCACCTTGGCAACCGCTTCTTCGACGCGGGCATCAATCAGCGTTTCTGCCTCATCCTGCCAGACCAGACCCAGCGCCACGCTTTTCTTGCCCGGTTCCACACCCGGCCCTTGATAGACGTCAAACAGGGCCAGATCCTGCAGCAGTGGGCCACCCTGCGCGCGGGCGGTCGCCACCAGATCGGATACCGGGACGCTATCGCTCACGATCACGGCAATGTCGCGCCGTACCGACGGGAATTTGGACAGGCTGCGGAATCGCGGGACTTCACGTCCCAGCAGCACGTCCTGATCCAGTTCGACCAGATAGACGCGCTGGTCGAAACCCAGTGTCTTTTCCAGCTGCGGATGCAGCATGCCGATCCAGCCCAACCGCTCGCTCCCCAGCAGGACTTCAGCCGACTGGCCGGGATGCAGCGCGGGATGGGCGACGGCGGCAAACCCTAACTGACCGGCACGGCCAGTCAGAGCCACGATAGACTCAATGTCGGCCTTGAGATCGAAGAAGTCGACCAGGCGCGACTTTTCGCCCCACTGCTCGGGATGCACCGGCCCCATCGCCAGCCACGCCAGTGATTTGCGTTGCTCAAGTCCGGCCGGGTGCGGCAGAAATTTCAGCCCGCCTTCAAAGAGACGCACGCGCGACTGCTGACGATGGGCATTCTTGAGGGCGGCGTCCAGCAGCCCCGGCCAGAGGCCGGTACGCATGACCGCCAGTTCGGCCGAGATTGGATTCTTGAGTGCCAGCGGTTCGAGGTCAGGCTCGATCAGTCGTTGCAGGTTAGGCTCGACAAAACTGTAGGTAACCGCTTCCTGATAGCCGCGATCCACCAGCAGGTCACGGACGCGGTCCAGCTTCAGCCAGGTTTCGGATACCGGATGCATGACGGCCGGGATGATCGGATGCTTGCGCGGCAACTGGTCGTACCCATGCACCCGTCCGATTTCCTCGATCAGATCAGCTTCGATGGCGATATCAAACCGGAAGGCGGGGGGGATGACGCGCCAGCCTTCGGCATGGGGTTCGGGCAGCATTCCAAGTCCCTTGAGGATATCGCTGACCCGATCGGCCTCGATGTCCAGCCCCAGGACCCGCCGAATCCGTTCGGCACGCAGCAGGATCGGCTGCCGCTCGGGCAGATGCGTCTGACTGAGGGCTTCCACGACAGGACCGGCTGCGCCGCCGGCCAGTTCGATGACGAGTGCGCTGGCACGCGCCAGTGCGCGGGTCTGCAGTTCAAAGCTGACGCCTCGTTCGAACCGATGTGAGGCGTCGGTGCTGAGCCCGTAGCGTCGGGCCTTGCCCATGATCAGGGCGGGCGTGAAGAAGGCGCATTCGAGGAAGATGTTGCGCGTGGTTTCACCGACGGCCGAGTCGCTGCCCCCCATGACGCCGGCCAACGCCAGTGCGCGGACTTCATCCGCAATGACGAGGGTGTCGCTGTGCAGCGTGATGGTCTGATCGTTGAGGAGTTTCAGCGGTTCACCGTCCCGGGCATATCGGACCCGAATGCCGCGATCAAGCCGGTCGGCATCGAAGGCGTGCAAGGGCTGACCCATTTCGAGCAAGACGTAATTGGTCACATCCACGATCACGTCCAGCGACCGTACACCCGCCCGGCGCAGGCGCTCTTTCATCCACAGCGGTGTCGGCGCAGCGCGATCGACACCCTGGATGAGTTGTCCCAGATAGCGCGGGCAGGCATCCGGCGCATCCAGACTGACCGGCAGAGTCACGGCATGTGATTCGACCGGTGGCGCGGTGAGGGGCAAATCAAGGCTCAGGCCATTCAGGAGGGCCACCTCACGGGCAATGCCTTCGATACTGAGGCAATCGGCCCGGTTGGGCGTCAGGTCAACTTCGATCAGGTGATCCTCCAGTTGGAGGTACTCGCGCAGGTCCGTGCCTACAGGCGCATCGGCGGGCAGTTCCATCAGGCCGGATGCATCTTCCTCAATACCCAGTTCCTTGGCGGAACAAAGCATGCCGAACGAATGAACGCCGCGCAGCTTCGAAGCCTTGATCTTGAAACCACCCGGCAGGAGGGCGCCCTCCAGTGCCAGCGGTGCCCGAAGCCCGGCACGCGCATTCGGCGCACCGCAGACAATCTGGAGCGGCTCGCCGGTACCGGCTGCAACGCGGCAGATTCGGAGTCGATCCGCTTCCGGATGTGGCGCCGCTTCGAGGATTTCCGCAACAACGACGCCGGTGAACTCGCCGGCGGCCGGGACCACGCTGTCGACTTCCAGCCCGGCCATGGTCAACTGGTGAACCAGCTGCGGGGTCGTTATCGCCGGTTGGGTGTAGTGTCGGAGCCAGGCTTCACTGAATCGCATGGGATGAGCCGCTGAAGAGATACTTAGAAGGCTGCAAATTGCTTCAGGAACCGGAGGTCGTTCTCGAAGAACAGGCGCAGATCGTTGATGCCATAACGCAGCATGGCCATGCGCTCGACACCCAGTCCGAAAGCGAACCCGGTATAGACGTCAGGGTCGATATCGACAAAGCCGAACACGCGGGGGTGGATCATGCCGCAGCCCATGACCTCCAGCCAGCCGGTGTGCTTGCAAACCCGGCAACCCTTGCCGCCACACATCACGCATTCGATGTCGACTTCGGCCGAGGGTTCGGTGAAGGGAAAGTAGGATGGCCGGAAACGGACTTCGACATCCTTCTCGAAGAACAGCCGGAGAAACTCGTAAAGCACACCACGGAGATCGGCAAAGCTGACATCCCGGTCGACCAGAAATCCCTCGACCTGATGGAACATCGGGGTGTGGGTCAGATCGGAATCGCAGCGATAGACGCGCCCCGGAGCAATCACACGCAAGGGCGGCGTGCGGCTTTCCATCACCCGCACCTGCACCGGTGAGGTATGGGTACGCAGCAGAGTGTGTTCGTCGAAGTAGAAGGTATCGTGCATCGCACGCGCCGGATGCGACGCGGGGATATTGAGCGCTTCGAAGTTATGATAATCGTCTTCGACCTCGGGTCCTTCGACGATCTCGAAGCCGATGCGCGCGAACAGCTCGGAAATACGGCGCAGTGTCAACGTGACCGGGTGCAGTCCGCCGGCCAGCTGCCCCCGCCCCGGCAGGGTGACATCGACGCGCTCACGGGACAGGCGTTGCTGCAGAGCGTGCGCTTCGAGCACTTGCCTGCGAGCATCCAGCGCAGCATTGAACTGGTCACGGGCCTGGTTGATACGGGCCCCGACCTCCTTACGCGCCTCGGGCTCAAGAGCCCCCAGAGCCTTCATTTGCTCGGTGATGAGGCCCTTTTTACCAACGTAGTTAACCCTGACCAGATCCAGGTCGGCCAATGTCTCAGCGGCCGCGAGTTCCCCTTGCGCCCGTGTCAAAACGTGTTCAAGGGTAGTCATGTCCAGCTGATTCGTGGGAAGAGAAGGATGGCGTCTGAGAGGACCGGGTCAAGCGGGGCGCTCTGCACCCCGACTTGGCATATCAGCCCAGAGAATCAACCCTGGGCAATCTTGGCTAGTTCGGCGAAGGCCGCTTTGTCATAGACGGCGAGGTCAGCCAGCACCTTGCGGTCGATGCTGACCGAGGCCTTGTTGAGGCCGGACATGAACCGGCTGTACGACAGACCAAACTCGCGCGCCGCTGCATTGATGCGCACGATCCACAAGGCGCGGAACTGACGCTTCCTTTGACGACGGTCACGGTAGGCATATTGACCGGCCTTGATGACGGCCTGCTTGGCTACGCGGTAAACCCGGCTACGGGCACCGTAGTAACCCTTGGCCTGCTTGAGGACTTTCTTGTGACGGGCTCGCGCCGTGACGCCACGCTTTACTCTTGGCATTGGACCCTCTTGATTCCTAGGTCAAAAAACTCAGCTGTACGGCAGCAGACGGGCTGCGCTCCGCACATCCGATGCATGAATTGCATTCGGGCTACGCAGCTGACGCTTACGCTTGGTGCTCTTCTTGGTCAGGATGTGACGGCGGAACGAGTGGTTACACTTAAATCCGCCGGAAGCGGTTTTCTTGAAACGTTTCGCCGCACCCCGGTTGGTTTTCAGCTTTGGCATCGGACTCTCCGGTTTGCTTTTGATAATTGAATGCGTTGTCAGAACATTTATTTCTTTTTCTTGGGGCCCAGCATCATGATCATCTGCCGGCCTTCCATTTTCGGGAACTGCTCCACCAGGGCATGTTCCTGCAAATCCGTTTCGATCTGCTTGAGCAGATCCATACCCAACTCCTTGTGACTCAGTTCCCGGCCCCGGAATCTGACCGTCACCTTGGCCTTGTCGCCATCATCCAGGAACCGAATCAGATTGCGCAGCTTGATCTGGTAATCGCCGATGTCGGTACCCGGCCGGAATTTGACTTCCTTGACCTGAATCTGCTTTTGCTTCTTCTTGGCCGCTGCCAGCTTTTTGTTTTGCTCGAACCGGTATTTGCCGTAATCCATGATCCGGCAGACAGGCGGTTCTGCGCCCGGGGAAATCTCAACCAGATCGAGTTCGGCCTCATAGGCCATCTGACGGGCCTCTCGACTGGATACCACGCCCACCTGATTGCCTTGCGCGTCAATCAGACGAATGTTGGCGTACTGAATTTCCTCATTCAGCCGCGGTTCTTTTCTATCGGCACTGATAGCCAGTTCCTCCCAAGACGATTAATGATCCGCAGTGCGTGCGGCGACTTCCGCCAACAGCCGTTGAGAGAGATCGCCCAAATTAAAGAGTCCCAGATCATCCCCCTTTTGCGTTCTGAGGGAGACGGTCCGGGACTCCATTTCTTTCTCACCAATAATGATGAGATAGGGCACACGCTGCATCGAATGCTCGCGGATTTTAAAGCCGATCTTCTCATTTCTCAAGTCAGCCTCGACGCGCAGGCCGTCTGCCTGCAACCGGGCGACTATTTCGCGGGCATATTCCGCCTGCGCATCCGTGATGTTGAGGACCACCGCCTGAACCGGCGCCAACCACAAGGGGAAATAACCCGCGAAGTGCTCGATCAGGATACCAATGAAGCGCTCCATGGAGCCCAGAATGGCTCTGTGCAACATGACCGGCGTATGCTTGGCGCCGTCTTCGGCAACATACACAGCCCCAAGGCGCTCCGGCATGGAGAAATCAACCTGTATCGTGCCGCACTGCCACACGCGATCGAGACAATCCGAGAGAGAGAACTCGATCTTGGGGCCATAGAAGGCGCCCTCACCCGGTTGCAGTTGCCACTCGAGCCCCTTGGAATTGAGCGCCTGCTCCAGCGCGGCCTCGGCCTTGTCCCAGACTGCATCGGAACCGACCCGGTTAGCCGGGCGCGTCGATAACTTGACCAAGACCTTCTGGAAACCAAAGTCGGCGTAGACCTTGTGCAGGAGATCAATGAAGCGGGACACCTCGCTCTGAATCTGGTCTTCCGTGCAGAAGATATGGGCATCATCCTGAGTGAACCCGCGCACACGCATGAGTCCATGCAGCACACCGGACAACTCATTACGATGGCAGGCCCCAAACTCGGCCAGACGCAAGGGCAGTTCGCGGTAGCTTTTCAGCCCCTGGTTGTACACCTGGACATGGCAGGGACAATTCATCGGCTTGATTGCGTAGTCGCGCTGCTCGGAAGCTGTGGTGAACATGTCGGCCTGAAACTTGTCCCAGTGGCCGGACTTTTCCCACAGTGTTCTGGACACAACCAACGGCGTCCTGATCTCTTCATAGCCATTGTCGCGAAAGACGGCCCGCATGTACTGCTCGACCACCTGCCAAAGCACCCATCCCTTGGGATGCCAGAACACCATGCCTGGCGCCTCTTCCTGCATATGGAAGAGATCCAGCGTCTTGCCTATCTTGCGATGATCTCGGCGCTCAGCTTCTTCAAGACGCTCGAGGTAGGCCTTGAGATCTTTTTTATCCGCCCAAGCCGTTCCGTAAATGCGCTGTAGCATTTCGTTCCGTGAATCGCCCCGCCAATAGGCGCCGGCGATCTTCATCAGCTTGAATGCTCGCAGCTTGCCCGTATCGGGCACATGAGGGCCTCGGCATAAATCAGTGAAATCGCCTTGACTGTAGAGAGAGATCGCCTGATCTTCAGGGATATCCCGAATAATCTCAGCCTTATAGGCTTCGCCTTGGCTCAGGAAGAAATCTGCCGCCGCATCCCGAGGCATCAACTGACGCTGAACGGGCAGCCCCGCTGCTGCCAACTCCTCCATTTTCCGCTCGATTGCCGCCAGATCTTCGGGCGTAAATGGTCGCTCGAAAGAAAAATCGTAATAGAAGCCATTCTCAACGACGGGACCAATCGTCACCTGCGCTGAGGGAAAAAGCGACTTGACGGCCTGAGCCAGGAGATGGGCGGTGGAGTGCCGAATGACCTCAACACCCTCCGGGTCACGCCCGGTGATGATGGCCACTTCGGCGTCACCATCGACCACATAAGACAAATCGACCAGACCGCCATTGACACGCCCCGCCAGCGCAGCCTTGGCAAGGCCGGCTCCGATTGACTGAGCCACCTCCATCAGCGTGACCGAGCGATCAAATGCTCGGCTCGAACCATCGGGCAGTGTTATGACAGGCATGGACAAAACTCACTAACAAAAAAAGCACCGCGCTGCGATGCTTTTCCGAAAATGGTAGGCGCGATTGGACTCGAACCAACGACCCCCACCATGTCAAGGTGGTGCTCTAACCAACTGAGCTACGCGCCTGCAATTGAGCCCAGCATTATAGCGACAATTCGACGTTTGGCAAGCGGCAAATGTGTTTTCTACCCACCGCAGGACCGTCGATTTTAATTTTTGCGCTGCACCCACCCTAAAACGGCGCGGTGAGAACACGGCCAGACCCGTCTATTTCGACATCAAGCCACGCTCACCGCACGCGCTTGAAGCACAAAAAAGCCCCGGAGGTCCGGGGCTTTTACAGGTTGGACGGTAGCAGGCCAAGACCTGCTACTACACCCGATGAGCGGATTACATCATGCCATCCATGCCGCCCATACCGCCCATACCGCCCGGCATAGCGGTCTCGGACTTGGGCTCTTCAGCAATCATGGCTTCGGTCGTAATCATCAGACCCGCTACCGATGCCGCATTCTGCAGTGCGCTACGGGTCACCTTGGCCGGATCCAGAATGCCGAACGCAACCATGTCGCCGTACTCGCCATTGGCAGCGTTGTAACCAAAGTTACCGCTACCCTCGGAGACCTTGTTCAGCACCACGGACGCTTCGTCACCTGCATTGGTCACGATCTGACGCAGCGGCTCTTCCATGGCACGACGCGCAATGCTGATGCCGACGTCCTGATCATGGTTGGCACCCTTCAGATCCTTGATCTTCTGCAGCGCACGAATCAGCGCCACACCACCGCCAGGCACGATCCCCTCTTCGACGGCCGCACGCGTCGCGTGCAATGCGTCTTCGACACGGGCTTTCTTTTCCTTCATTTCCACTTCAGTAGCGGCACCCACCTTGATCACGGCAACACCGCCAGCCAACTTGGCCAGACGCTCCTGCAGCTTTTCGCGATCGTAATCGGAGCTGGTTTCTTCTACCTGCTTGCGAATCTGGGCGATACGACCCTGAATCTTCTCGGCGCTACCGGCGCCGTCAATGATCGTGGTTTCTTCCTTGGTGATCTGCACGCGCTTGGCGGTACCAAGATCTTCGATGGTAGCTTTTTCAAGCGAAAGACCCACTTCCTCTGCAATCACGGTACCGCCGGTCAGTACGGCAATATCTTCCAGCATGGCCTTGCGACGATCACCAAACCCGGGCGCCTTCACCGCCGCGACCTTGAGAATGCCGCGCATGTTGTTGACGACCAGAGTGGCCAGCGCCTCACCTTCTACATCTTCCGCGATGATGAGCAGCGGACGCCCTGCCTTGGCGACGCCTTCAAGCACCGGCAGCATGTCCCGGATGTTGGAGATTTTCTTCTCGCAAATCAGGATCAGCGGATTCTCCAGTTCGGCACTCATGCTCTGCTGATTGTTGACGAAATAGGGCGACAGATAGCCGCGGTCGAACTGCATGCCTTCGACAACGTCAAGGGTATTTTCAAGCCCGGAGCCGTCTTCAACCGTAATCACGCCTTCCTTGCCGACCTTGTCCATGGCATCGGCGATGATCTTGCCGATCGCTTCATCAGAGTTAGCGGAAATAGAACCGACCTGCGCGATTGCGTTGCTGTCTGCACAGGGAACCGACATGGCGTGGATAGCTTCGACTGCCGCCGCAGTGGCTTTGTCGATCCCGCGCTTAAGATCCATCGGATTCATGCCGGCCGCCACCGCCTTCAAACCTTCGGTCAGAATCGACTGGGCCAGCACCGTGGCCGTCGTCGTACCGTCGCCCGCGATATCGGATGTCTGGGACGCGACTTCCTTTACCATTTGTGCGCCCATGTTCTCAAACTTGTCGGAGAGCTCGACTTCCTTGGCTACGGATACGCCATCCTTGGTCACCGTCGGCGCACCAAAACTCTTCTCGAGCACGACATTGCGGCCCTTGGGGCCCAGCGTAACCTTCACAGCCTGAGCGAGGATGTTTACGCCACGGATCATGCGGCTACGAGCGTCATCGCCAAAACGTACGTCTTTTGCTGCCATTTTTCTTACCTTTCCTGAACTTGAATAACTTTAAGAGAGAAGATCGCTTGGAGATCAGCCTTCCAGGACCGCGATGATGTCGTCTTCACGCATCACAAGAATTTCCTGGCCGTCGACCTTTTCCTGCGTGCCGGCATATTTTCCAAACAGCACCGTCTCGCCTACCTTGACGCTCAACGGACGGACTTGGCCGTTGTCCAGAATCTTACCGGTGCCGACTGCCAGCACCTCGCCCCGCGCGGGCTTTTCCGCGGCCGAATCGGGAATCACAATACCGCCCGCAGTGGTGCGTTCATCTTCCAGACGCTTCACGATCACGCGGTCATTCAATGGACGGATTTTCATCGTTTGCTCCTTAACCAGAATCAATAATCGAAATAGAGGCTCAATCAAGTGCGGGACGCGTGATGCGTGTTAGCACTCAACAAGAACGAGTGCTAATAATATCGAGGCATTTGAATCTGTCAAGACGGAAGGCAACGTCGAAATGCTTCTCGCGCTCAGATGAACGCCTCACCACTGGGGCGATGGAAGCAGGGATTACATGGATAGGGTGCGAGATGGACGCGGGCCAAGATAGGGGGGCGGGCCGGGGTCTCGACCAGAACGTTCTGGCGCTTGGGCTATGAGCGCCTTGACCGGAAGTGCGCGCTCAATCCTTGACCGGGCGCTTTTCGAGTTTTCTCTGCAACGTACGGCGGTGCATGCCGAGTGCCCTTGCGGCCGCTGAGATATTGCCGCCATGCTCGACCAGCACCTTTTGAAGATGCTCCCACTCAAGTCGTCGGACCGACAGAGGTTTGTCCTTGATTTCGACGGACTCATCCCCCCGATCCTTGTGCAACGCCATCACGATCTCATCGGCATCCACCGGTTTGGCCAGATAGTGGATTGCACCGAGTTTGATGGCCTCTACCGCCGTCGCGATGCTGGCAAATCCTGTCAACATCACAATGCGGGTATTGGCATCCAACTCATGCAACCGCTTAACCAGCACCAGACCGGACTCCTGCCCTATACGAAGATCAACCACGGCGTATTCGGGTTCAAGCTCTTCGGCCAGACGGATGCCCGCCTCCACATCCGTTGCCACATGCACCTCATAACCCCTTTTTCGGAGCGCCAAATCGAGCACACCACAGAAAGTAGGATCATCATCCACCAGCAGCAGTGTCGGTTGCTGATCCAGTTCGCTCTCATCCAGCATTGCAGTCATGGCGTCGTCCATTGATTGGCCAATGGCAAAAGAATCTGAGTCCGCGTACCGGTCCCTCGCTGACGCGGAGTCATTTCAATACTGCCACCCAAACGTTTGATGGTCGAGAAAGCCAGAAAAAGCCCCACTCCCAACCCTTGATCCTTCGTTGAAACGGGCGCCTTGCCGATCTGCTCGGAAATGGCTGGCTTGATGCCTGGCCCGCGATCAAGGATCTGGAGTGTCACCCCGTGGCGGTCCCAGCGCGCTCGAAACTCGATGCCTTTGGGCGACACTTCCGCGGCATTGTTGAGAATGTTGATCAAGGCATGGGTCAGTGTCTGCTCGGCAAGAAAACCCGGCGCAGGCAATAGCCCGTCCTTTCGATATTCAAGCTTTACGCCCGGCAATTGGTTACGCCAGGTTTCGACCACCGAATCCAGGTAAGCCGTCAGCGGCATCACGTGGCCGCTCTCTGCGCGTATCTCGCCGGCCGTCGCCGACATCACCGACAGTGCCTGCTTGCACCGCGCCACTTGGTCACGAAGAATCCGCATCTTGTCGGCCAACTCTCGATCGGGTCCGCTTTCGCATTCGTCCTCGATCTCCCGGATCAGAATCGCCATGGTGCCCAAGGGGGTTCCCATCTCATGGGCTGCACCGGCCGCCAACGTGCCCAGGGCGACGACCCGCTCGTTGCGCAGACTCTGCTCCCGCGCCTCCGCCAAACTGCGCTCTCTGGCACGCAGGGTCTTGGCCATTTCCACCACGAAATAAGCGACCATTGCAGCACTGAAAACGAAGCCGAACCACATGCCGAACACATGCAAATCAAGGTGATGAGCGGGCATCATTGCGTGCATGGAGTGCGCCCGCTCCCCCTGAAACACGACCGGCTGGATATCCGGCAAAGGCTCGTAATAGCCCATCAGCAGCGTGTAGCAACCGGTCGTGAACATCACCATGTACCACGTGTACTCCTGGGGTAGGACGGTGGCGGCAATGATGATCGGCAACAGAAAAAACCAGGCAATCGGGTTGGTTGCGCCCCCAGTGAAGAACAGGATGGCAGTAATCGCCAACACATCACATGACAACTGGACGAATAACTCGTTTTCAGCGATCGGCTCAAGCGAACTGAGCCTTAGCCATGTCCACCAGTTGAAGAGGGCGAGCAAGGTCAGGATGCCCCAGAGAGGGACTTCGCGGAGCGGAATCTCCAGACCATACAAGCTGATAAAAATGATCAGCCCCTCACCCACAATCATGAGATTCCGCAACACGAACAGCCAGCGCAGATTCTGGCGCGCATCCCGTGCGGGTTGGGTCGGGGTGGGGATACTGGAGAGCGGTTCTACATTCATGACTTTAGCCTAATCGAAATCGGTCCGCAGGACATCGGATGCGGCGATTTGCCACACTCGAGCGCTGGCAGCGACTGTCACGTCATCCTTTCAAGGGAGACCCAAGCGCTCCCGGCTAGGGGCACCGCACATCAAGACCGCGCAACCCACAGTAGCCTTGCGGATTTTTAGCGAGGTACTGCTGGTGGTAGGCTTCAGCAAAGTAGAAGTCCGGCGCATCCAATATCTCCGTCGTGAGTGGTTTTTGAATGCCCGCTTCCATCAATGCCTGTTGAAACCGCCCGGCTGAGTTCATTGCCCTGCGGGTATCATCTGGGTCATAGGCAAAAATGACAGATCGGTATTGCGTACCAATATCGTTGCCCTGTCGCATGCCCTGAGTCGGATCGTGTGACTCCCAAAATACGGCCAAGAGTTGCTCCAGAGCGACCTGCTCAGGCTGATACACCACCAATACCACCTCCGCATGGCCCGTCAATCCACTACACACCTCTTCATAGGTGGGGTTGGGTGTCTCACCGCCCGCATATCCGACCGCCGTGACATAGACGCCCGGGATCTGCCAGAACAACCGCTCAGCCCCCCAGAAGCAGCCCATACCGAAGAGAATCTTTCGACTCCCTTCAGGATAGGGCGGCACCAAACTCCGTCCAAGCACCTGATGAGCGCTCGGGAGTTGCACTGCCACCGCCCGTCCTGGCAATGCACGTCCTTTTTCTGGCATAACCCCTTTTTTTCGCCAAAACACAGTAACCTCCGCACCTGATGTAATTGAGACGCCTGTCCCACTCTGATCAATTAAGCGCGCGAACATTCCTGACATTCAACATCACATTGCAACCATGACCGAACATGACCTCTTTCAACGCTTCTTCTTTGAAGATCTGGGTATTCGCGGGGAGTTTGTTCGCCTTCGCGATGCATGGACAGGTGTCCGTAGCGACACCGACTACCCGCCTCTGATCGCTTCAATTCTGGGCGAAGCGCTCGCTGCAACCGTCCTCCTGACGGGCACCCTCAAGTTTGAAGGCTCCCTGATCCTGCAGATCCAGGGCAATGGCCCGGTCAGTACGCTGGTTGCGCAAGCGACCCATACCCTGACTGTTCGCGGGTTGGCTCACTGGCGTACCGAGCCCAAAAGCGCAAGCCTCATGGACCTGTTCGGCGATGGCCGAATGGTTCTGACCATTCAACAATTCCAGCAGGAACCGTATCAAGGCATCGTCGCGCTGGAAGGAGACAGTTTGGCCACAGCGATTGAGTCATATTTTTCACTTTCAGAACAATTGCCCACGCGCATCTGGCTGTTCGCCGATGGCAACACCGCTGCCGGACTATTCATTCAGGCTTTACCGGGCAAAGCTCGTAGCCATGAAGACTGGAGCAGAATTTCACACCTAGCCGACACGCTCACCCGTCAGGAGGCTTTCAACCTCCCAAGCGAGGAACTGCTCTACCGGTTGTTCCATGAAGAGCGCGTCAGAGTGCTTGAACCTGAGCCTGTTGTTTTTCGCTGCGGCTGCTCGCGGGAGCGGATCGAGTCCATGTTGATTGCCATGGGCAGGGATGAAGCTGAAGCCAGTCTCGATGAGCACAATGAGATCCTCGTCGCCTGCGAGTTTTGTAATCGCCGCTATCGCTTCGACCGCATCGACATCACGCGTCTGTTTCACCCCACTGTCAAGGTCGAACAGCCATCACGACTGCATTGAACCCTGATCGCACCACAAACGAAAACGGCGCGACCCAGTGATGGGGCGCGCCGTTTGCACACTGGGCTGACTAAAATCTACAGCCAGTAGACAAAAATGAACAGACCCAGCCAGACCACGTCGACAAAATGCCAGTACCAGGCTGCAGCCTCAAAGGCAAAATGGTGCTGACTGCTGAAATGGCCGCGCAGGCTTCTCAGCAACACCACGGTAAGCATGATCGCGCCAATCGAGACGTGCAGACCATGGAAGCCGGTCAACATGAAGAAGGTTGAGCCATAAATCCCTGTCCCCAGGGTCAAACCCATTTCACTGTAGGCCTCGTGGTATTCAAACCCCTGCAACACAACGAACAGGAACCCGAGCACGACCGTCGCTGCAAGGCCTATGATCAGCTGGTTGCGATTATCCTTCAGCAAGCCCCAGTGGGCCCAGGTTACCGTCGCACCACTGGTCAATAGAATCAGGGTATTGATGGCCGGAATTCCCCACGCTGCCATGGGCTCGAACTCCCCTTCATTGCCACCCAAATGCGCGGGACCGTTGGTGGGCCATACATTCTGGAACGCATCCCATAGATACTGGTGTGTCTCTACCCCCAGCTGTGACCCCTCGCCCCCCATCCATGGCAGGGCATAAACGCGGCTGTAAAAAAGAGCCCCAAAGAATGCGGCGAAGAAAAATACTTCGGAGGTAATGAACCAGATCATGCCCATCCGAAAGGAAACATCGACCTGGTGATTGTATAGCCCGCCCACACTCTCCCGAATGACCGCGCCAAACCAGATGAACATCATGTAGGCGACGATACCGCCACCGATCCACATCATGGTCGAACCAATTTCGGAACCGTTCAGATAATTGGAGAACCCAGCAAGCAATACAAACAGGCCGATCGAACCAAGGATCGGCTGGGTTGCCTTGTGCGGGAGGTAATAAGAGCCATGTAAAGCCATTTTAAGGAGTCCTCTGCTCAGTAGCTAAATTTGGGCGATTATTGCTTGTCGCTGATATCGAAGAAGGTGTAAGAGAGGGTCACATCCCCCACCGTATCCGGCAGGGCCGGGTCTATCACGAAACGCACCGGCATCTCCCTTTCCTTGTGTGGTTCAAAGCGCTGCTCACTGAAGCAGAAGCATTCAGTTTTCTTCAGAAACTGCGTCGCCCATCCGGGTGCAATGCTCGGGATGGCGCGCCCCACAAGGGGTTGGGATGACTGGTTCAATCCGTAAAACCTGACTGTCTGATACTCGCCGGGATGGACCTTGAGTTTGGTTTTTTCCGCTCGAAATGCGAGCGGCATGCTGCCATTGACGGTTGTCACAAACTCGACCGTGACCCATCTGGTTTCATCCACCTTGAAGCCAGTTTCGGCTTGAGCCTCTGTTTTGACCTTGCCATTAAGGCCGGTCAGCTCACAAAAGACGTCGTACAAGGGCACGAGAGCAAACCCAAACCCAAACATGGCAATGACCACCATGACCACCGGCCACACAACTTTGGCGTTCGAACGTCTAGACGGTTGCTCACTCATGGCAGCCCGTGCCCAGACACGACATGGTAGATGGCATAAACGTACAGGCCGATGGCTACAGCCCCGATGACCAATGCCAAGACTCTGTTCTTCGTCTGCAGTCTCATGTTTGACCTTGTCACCATCCTGTGGCTATCGATAGCCACAGGATGCTTATCGCGATCAGTGGATATCCGGCGCACTTTCCCAAGTATGGTATGGCGCGGGGGATGGCAGCTGCCACTCCAGCCCGTGATCGGCTGCACCTTCCCAGACTTCGTCGGTCACAGGCTCTCCCTCACCGCGAATACTTTGGATGACGATGTAACACAGGATCAGCTGAGAAAATCCAAACACGAAGGCCCCGACACTTGACCATGCGTTGAATTCGGCAAATTGCAGCGCATAGTCCGGGATTCTGCGCGGCATTCCGGCAAGACCGAGGAAATGCTGCGGGAAAAAGCAGACATTGACCGAGATGACCGTCAACCAGAAATGCAGCTTGGCAAGACGTTCGTCGTACATACGCCCCGTCCACTTGGGGAGCCAGTAGAAGACGGCCGCAATGATTGCAAAGACGGCGCCTGAAACGAGGACGTAATGGAAATGCGCCACAATGAAATACGTATCGTGATACTGCAAGTCAGCCGGAGAAATGGACATCATCAACCCGGTAAAGCCACCCATGGTGAACAACACGACAAACGCAATGGCCCACAGCATCGGTGTCTCAAACGTGATAGCACCCTTCCACATGGTCGACAGCCAGTTGAAGACTTTGACCCCGGTCGGAACGGCAATCAGCATCGTCGCATAGGTGAAATAGAGCTCACCTTCAACCGGCATGCCGACGGTGTACTGATGATGCGCCCAGACGATAAACGACAGGAAGCCGATCGAAGCTGTCGCATAAACCATTGAGCTGTAGCCGAACAAGGGCTTGCGGGAGAAGGTCGGTATGATCTGAGAAACAATTCCAAAAGACGGCAGGATCAGGACATAGACTTCAGGGTGACCAAAGAACCAGAACAAGTGCTGATAGAGCACCGGGTCACCACCGCCAGCCGCATTGAAGAAACTGGTACCGAAGAACTTGTCCGTGAGCAGCATGGTCACCGCACCCGCGAAGACCGGCATGATGGCGATCAAGAGGAACGCAGTTATCAACCACGTCCAGACGAACAGCGGCATCTTCATCAATGTCATGCCCGGGGCGCGCATGTTGAGGATGGTCACGATAATGTTGATCGCTGCGAGAATGGACGAAATACCGAGGATGTGCACCGTAAAAATGGTGAACGGGAAAGCGGCACCGGTCTGCAACACCAGCGGTGGATACAGTGTCCACCCAGCGGCAGCTGCGCCACCCTCCATGAACAGGGTACTGACCAGCATGATCGCCGCAAAGGGCAGCAGCCAGAAACTCCAGTTATTGAGTCGCGGCAGCGCCATATCCGGGGCCCCGATCATCATTGGGATCATCCAGTTGGCCAGACCGGCAAACGCCGGCATCACGGCACCAAAGACCATGATCAGGGCATGCAGGGTGGTCATGGAGTTGAAGAACATCGGATCCACGAACTGCATGCCGGGCTCGAACAACTCGGCCCGAATGACCAGCGCCATCGCTCCGCCGACCATGAACATGACCAACGAAGTAATAAGGTAAAGCGTACCGATATCCTTGTGGTTAGTCGTCGTCACCCACCTCATCAATCCCTTGGCGGGACCATGATCGTGGTGATCGTCATGAAGTGCCGTTACTGACATAGGAGTCACCTCTTCAAATGGGTTCGATTATTCGTGTGACGCAACATCACTGGCTTGAACAACATCGCCAGTGCTATTGCCAAAAGCATTACGCTGGTACGTAACAACTGCTGCAATCTCCTCTGGCGTGAGGATGTTGCGGAAAGACGCCATCAAAGGCGGCTTGCCATTGAGCACCAACTTGACATGATCAGCAATCGGCCCGTTCACGACGGCGCTGTGTGCAATCGCGGGAAACAGACCGGGAATGCCCTCGCCCTGCGCTTGATGGCAGTTCAGGCAATGGGATTCATAGACCTTCTGCCCCACCGCCATCAACTCGGCCTTGTCGGCCGCCGGTGCCGGGGGCGACACCGAAACAGCGGCAGGCGCTTCGGTGGTCGTCTCGGTTGCAGGTGCGGGACTGGCTTCGCTGTGGGTGGCAGTTGCAGGCGCCTCATCGTCTGAATCGTCAGCCTTGGCGGCCTTGCCAGCCTTCTGTTCAGCCAGCCACGCCAGATACTCCGCCTCGGTCTTGGCAATCACGACAATCGGCATGAACCCATGATCGCGACCACACAGTTCCGTACACTGACCCCGGTAAATGCCGGGTTTTTCAACCTTGGCCCAGCCGTCGGTCACAAAGCCGGGGATCGTATCCTTTTTCCAGCCCAAATCGGGTACCCACCACGAGTGGATCACATCTGCGCCGGTAAACAGAAAGCGAATTTTTTTGCCGACCGGAATGACCAGCGGATGGTCCACATCCAGCAAGTAGTTATCAACCGTCGCTGGATTGATGCCGGAATTCAACTGACGGGCCCGGTTACTCTTGGCATCGAGTGTGCTGAAGAAACTCACGCCCTCATCAAGGTAATCGTATTTCCACTTCCACTGGTACCCCGTAACCTTGATTGTCATGTCAGCGCCGGACACGTCATAAGTCTTGATCATGACCTTGGTGGCCGGTATCGCCATGCCCAGCAGAATCAGGAACGGGATGACCGTCCACAGAATCTCGAGCTTGGTATTCTCATGGAACTGGGCGGGCACGACGCCCTTGGACTTGCGATGGTTGACCAGGGAGTAGACCAGCAAGCCATAGACCAGCACGCCAATCGCCACGCAGATCCAGAAGATCAGCATGTGCAGATCGTGGATATCCCGACTCAGCTCGGTTACACCTTCGGTCAGGTTGAGCGTATAGTCGGCAAACGCCTCACCGACGCTCATCATGCCCGCAACCGCCAGCAAAGTTCTTAATTTCTTCACGGAACCCTCTCTACAATCGCAAAAATCACCGGCTGTCCCGCTTGGGATCAGCGCAAAATCTTTTGAAGCTCGCTGAACAGCGACTCGCGCTCTGCCTCAGCCAGGAAATCACCCACCTCAACCTGCCTGCCGTGCGATCGCAAGGCGAGACGACTCGGGTACCCCCTGTGAACGGGCTGAATACGCTCCAGCGCTGTCCAGGTTCGCTGGAACCGATACACGTGCTCCGGCCCATGAACGCCGCGCTCAAGCAGAACCGTATGCTCACTGACGGTCAGCACTTCCTGCAAGGCGGCGGTCTTGAAGCTGTAGCGAAAAGCGTAGACCAGCAACAACCACTCTGCGCCTGTAAACGGCAACACAAGCCAGAGTCCGAATAGCCCACAGGCGGCGGCGATCGCCACCATACTGACCCCCGCGAGACCGAGAAAAATCCATGCCTGCTGACGAGTCAGAGATCGGTTGGCGGTCAGGATGAAGGAAATCTCACCACTCGCCGTGTCATACTGTGACTCGATCATGGCCACCCACACTCTCGGAACCCACACAACCCCCGACGGGAGGGCCGGTTCGAATGCATGCGCCCGAATCACCGATCGGCTTTCAGACCCCCTACTACGCCTGCAATCCTAGCTTAAGGCCGCATCAGGCGCAAGATTTCATCACATTTGAAAAGGTCTTTCGGATCGCTCAGGGGCCCCTCTGCCAGAGGTCGGTATCCAAGCACAGCCAGCGGCGGCAGCGCCAACCGATCCGTCAACGTAGCGACGATCTGCTCAGCCTCATCGACACCGTCGGACGGCGTATTGGCGATCCATCCGCCGAAACGCAGACCCGAATGCCGGATGGACTCCGCGGTCAGACAGGCGTGATTGATACAGCCCAATCGCAATCCCACCACCATCAAGACGGGAAGCCCCAGTCGCCCCGCGAGCGAAGCCATATCCTCATCCTGATTCAGCGGCACTCGCCAGCCGCCGGCCCCTTCCACCACAACGCAATCCGCATGGGCGGACAACTGCCGAAAACAAACTTCCACCCGACCAAGCTCAATCTCCACGCCGGCCTGCGCGGCCGCCAAATGCGGGGCGATCGGCGGGCCAAACACGAACGGATTGACCCATTCGTAAGGCATCTTGACCGAAGCCGCCTGCATAAGTGCCAACGCATCCGCATTGACCAGTCGTCCATCCTGCCATTGCGCACCGGAAGCCACCGGCTTCATGCCGACGACCCGCCTTCCAGCCGCCGCCAGCGCTTCGAGCAACCGGACGCTGACGTAAGTCTTGCCAACGTCCGTATCCGTCCCGGTCACAAACCATCCACAGCCACTCAATCCTGACCCTCCGGCTTGCGACATCGGCCCACGAAGATCTCAAAGCTTGCCTCAATCCCCTCCCCCGCAGCGGGATATGCCGCCAGCATGCGCCGAAAAACGCCCTTCCCGGTCAGATGCCGCGGACGCTGTTCGGTCAGATTGTGCGCACCCAACCCTTTCAACTCTCGCATCAGCGCGCCGACATCGGGATATCCCAAAACCCGTCGCTCGGCATGCAAGTCCAGTGCGTCGAAACCCAGATGATCAAGCACCGCTCGCAACTCGCCCGCACCGGCAAAGTCGTTCACGTGACTGAAATGATCAGCCGCCCGCCAGGCCTGCCGCAGCTCGCTCAGCGTGTGCGGCCCGAACGTACTGAACAGCAACGCGCCACCGGGCCGCAAGACGCGCAGAAACTCGCCGAACACCTCCATGGGTCGGGTGCACCATTGAATCGCGAGATTTGAGAAAACCAGATCCACCGACCCGCTCGCTAGCGGCAAGCTCTCGGCATCGCCAACCACGCAAGGCCCTGAAAAGCGCTGACGGGCACACTGCAGCATGCCTTCCGCAATATCGACCGCCACCACCTGAGCATGAGGGTACCGATCGGCCAATACCCGAGAGAAAAAACCGGTGCCGGCCCCCACATCCAGGAGGCATCCGGTGCACTCATCCGCAATGGCGGCCAACAAGCCCCGCCCGACAGCGCGCTGCAAATCCGCCACGGCATCGTACCCCTCGGCGGCCCGACCGAAGGATTGCGCCACCAGACGCTTGGAATACCCCGAGACCGACGCAGTCTCTGCGACCCTCACCCTGCTCCCTCCTGATGGCAACACACGCCCTCCAAAAAAGCCTCAACCCGGCAGACCGTTTCCTGCGGATGGGTGAAAAACGGCAGATGCGCCGCTCCGGACACGGTATGCACCGCCATGTCCGGCTTCAATTCGTGCAGATTCGCCTGCAAAGCCGCTGGAACCAATCGGTCACGCTCACCCAGCAAGGTCAACGTCGGGCCCGAATAGGCCGCCAAGGCCGAACGTAAATCCTCATTCAGCAACAACTGGAGCCCCCCGCGCAGCGCTACCGGATCGGCCGGCGGCGCCTCGTCGAGGCGCGTTTGCAGCGTACGCGCCAAATCCTTGGCCTGCGCCTGCCCGAAGGTTTGCAGGCCGATGAACCGGCGCAGCGTTGCGGCACGATCCTCCTCAAGATGGCCCGCCATCTGCCGCAAGACTTCGGCATCGACCCCCGGCCAGTCGGCGCTACGCGTAAACCTCGGCGTCCCCGCCATCAGGATCAGTCCGCTCACGCGCCGTGGCGCGCGCTCCGCAGCAGCCAGCGCCAACAGGCCGCCCAGCGACCACCCCAGCCAACAGGCCCGCTCCGGAACGACCGCCATCAGCGCATCGAGAAGACTGTCGAGCGCATAGTCAGACCGGGGCTCGCTTCGGCCATGCCCCGGCAAATCCACCAGAGTCACACGGCAACGGCTGGCCAGCCGTTGTGCGAAGTCCAGCATCAGGCCGCCGTGCATCGCCCAGCCGTGCAACATCACCAGTGCCGGCCCCTCGCCCAACGTGTGCGTGAAGATCGCCGATCTAGCGGCGTTGGCCACCGTCATCAGGACGTCCTCCGCGGGAGATCCAGCCCGGCCAGCGCCGCCAGCAAGCCATCGACTTGCGCCTCGCTGTGCGTGGCCGTGAGCGTGACACGTAACCGGGCCGTGCCTGCAGGCACCGTTGGCGGGCGGATGGCGCCCACCCAGAATCCGGCCGCCTGCAAGCCGGCACTGGCCCGCACGGCCGCCTGATTATCGCCGATCAAAAGCGGCTGAATCGGCGTACTGGACGGCATCAGCGCCAGGCCCAACTGTTCCGCGCCTGACCGGAACCGTTGGATCAGCTCCGCCAGCCTGTCCCGACGCCAGCCCTCGGCGCGCACGAGATCGACGGCGGTGCGGGTTGCAGCCGCGATGGCCGGCGGCAGGGCGGTCGTAAAGAGATAGGTGCGGGCCCGCTGGATGAGGTATTCGATCATGTCCTCGCCGCCTGCGACAAACGCACCAAAAGTGCCAAACGCCTTGCCCAATGTACCAACCAGAATCGGCACCTGCGCCGTCGACAGCCCCGCGACTTCGACCACTCCGCCGCCGGTCGCGCCGATGACGCCCAGCCCATGAGCATCGTCGATCATCAGCCAGGCACCGTGCGCATCGGCCCGTTCGGCCAGCGCCGCCACCGGAGCCAGATCCCCATCCATGCTGAACACCCCGTCACTCACCAGCAGGGTCGAACCGGATCGTGCCGAGGCCAGCCGCGCATCAAGCGCGGCGACATCCACATGCGGATAGCGCAGGAAACGGGCGCCAGACAGACGCGCCCCGTCAACCAGCGAGGCATGATTGAGGCGATCGGCGAACAGCATGTCCCCGCGCCCGAGCAGCGCGGTGATCACCCCCATGTTGGCCATGTAGCCGGTTGAAAACAGAATGGCCCGCGGACGACCGGTGAACTCGGCCAGAGCCTCCTCCAGTGCGTGATGCGCACCGCTGTGACCACTGACCAGATGCGCCGCTCCCGCACCGACACCCCAGCGTCCTGCACCCGTCTGCAACGCAGCCACCACACGGGGATCGCTGGCGAGTCCGAGGTAATCGTTGCTGCAGAAATTGACCAAGGTCTGCCCGTCGACCTGAACCACCGCCTGCTGCGGTGAATTCAGCCGGCGGCGACTGCGAGACAGCCCCTGCCGGTCGATCTCCGCCAGACGCGCCTGCAGCCAGGCGTCCCGAGTCATCCGGGCGGCGGGTTCCAGCGACACACCGGCGCAATTCACGCGTTGGCGTAGAAACCGGCCATCCGCAAACCGAGCCGCTGGAACAGCACGCGATCAGTGTCAGCCACCGGATTGTCGGTCGTCAGCAGACGCTCGCCGTAGAAAATCGAATTGGCACCGGCGAAGAAACACAAAGCCTGCAATTCGTCGCTCATGTCCGTCCGACCGGCGGAAAGCCGCACCCGGGAGGCCGGCATCATGATCCGTGCTGCAGCTATGGTGCGCACGAAGACTAGCGGGTCCAGTTTTTCGAGGCCGGTCAGCGGCGTACCTTCCACCTGCACCAGCATGTTGATCGGCACACTCTCCGGATGTTTGGGCAGATTCGCCAGCTGCACCAGCAGTGCCGCCCGATCGTCCTCACCCTCGCCCATGCCGACGATACCGCCGCAGCAGACGTTCAGACCGGCCGCCCGGACACGCTCCAGCGTATCGAGACGGTCCTGATAGGTGCGGGTGGTAATGATTTCCGAGTAATAGGCCTCGGACGTGTCGAGATTGTGATTGTAGTAATCCAGCCCGGCATCCTTGAGACGGCGTGTCTGAGCGTCGGTCAGCATGCCCAGGGTAACGCAGGTTTCCATACCCAGTGCCCGGACGCCCTCGACCATGGCGCTGACCCGCTCGATGTCACGGTCCGTGGGACTGCGCCATGCCGCCCCCATGCAGAAACGACCGGCCCCCTGCGCCTTGGCCCGAGCGGCTGCCTCCAGCACCGCCTCGACCGGCATCAGGCTTTCCTTGCCCAGACCGGTGTCATAATGCGCGCTCTGGGGACAATAGGCACAGTCTTCGGAACATGAACCGGTCTTGATGCTCAGGAGGCTGGAGACCTGGACTTCGTTGGCATCGAAATAACGCCGATGCACGGTCTGCGCCTGGAACAGCAGATCATTGAATGGCTGACCCAGCAGCGCCTGCGCCTGCTCCACGGTCCAGTCATGGCGAACGTCATCCGGACGGACCACACCCTGGAGATCGGGTGAGCGGGAACAGGCTTGAGCAGACATGGGGACTCCAGAGATTGCATGGTGAGCGGGCGATCAAGGCAGCGATGGATTCGTCAACCCTGACACTATGAACGCCGTAAACAAATGGCCGATTATTATACAGGACATCCTGTTTCCGCCTACCTGTGTCCTCTGCGGCGACCGCGGCCAACGCGGGCTGGACTTGTGCCTGCCGTGCCGGCACGACTTGCCGTGGCTTGAGCCAGGCTGTCCGGTTTGCGCGCTGCCCCACGGCGGACCGACGCTGATGCCTTGTGGCGCCTGCCAGAAACACCCGCCCCCCTATCAGTCCCTGCAGGCCGCGTTTCGATACGAAGAACCCGTGCGCCATCTCGTCCAGGCACTCAAGTTCGGATCCCGCCACGCCCATGCACGCGTACTCGGCGTATTGCTGGCCGAACACATTCTGACGGCCGGCACCCGTCCCGAGGTCATCCTGCCGGTACCCCTGTCCGGCCCACGTTACCGTGCGCGTGGCTTCAATCAATCGCTCGAAATAGCCCGCAGCGTGGCGCGTCAGACCGGCATTCCGCTTGACCTCGCGGCCTGCCGGCGGATTCGGACCACCGACGCTCAGGCTCGACTGTCAGCAGACGAACGGCGACGGAACATCCGCGACGCCTTCGCCACGCCCGCTGTCCTGCCCTACCGCCACGTCGCCCTGCTGGATGATGTCGTGACCACCGGGGCCACCGTCGGCGAACTGGCCAAAACCCTGCGCCGGTCCGGCGTAGAGCGCATCGACGTCTGGGCCTGCGCCCGCGCCCTGACCTGAGCGGATACAAACGTGGACGCCTGCGGTATATTGGCCCTCAGGCCTTGCCCATGGAGTCATCTCGTGTCCCGGATTCGTCTGCGCCTGAGTCGCGCCAACCCCATACTCTTGCTCTGGAGCGCCTTGCTTTCTCTGGTTCTGGTGTCGCTGCCAGCCCCTGGCGCCGTCCCGGCCGAACCCCCGGGCCCATGGGCAGGATTTCCGCGCTCGCAACCCAACCTGCGCTATGAGTCCGATGTCGGCGCCAAACCCCATTATCAGTTTGGCGTCACCAAAGCCTTCAGCCCCTATCAGGACCCTGACCGCACCGAAGCCGAAGATCTGGCCAATCCGCTCGACAATCCAGACTTCTCCAGCTATTCGCTGATCGTCATCGTCAACAAGAAAAAAGATCCGTTCTGGGGGCGCGCCCAGACACTGCGCGTCTATAAGCGTGGCCAGGGCTTGCTGTACTACTGGCTGATCGCGTCCGGCGCCAAAGGCCACGAGACCACCTCGGGCTATTTCAGACCGCAAATGTTTTCCTCCCGGCACTGGTCCGGCAAGTATGACGCGCCGATGCTCTGGGCCGTATTCTTCAACGGCGGCATGGCGCTGCATTCCTCGCTGGATCGGGAGTCCATGCGGGAAATGGGGCAGGCCGGCGCGTCACACGGGTGCGTGCATGTGGAAGATTACCGTGCCGAGGAACTCTTTCATCTGGTCGGCCAGAGCGGCTATGGACCCGTCGACGTGATTGACCGGGCCTCCGGACGCAAGACCGGCGCCAAAGTCCAGTCCTACAAGACGCTCATCATCGTCGGGCCAGTCAATCGCTGGGGCAAGTCAGCCCCGGCCACGACGCGGGTCCGGCTGGTGAATGACCCGAGTCCCCCAGCCGGAAAGGGGAAAGCCGTCAAAGGCTCTTCAAGCGTCGCCCCCAAACCGGGCAAAGCGACCAAGACTGCCAAACCGACACCCCATGCTCCGGCCCCTAAGCCGAAGCACGCCAGCCCTTCTAAGCCGGCTACCAAACCGGCCGCTCACAAAACCGCCAAGCACTGACGCACCAAAAGCCACGGCGGGTGAGCGCTCAGTGACCGCCGCCCGCTCCGGTATCGGCCGAAACCTTGTGCACCAGCGGCATCAACAGCAGGGACAGGAAGAACACCAAGCCCAGCGCGTGGAACAGCGAATTGATCGTCATCACTTCCGCTTCTCTCAACACCAACCCGTGCAACTGCTTGATGGCGGCCAGGTCAGGATCGGGCAATCCTGCGTTGGCCAGCCGTTCCTGCACCCCCTCCATCAGCGCCTGTGCCTGAGGCGAACCGGGCGTCACCGCCTCGCGCAGCTTGGCGTAATGGCCCTTGTTCCATTGGATCATGAGGGTATTGGCGACTGCCAGACCGATCGCCCCACCGAGATTACGCATCAAGTTGTAGAGTCCGCTGGCGTTTTTTACCTCATCGGGCGGCAGGGTGCCCAGCGCCAGCGCGTTGATCGGCAAAAAGCAGAACATCAGCGCAAACCCGCGCAGGGCTTGCGGCCAGAAGAACTCCCAGTAGCCATCTTCGTGCGTCAGGTTGCCGTTCAGCCAGCAACCGAGTCCGAACATGAACAGGCCCGAGGCCAGCATCAGGCGCGAATCCATTACCTTTGCCAACGGCCCGGCCACAAATGCGGAAACAAACTGGAATACTCCCGCAACCATGATGTACTGGCCGATCTGCAGACTGTTCAAACCCTTGACGCTGGCCAGATAGACCGGCATCAGATAGATGATCGTGTACAGGCCGATGCCCAGCACAAAGCTGAACAGACAACCGACAGCGAAGTTACCGTCGCGAAAGGCCCATAGATCGACGATCGGGTGCTCGATTCGCAACTCCCGATACAACATTGCCAGCCCGGCCAGCACGGCCAACAGACTGAAACCCGTGATCACGCGGCTCTCGAACCACTCCTTGCGGACCCCCTCCTCCAGCACGTACTGCATGCAGCCGAGGCAGACCACAATGTAAAAAATCCCCCGCCAGTCGATCGTATCGAGCAAAGTCCATTCCGGCTGATCGACCCTCACGTATAGCCAGGTCAACACCGTCACCAGCAGCCCGGGGAGCAAATTGACCAGAAACAGCGCCTTCCAGGACAGGGCGTCGGTCAGGTAGCCGCCCAGCACCGGCCCGGCCGTAGGCGCCACCGTGACCACCAGTCCCACGACGATGACCATTGCCGGCTGCTGCCGGGGCGGAAACAGGGTGTAAATCACGGCGAACACCGAGGGAATCATCGCCCCACCGAAGAAGCCCTGCAGCCCGCGAAAGACGATCATCGAATTGAGGTCCCAGGCCAGCGCGCACAGCAGGCTCATGAGCGTAAACCCAGCGCAGGACAGAGCAAACAGATAGCGTGTGGACAGTGCCCGTCCCAGCCAGCCAGACAACGGAATGATCACCACCTCGGCGATCAGATAGGCCGTCTGCACCCAGGTGATCTCATCGCGGGTGGCCGAGAGACCCGACTGGATCTGTTCGAGCGAACTGGCGACGATCTGGATATCGAGGATCGCCATGAAAATGCCGAACACCATGGCGATGAACCCGACCCACTCGCGCGGCGTCAGCGTCCTCTCGGCGACTGCCGGCGTTTCCGCCGCCGGCGGGACGGCCTCAGAGGCGGCACTCATGGGCTGTCACCGCACCCGCACCCGCGCCGTAGCCGACAAGCCCGGACGCAATTGCGACACATCGGCATCCGGCTCGAACACAATCTTGACCGGCACTCGCCGCACAATCTTGGTGAAGTTGCCGGTCGCATTTTCCGGCGGCAGCAGGCTGAATTCCGACCCCGACGCTGGCGCAAAACTGTCGACCCGGCCGCGCAGGGGCCGATCAGGAAACGCGTCCACGATGATCTCGACCGGCTGACCTGGCTGGATGTGGCCAATCTGGGTTTCCTTAAAATTGGCCTCCACAAACACCCCTTGATCGGGAATCAGGTACGCCAGCACAGTGCCTGGCTTCACCAGTTGCCCCACCTGCACGCTGCGATTGCCGATGACGCCGGTTATCGGCGCCAGAATGCGGGTATGGGACAGGGCGATGCGGGCCATCTCCTGCGTGGCCTGGATTGCCTGAATGCGCGCCTGCGCCTCACCGATTCGCGCATCCAGAGCCAACAACTGACTTTCGGCCTCATCCCGGGCGGCGCGGAACTTGTCGCGCTGGGCGCGCGCCTGCTTCAGGCTCGCATCGGCGCTGTCATGGGCCTGACTGGAAACCGCGCCTTCCTGCACCAGATTTCCAAACCGCTGCATATCCCGCGCCGCACGGGTCATGTCGGCCTCGGCGGCGGCAATATCGGCCAACTGCGCCTGCACGCGGCTTCTCTGCACCCGCTTGTCCATCTCAAGGCTCTGGATCTGGGCGCGCTCGACCTGAATCTGGGCCTCGGCTTCGGCTACCCGGGCCTCGAAGTCAGCCTCGTCGATCATGACCAGCAGATCACCCGACTGGACTGCATGATTGTTTTCGAAGTGCACCGACTTCACATAGCCCGATTCGCGCGGACTGATCAGGGTCATGTGCGCCTTGAGGTAGGTGTTGTCCGTGCTTTCAAACGGGTGAATCGCCATCCACCAATAGAGGAGGACGCCAGCGACCAGCACTGTCAGAAGCAGGCCCATCAACAGGGTCTTGGAATGATGCATGCGGGCGAATTCTTTTACTGAACGGTTTAGTTTAGGATAATCCGCAAACTTGCCGACCTGCAATCCACACCCCACTGCACCGATGCGCCGCAGCCTCAACCCCAAGCGCCAAGCGATTCTCGACGCTGCCCGACAGGTCTTTCTGACTCACGGCTACAGCGGCGCCCGCATGGAGACCATCGCCGAAACCGCACCGGTCTCCAAGCCCACGCTCTACAGCCACTTCGGCAGCAAACACGAGCTGTTTGCCGCAGTCATTGCCGATCAATGCGACAGCCTGCTCAGCACCCTGTCCGATGCGCCTCTGGCCATGCCCGAGCCGGCCGACGGCCTGAAAACCATCGCCGCTGCCTTTGTGGACTTGCTCTATGCAGAAGACTCGCTGGCGCTCTACCGCCTGTTGATCGCTGAACAACAACACTTTCCCGAACTTGGCAGTCAGGTTTATGCCGCCAGCGCCGAGCCAGCCATCCAGTTACTGTCGCGCTATCTGGCCGAGTTGCAGGCGCGCGGCCATATTCACCTGGACGATCCCGATACCGCCAGCCAGCTCTTGCTGGGCATGCTCAAGGGCGTGCCACACTTTCGCTGCCTGCTGGGGCTGCAACCCGGCTTGTCAGCCGACGAAAAACAGCAACTGATCGACTCCGCTGTCCGGCTTTTTCTGCTGGGTCACAGCCATGTGGTATAGGACCGCAACGCTCGGCCTGATGCTGCTGGGCGGCTGTCAGGTCGGTCCGGATTACCGCGCCCCCGCTCCGGTCTTGCCCGATCGCTGGCAGGCGGCACGTGATCCGGCGCATGGCCTCCGGCCGATTCCGGCGCAGCATCTGCAAGACTGGTGGAAAACATTCGCCGACCCCACCCTCGACCGGCTGATCGACCGGGCCCGCCGTGGCAATCTCGACCTCCAACTGGCCTTCACCCGCATCGAGCAGGCCCGGGCCGAACGCCGTGCCCAGCGCGCTGAACTCTACCCGCGGGTGAACGGTACAGCCGCCGGCGGCTATCTGGACAACCTGATTCCGGGCCGTAACCAGAGTGGCAACTCGCTGGGCTTTTTCCTGTCCGGCGTCGATGCCCTGTGGGAAATCGACGTCTTCGGACGGCTGCACCGCAAGCTGGAGGCCGCCACAGCCGAGACCGACAGCGCCACCGAACGCTACCGGCAGGCCTGGGTCATGCTGACGGCGGAAACCGCCCGCACCTACACCGAGTACCGCAACCTGCAACAACAACTGGCCATCACCCACGCCAACCTGAACGCCCAGCGGCAAACGCTGCGCCTGACCGAACGCCTCAACGAAGAGGGCGTCGGTACCCGTTACGACGTCGCCCGGGCCCGGGCCCAGACCGAAGCGACTGAAGCCGGCATCCCCAGTCTGGAAGGCCAGATCACCGCTTGGCGGCATCAACTGGAAATCCTGATCGGTGCTCAACCCGGCGCCTTGAAGACCACGCTGGCGACAACAGGCGACGTGCCGCTAGCTTCTGCCCGCGAACTCCTGACCACGCCCGCCGACACCCTGCGCTATCGCCCGGATATCCGCGCCGCCGAGCGCACCCTGGCCGCCGCCACGGCCGCTCAGGGCGCGGCCCTGGCGGAGTTGTTCCCGAAAATATCGGTCGCCGCCTTTCTGGGCGTCCAGAATTCCGACCTCGAAAACCTGTTTCGCTCCACCGCCTTTTCCTGGGCCAGCGGCAGCGCCATCATGCAGCCGATCTTCAACTTCGGGCGCATTCGGGCCGGCATCGACCTGGCCGACGCTCGCCAGCAGGAAGCCTATGTCCAGTATGAAAAGTCCGTGCTGGAGGCCCTGCGGGAGACTGAAACGGCGCTGACGCAATACCTGAAGGAAGAACAGCGCCGACAGGCACTGGCCCGCTCCGTCACTGACCTGCGCGAATCCCTGAGGCTGGCGAACCTGCGCTACCGGGAGGGCATTTCAACGTTTCTGGACGTGCTGGATGCCCAGCGCATGCTGTACCTGGATGAGCTGGAACTGGCCCGTTCAAGAGCACAGACGACCCAGTACCTGATTGCGCTGTACAAGGCGCTGGGTGGCGCCGGTCAGCTGGAGGTGAAACCGGCCGAGGAACCGTTACGCCCTTGGGGATAACTCGGCAAGCGGCGCCCCAGAAGCGAAACCGCTGATCTGCACGCTGGCTTCAGTCGATCGCCAGTTCCGCCACCACGGGCGCGTGGTCGGAGGGCCGCTCCAGCTTGCGTGGCTCGACATCGATCCGGCAAGCGCGGCACTGCTGCGCCAGCGGGTCGCTGAGCAGAATGTGGTCAATCCTTAATCCGAGGTTGCGGCGGAACCCGTTCATGCGGTAGTCCCACCAGCTGAAGCTTTTTTCGGGTTGCTCGAAGCGCCGGAACGCATCGCTCAAACCCAGTTGCAGCAAGCCCTGAAAGGCCTGCCTTTCCGGCGTGCTACAGAGGATTTTTTCACGCCAGGCGTCCGCATCGTGGACATCCCGATCTTCCGGGGCGATGTTGAAATCGCCCAGGACGACCAGCCGCGAGTGGCGTTGAAGCTCCCCGGCCAGCCAATCGTGTACCCGGCTCAGCCAGTCGAGTTTGTAGCCATATTTCTCCGAACCCACTTCGCTCCCGTTGGGCACATAGAGGTCGACAATGCGGCAAGCCCCGACCGTCACCGCCAGAATCCGGCGCTGCGGGTCATCCAGCCCCGGCACATCCGTGACCATCGCTTCGCCCGCCTGCCGACTCAGCACGGCCACCCCGTTGTAGGTTTTCTGGCCACTGAAGCAGGCCTGGTAGCCTGCCGCCTGCAGCGCCGCCAGCGGGAAATTGCCGTCCTCGGTCTTGGTCTCCTGCAAGGCCAGCACGTCCGGTTGTTCTCGCGCCAACCAGTCGAGTACATGGGGCAGACGAACCTTGAGCGAGTTGACATTCCAGGTGGCAATTTTCATGGTCATTCCGGTTGGGTGCGTGGCCGAGTGGGTCGCTCGGACGGGACAAGGTCAATTTTCGATCACCTGATTGCGCCCCAAAAGGACGCCATACCGATTGACGAGCCAGATGATGCGTTCGAACAGGCTGGTCGCGGGCAACAGGCGCGTCTTGCTGTCCACGCCGAGACCATTGTCCGACCGGATCAGGCTTGAACGTATGCCCTCCATGACGCCCGCCCGATCAGAGGTGAGCATCAGCAGCATCTCATGACCGCCCTCGCTGGCGTCCAGTTCGTCACATAGCACGAGCAACACCGCGCACAGCCCCTCGACCAGTGCCACCTGCAACTGCGCGGCGGCCGGTTCCTGGAACTCGACTCTCAGAAGGTCGAACAAGCCATGACAGGCAGTCTTGATATGGAGAATCAGCTCGTTGCGCGACCGGATATTCATCAGCCTTTCCAGCGTTTCATTGGATTGCTGGTGGGCCATCAACTGGTCGATGAAATGGGCGCATTCATGCCCGACCAGCGTGATCGCCTGATCCACCACCGTGATCTTGTAAGCGCCACTCTCAAGCTCGTCGGGGCGCAGTTCATCCAGCAGGCGCGGAATCAGCCGCACCAGCCGCGCCTGCTCTTTTTCAACCAGGTCGAGTGCCGATTCGGCTTCGTTCACCGCCTGCTGATACAGGTAGTGGGGCTTGGTCAGTTCGTCTTCCGGCTCGGCCGGGCACCAGCGGGCAGCCAGACGATCCAGACGGCCGCTGAACAAACTGAAGATGCCGGCCGAAACGACCTGCAGCAACAGATACAGCAGCGCAACCTGCTGCGGCAGCTGGCCGCTGACGGTCCCGACCAGCGTCTTCAAGCCCGGAGCCAGTTGCAACCCCTCCATGACCAGCAGGGGAACAAAGACGCAAATGCCGAGCAGCTTGGTAACCAACTGGAGCAAGGCCAGCTGCCGCCCGCTGCTCGACAGGTTCTGCGCCATCAGGTAGGTGCTGAGACCGGAACCGAGGTTGGATCCAAGGATGATCGCAAGCGTCTGGTCAAGGCTCAGCAATCCCGATGCCGTCATGGTGACGGCAATGGCGGAGGCTGTCGCCGAGGACTGGATCAGGAGTGTCAGCAGGGTCCCGATCAGGAATGGCAGCCCCATCGAATGGGCTGAAGACCTGAGCATATCCTGAATGAAGGCCAGATCCCGCAAGGAACTGGCGCCCGTCTTGATCAGCCACAATCCCAGAAATAGGGTACCCACCCCAAGCAGTGCACCGACGATATGACGATACCGGTGATGATCATTGAGGCCGGCGAAATAACAGAACCCGACGATGCCGACCAAGAGGAAGATCACCAGATGAACATCCATGGTGGCCAGCAAGACCAGGGCCGCCGTCCCGACATTGGACCAGGCCACAATCGGCGCCGCCTTTTTCTGATCGGTCAGTCCACTGGCCACCAACGAAACGACAATGAAGGTGACCGCATTGGTGCTCTGGGTGACAGCGCCGGAGATGATCCCCACCAATACCGACGTGACCGGATGGCCGGTCGCCCGGGCGACC
>CAYFNI010000005.1:0-29185 GCA_964344495.1 uncultured Methylococcus sp.
GTTTGGGTTGCCCGATCCGATCGACTTTGCTTTGGGTACGGGCGTTCTGGACCTTGCGTCATTGATGACGTATTTCGAGAACGGAACCGAGGAGGTCGGCAACACGGGTGACGAGGCTGCAAGAGGGCGACCGGCCGATGGCATGCGCTCAGACGGTGCGCGCGCTCCGGGGTGGATGCAGAATACCGGTACTGCTCGGGCGCCAAACCCACTGAATGCCGGGCGGCAGGAAGCCTCATCCTTGCCCACCAGTTCTGACCAGACAGTGCGCAGCAACGTCCTCAAGGAGGATTGGACGCCTTTGGCCACAACGTGGATGGGCCTGTCGGCGGCCGAGTTGGCGAATGTCGCCCTCCCCTACAGCAGCCATTTCACGTTTGATGAACAATCCGGTCGTGTCGTGCACATGCTCGATTTCAGCGGTGCAATCAGTCAACCGCTCGCGGGCGGCGGCATGGACGGGGTGAAGGTTCGCGCGATCAATGGCGAGGCCCCGTTCGAACCGAGCGGGCTGAGTCAGCAGGTGTTCGATCGGGCGGCGGGTGTACAGCTTGACGGCCAGCCTGTGGAGCGGATTCCGCCTGCCAGCGTGCCTGGGTTTGCGGCCGCGCCAGTGGCGACCCCTGTGGTTGACGGAGCCGGGGTGATTCCACCGGTGTCCTTCATTCCGACTGCTCCGATGGCCATGGTGCCCGTCAAGGCGAACGCAGAGCCGAAGGGTTTTGCCTACGCTGCGCCCGTGGCCAGTGGCAATGAAGCCCCACCGGCGGGTTTCCTTGTGGCAGGATCTGATGTCGGTACTGGGGTGGGTACCAGCTCAGTCGTGGTGTCGGGTATTGGCTCTGCATTTCAGGGACACTCCGGGAGCGACATGCAGGCGTCTGCGTCCACGCAGTCCGGCGCTGCCACAGCTGCTGATGGCGGCCAGTCGCCCCCCGCGACGGCAGGTCTGGTGACTCCCGTCAGAACGGTCTCGTCGAATTTGGCTGGATGGCTGGATTTCTCCAGCGGATGGTGGAAGATACCTGCTCACCCGCTGGATGGCGCCTCATCCGGTAGTGGCCAGAGTGGTCAATCCAGCGGTTCCGGTTCCACGGTTGTGACGGATCCCTCAACCCCGTCGAACCCGCCAGGGTCGGGCGGGATCGGTGGATCGACAGGTTTCGGCCAAAACAACGGAGCCAGCAGCAGTGGCTCATCCAGTTCAGGTTCTGGGGGTAACCACACACACGGCCTGCTGCCGGGTGATCCTACTTCGGGCGATGGTGGTTCAGCCAGCCCGGGTCAGGGTGCTGGGTCGGTCGAATCGGGGATCTCCGGCATTGATGCGGCGCCCGTGACGAGCAAGGAATCCTCGGATGGTCTATCACCGGCTCTGCCCGAAAAACCGTCCGCGAACACGGATGCCGCGCAGCCGTTCGAGGGTACTGACAAGTCGAAGGCGGTGATGCCCCCGCCGATGCCGGCCCTCTCGGCTGGACAGGGTCAGCATGAACTGAGCGCGGGCGTCGACGGCGCTCAGGATCAGGGCATGACGGCCATCAAGCTGGTGGGTGTGCCGGATGATGGCCTGAGTGGCCCGTCGCTGGATGGTCTCTAGCGCTGGAGGCCGCCGTCGCCGATCGCTGACGGCAGGCGGTCAAGCAGCGCTGACTCGAAACCCTCACTGACGTGGGCGCTGACGGGCACGTACCAGTGATGCTCGCGGCCGAACGCCCGACATTTCACGGCGTCTTTCTCGGTCATGATCAGAGGCCGGTCGGCGCTTCCTGACAGGTCCTCCGCCCGGTAGGGGTGATGATCCGGGAATGCCCGGGTTTCGCAGATCAGACCCTGTGCCGCCAGATGGCGGAAGAAACGCTCCGGATGACCGATACCGGCCAGAGCCAGCACGGGTTGTCCCGCGAAGGCGCTCAGGGGTTTTCGCTGGTGCGGATGCGCCAGATTGATAGCCTCGGTTCCTTCCAGCGTCATTCGATGTCCCCCGGCAGGTGCGGTCCCGGTATGGATGACCAGATCCACGCTGTCCAGACGTTCGACAGGTTCCCGGAGCGGCCCCGCAGGCAGCAGGTGGCCGTTGCCGAAGCGCCGCAGTCCATCCACCACGGCGATTTCCAGATCGCGTTGCAGCGCATAATGCTGCAAGCCGTCATCCGCAATGATGAGCGTGCAATCGGTGGCATCCAGCAGGGCGCGTCCGGCCTCGGCGCGGCGCGGAAAGACCGACACCGGACACCCGCTGCGCCGGGCGATCAGGACCGGTTCGTCGCCGGCCAGGCGGGGGTCGGTTTCTCCAGTCACTGCGAGCGGGCGCGGTTGTCGTTGTCCGCCATAGCCACGGCTGACAATCCCTGGCCGCCACCCCTGGCGTTGCAGAAAGCGGGCGAGCCAGATGGTCAGCGGCGTTTTCCCGGTCCCGCCAACGGTCAGGTTGCCGACGACAATGACCGGTACGGGAAGCCGCTCGGACGGTTTTCGTCCGCATCGATAGGCGCTCTGCCGTGCCAGAACGGCGTGACGAAAGGCCGCTTCCAGCGGCAGCAGCAGCGGATGAGGGTGCTCCCGGCCATACCACAGGTGCTCAGTGAGGTGAGCCAGCCGGTTGCGGATGCGCCCATCGCTCATGGGCGGCTCTCCTCGTCCGATGGCGTGGCCTGAGTCCTTGTCGCCTGAGCGTCGGCGCCTTTCAGTCGGCCCCAGTCAAATCCTGGGCCAGGGTCGGTCTTGCGGCCGGGCGCGATGTGCTCATGGCCGGTGATGTGTGCGCGGCTGAGGGTCGGGTAGGTCGCCAGCAGGGCGTCAAGGACGACGTTTAATTGGTGGTACTGGATGTCTTCATAGACCGAGTCGTCGGTTCCCTCAAGCTCGATGCCGATCGAGAAATCATTGCAGACTTCCCGCCCCTCATAGCACGAGATGCCCGCATGCCAGGCGCGGCGGTCAAACGGAACGTACTGGATGATCTCGCCCGTGCGCCGAATGAGCAGATGCGCGGAAACGCGCAAATGGGCGATGCCCTCGTAGTAGGGGTGTTCCGCAGGATCAAGGTTATTGGTGAACAGTTGGGTAACACCCTCGGTGCCAAACTGGCCCGGCGGCAGGCTGATGCAATGCAGCACGATCAGGGTCAGATCGTCAGGCGTTTTCCGTTCGTCGACGTTGGGGCTGGGGATGAAGCGGGCTTCATCGATGAGGTGATCGATGATCCGCATGCCCGGCCCCTCAGGCAGGTCGCTGGGGTGCCGACGGGGCCCGGAACGAATCCAGCAGCAACAGGATCACGCCGAGAGTGATGGCGGAATCCGCGACATTGAAGGCAGGCCAGTGCCAGTTTCCGTAAAACACATCCAGAAAATCAATCACGTACCCGTACAGTACGCGGTCGATCAGATTGCCCAGCGCACCGCCGAGCACCAGTGTCCAGGCCACGGCTTCACGTGTCTGTGAACGGTCCAGCGAACGCAGCCAGACGGTGATGAACACGCTGGCAATCAGCGCCAGGCCGATGAAGAACCAGCGCTGCCAGCCGCCGGCGCCGGAGAGAAAGCTGAAGGCCGCACCCTGATTGCGCATGTAGGTGAGTTGAAAGGAAGGCATCAGTTCGATCGTCTGATGCAATTGCATCGACGTATCGACCACGTATTTTGTGATCTGGTCGATGACGATGACGACGATGGACAGCCAGAGCCAGCGCAACATGGGCTTCACCCGAGGTGACGGACTTCGCCGTCGCCGGCGACGTTATCCACACAACGACCGCAGATGTCGGGATGCTCGGCGTTCTGCCCGACATCCGCCCGGTGCTGCCAGCAGCGGATGCACTTGGGCTGGGTCGAGGGCATCACGCGGATGCTCAGTCCCTCGATCTCGCCGCCGGCGATCTGGCCGGGTTGGGCGCGCAGGATGCGGGTATCCGAGTTGATGAAGATGAAGCGTAACTCCGCGCCCAGCGGCGCCAGCCGGTCATAGAGGGCCTCCTCGCAGTGCAGTTCGACCTCGGCATCCAGCGACGAGCCGATGGCATCGCGGCTGCGCAAGTCTTCCATTGCCTTGCTGATGGCCTCGCGGATGTTCAGGATCAGATCCCAGAAACCGCGGTTGCAGGTGGCGTCCTCTTGCAGGGGGAACAGGCCCTGGTACCAGGTGTCCAGAAACACCGAATCACCCCGCGTACCCGGCAGGTGTCGCCAGATTTCCTCGGCGGTGAAGCTGAGAATCGGCGCCAGCCAGCGAACCAGGGCTTCCGCCATATGGTACATCGCCGTCTGTCCCGAACGGCGCGCCAGACTGTCCTCACGGCAGGTGTACTGGCGGTCCTTGAGCACGTCCAGATAGAAGCTGCCAAGGTCGACGGAGCAGAAGTGATGCACCCGCTGGTAGACCGTGTTGAACTGATAGGTGTCATAGGCCTCCATCACCTCCTGTTGCAGCAGGAAGGCGCGATCCACCGCCCAGCGGTCCAGTGGCAGCAGGTCTTCTGCCGGCACCAGATGGCGGGTCGGATCGAACCCGGCCAGGTTGGCCAGCAGATAGCGCGCCGTGTTGCGCAGACGCCGGTAGACGTCGGCGGTGCGCTTGAGAATTTCATCGGAGACGCGCATTTCGCCGCGATAATCGGTGGCCGCCACCCACAGGCGCAGCACATCGGCGCCGAGGTTCTGGATGACTTTCTGCGGCGCCACGACATTGCCTTTGGATTTGGACATCTTCTCGCCCTTGGCATCGACGGTGAAGCCATGGGTCAGCACCTGACGGTAGGGCGCGGAGTGGTTGATGGCGACCGCCGCCAGCAGCGATGACTGGAACCAGCCGCGATGTTGGTCGGATCCTTCCAGGTACAGATCAGCCGGGTAGTCGAGTTCAGCGCGCCGGTTGAGGACGCAGAAATGCGTGACGCCCGAATCGAACCACACATCCAGCGTGTCGGTCAGCTTGCGGTAATGCGCGGCATCGGCTCCCAGTAATTCAGCCGGGTCAAGGTCGAACCAGGCATCAATGCCGCGTTCCTCGATGCGCAGGGCAACCTGTTCGATCAGTTGCTGCGAGTCGGGGTGGGGTTCATGGGTTTCCTTGTGAATGAACAAGGCAATCGGAACCCCCCAGGTGCGCTGACGGGAGACGCACCAGTCGGGTCGGTTGCTGACCATGCCCTCGATGCGGGCCTGGCCCCAGTCCGGAATCCAGGCAACCTTGCCGATCTCGGTCAAGGCCTGCTCGCGCAGGCCGTGCTGGTCCATGGCAATGAACCACTGCGGTGTAGCGCGGAAGATGACCGGTGTCTTGTGCCGCCAGCAGTGCGGATAGCTGTGTTCGATCCGGGCTTCGTGGACCAGCGTGCCGTGCTGTTTCAGCACTTCGATCACATGCGGATTGGCGCTCAGCACGTGCTCGCCGGCGAACAGCGGGGTGCTGGGCAGGAATTTGCCATCGTCCCCGACCGGGTTTTCGACCGGCAAGTGATAACGCTGGCCGACCACGTAATCTTCCTGACCGTGGCCCGGCGCGGTGTGGACAGCCCCGGTGCCGGCATCAAGCGTGACGTGATCGCCGACGATGACCGGCACCTCGCGTGCGTAGAACGGGTGCTGCAGGGACAGGCCTTCCAGCGCGGCGCCGGTGGCGTAGCCGACGACGCGGTAATGCTCAATGCCCCAGCGGCCGAGCGCGTCTTTCAGCAGGGCTTCGGCGACCAGCAGGCGTTCGCCCTGATCGGGGCATTCGACCAGTGCGTAATCGACCTCCGGGCCGAGCGCGACCGCCTGGTTGGCGGGCAGCGTCCAGGGTGTGGTGGTCCAGATGACGATGGAGATCGGGCCGTGGCCGGCATGGCCGGGGACGCTGTGACAGCGCGCCAGCAGGGTCTCTTCGCTGGCGACGCGAAAGCGCACGTCGATGGCCGGCGAGGTCTTGTTCTCGTATTCGACCTCGGCCTCAGCCAGGGCCGAACCGCAGTCGGTACACCAGTGCACCGGCTTGGCGCCCTTCACCAGATGCCGGTTGGCGTGGATGCGACCGAGGGCGCGGACGATGTCGGCCTCAAAGCGGAAATCCATGGTCAGATAGGGCGCGTCCCAGTCACCGAACACGCCCAGCCGGATGAATTCGGTGCGCTGGGTGTCGACCTGCTTGCCGGCGTATTCCCGGCAGGCCTTGCGGAAGGCGCCGGCGTCCACCTTGACGCCGGCCTTGCCGATTTTCTTTTCGACCATCAACTCGATGGGCAGACCATGGCAGTCCCAGCCCGGCACGTAAGGCGCATCGAATCCGGACAGGCCTTTGCTCTTGACGATGAAATCCTTGAGGACTTTATTGACCGCATGGCCGATGTGAATCTCGCCGTTGGCGTAGGGCGGGCCATCGTGGAGGATGAAACGCGGGCTTCCCTTGCGGGCTGCGCGCAGTTGTCCATACAGGTCTTGCGCTTGCCAGCGCTGCAATTGATCCGGCTCCCGTTGCGGCAGGTTGCCCTTCATGGGGAAGTCGGTGGCAGGGAGATTGAGCGTGGCTTTGTAGTCGGCGGTCATGATTCAGGGCTCGGGTAGTGTGTGTGGCCGGCGAAATAGGCGCGGGCGGCCGTAATATCCTTGTCGATCTGGGCGCTGAGTTCGGGGAGGCCGCTGAAGCGGCGCTCATCCCGCAATTTGTGGTGAAACTCGACCTCGACACGCCTGCCATACAGATCGCCGCTGAAGTCCAGCAGGTGGGTTTCCAGCAGCACGGTCTCGTCACCGTTGACGGTAGGGCGTCGGCCGACATTGGCTACGCCCGGCAGAGGGGTCTCGCCCAAGCCCCGCATTGTAACGGCAAACACGCCTTGGACTGGAGTGTTTTTGCGCTGCATCAAGAGGTTGGCGGTGGGGAAACCCATGCCCCGCCCGCGCTTCTGGCCATGAATGATGCGGCCGCAGACTTCGTACGGTTTGCCCAGCAGGCGGGCAGCCCGTTCCAGTTCCCCTGCCAGCAGGGCTTCACGAATCAGGGTGCTGCTGACCCGCTCGCCATCAATCAGCACGGAAGGGGTATCGGCCACCGCAAAGCCGTGCTGCCGGCCGGTTGCTTGCAAGAGGCTGAAATCGCCCTGCCGCCGATAGCCAAAGCGGAAGTCATCCCCGATAACGAGATAGCGTGTGCCCAGCGCCCGAATCAGGATGTCCTCGATGAAACGGCCGGGAGCCAGTTCCGCCAGGGCGCGGTTGAAGCGCAGAATCAGTGTGTGATCGACCGGCAGTTCCGACAGGCGGTCGACCTTTTCACGTAGCCGCATCAGGCGCGGCGGGGCCTGCAGGGGATCAAAGAATTCGCGCGGCTGCGGTTCGAACAGCACGACGCAGACCGGCAGACCCAGCCGTTGGCCTTCCGCCGCCAGCCGTTCGATAACCGCGCGATGCCCGAGGTGCACGCCATCGAAATTGCCGATGGTGGCAACGCAACCGGCGGGCGGCAGGTGGGGTGAGTGCAGGCCCAGGGCGAGTTTCATGGTCGGGGCCGCGTCAGACGGTATGCGGCAGCAGGAGGTGGCGCGGACGAAATCCGCTCAACCACAGCGTCAGGCCGTAGCTGACCATGCCCGCGCCGACACACGCGGCCAGCGCCAGAGCCCGCTGGGTCGCGCTGGCCGCAGGCCAGTCAACGGCGGGTTGCAGCGTTGTCAGCAGCACGCCCATCAGAGTGCAGGCGGTCACCACACGCAGGATGAAGCCTGCCGCGCCCGGTCGTGGTCGATAGACGCCCAGTCGCACGAGTCGCGCCAGAAGCAGCCCCGCATTGAACAGGCTGGCCAGTGACACCGCCAGCGCCAGCCCTGCGTGAGCCCAGTCGGTGGGGGCGATGATCTGGGTCAGGACGAGGCTCAGCATCAGGTTGATCAGCACCGCATACAGGCCAAAGCGGGCCGGCGTTTTCAGGTCCTGACGGGCGCTGAAGCCGGGCACGAGAATGCGGATGCCGAGAAAGCCCATCAGCCCCACGCCATAGGCCATCAGGCTGCGGGCAGCCATATGCGCATCATGTGCAGTGAACTGGTTATATTCGAACAGGGTAAACATCAGCGGTTCGGCAAGCAGAATGAGTCCGACGGTCGCCGGCAGGCCAGTAACGATCAGCCAGCGCAAGGCCCAGTCGAGGGCATCGGCAAAGGCGGCAGGCGCCTTGCGCGACTGAATTCGTGACAAATGCGGCAGGATCACCGTTCCCAGGCCCACGCCCAAAATACCGACCGGGAATTCTACCAAACGGTCCGAGTAATACAGCCAGGAGATGCTGCCCGTGGTCAGCAGCGAGGCCAGCAGGGTATTGATGAGCAGATTCAGCTGGCTGACCGAGGCGCCGACGATGGCCGGGCTCATCAGGTGCAAGACGCGACGGACGCCGGCATCACGCAGGTTGACACGGGGCCGGGGCAACAGGCCCAGGCGGTGCAGGGCGGGCAGTTGGACCGCCAGTTGCAGGATGCCCGCGATCAGGACGCCGAAAGCCAGGGCAGTGATGGGTCTGGCGAGATGCGGCGCCAGCCCGAAGCTCGCCGTGATCATGCAGAGGTTGAGCAACACCGGCGTGAAGGCGGCAAGCGCAAAACGGTTCCAGGTGTTCAGAATGCCGCTGGCCAGTGCCGTCAGGCAGATGAAGAACAAATACGGAAAGGTGATGCGCAGCAGTTCAACGCTGAGTCCATATTGTTCTGGGTCTGCCCGGAACCCCGGGGCAAACAGCCAGACCAGCAGCGGGGCCGCAATCATGCCTGCCCCGGTCAGCACGCTGAGCAACAGGGCAAAGCTGCCGCCCAGGTGAGCGATGAAATCGCGCGTGCGGGCGTGCGGCTGGTGTTCGCGATAATCCGCCAGCACCGGAACGAAGGCCTGCGCGAAGGTCCCTTCGGCCAGCAGGCGCCGAAACAGGTTGGGAATCTTGAGTGCAACAAACAGGGCATCGGTTGCGGCGCTGGCGCCAAAATGCCCTGCAATTACCATGTCGCGGACGAATCCCATGATGCGCGACAGCAGCGTGAATCCGCTGACGTAACCGGTCGATTGGAGAAGATGCTTGCTCAGGGGCGTGTTCCGGGTCGATCAGGTCGTGAGCCCGAGGGGGCTGCCACGGGTACGACAGGCCAGGGTCTGGGTTGGGCTTCAGTCGGTCGCCGCGACCGTGCCGGGGTGCTGGGAGCTTCGGTACACCTTGACCGGTACGCCGATCGAGGCCCACTGATACAGCCAGCCGGCGTCCTCGTTGACGCCTTTGCGGGTGTTTTTCTGGCGCGTGGCCAGATTCACGCAGCCGTGGCTGGCGGGATGGCCGAAGTTGTTGTGCCAGAAGGCGCCGTGAAAGGCATAGCCCTCATAGAAATACTGGGCATAGGGTACGTCCTTCACTTCGTAGTAGCCCTGTTCGCCGGGTTTTTTCCCGGTGGATTTCATGGTTTTGACCGGGAAGCGCGCATAGATGTAGAACGAGCCGGTCACTGTCGGCGTTTTCGACTTGCCGGTACTGGCTTTCATGGTTTTGATCACTTCCCCGTTCTCGATGACGTCGACGCGCTGCGCGTCGAGATCGACTTCGATCCGCTTGTCGGCGCCGGTATTGAAGTGGGCATGGACGGCCTGACTCAGAAATCCACCGCGAGCGCTTTTGATGCCTTCGGGCTCGATGTCGAGCGCGATGCTGCTTTTGGCCGGCCAGCCGGGTTGGGGCCGGAATTGAACGCGCTGTTTGCCGAACCAGAGCCATTTGCCCTGGATAGGGTGTCCCTCCCGGGTCTGGACGCGGATGCGCTCGGTGATTTTTTCACGCGCAAACAGTGGTTCGCTGAAGTCGATCTGGACCGGCATGGCCAGTCCGAGGTTGTTCATCCCGTCGGTGTCAACGCGGGCTGTCAGCGGTGGCGCGGTGCTGATGTCGAGCTTGAACGGTGGCAATGGCACGCCGGTGGGGGTCTCCCACTGAACCTCGATCGGGTACACCAGGCCCTGCTTGAAGGGGCCGGGTGCGCTGGTGAGCGTGAAGCCGCGGCCGGTTTCGTCCCGCGTGACACTGAACGGGATGTCCCCGGCAGGCCGGAGGTGACCGACCGGCTCGGAGAACCTGAGTTGCACGGTCCCATCCGGGCTCAGATCCTGCTGCAGGGCGCTTTCGATTCGCGGCAGGTTCACGGTGCTGAAGGTCGCCTGACGGGTGGTCGTCTGTCCGAGCCAGAGGCGTTCGGCGCTCGCGGTCAGCGTGTAGGTCTGACCGAAGGCCAGTTCGACGGTAGGTCTGAATGCGCCGGCGTCGCTGAGCTGGGCCAGGATCCGTCCGGTTTGATCCTGCAGGGTGGCGGACGTCAGTCGAGTGCCAAGACCGATGCTCCGGATGCTGATCGGGGCATGCGGGTCGATCGGCTGGGCGACTGATTGTTCGGCGAAATCGGGCATCTGAATCCCGAAAGGCAGCACGTGCCGTCCAAGCACAAACCCGCCAGCCAGCAGGATGAGCAGACCGCCTATCAGCCAGCGCCCCGCCGTTGACCGCCGGATCGGGTTCGAGGTGGGTTGCTCCGGGGCGGTGTCAGGAATTGGCTGACTCACGCGGTCCCCCAAGGGCCCCGCGGCTGAGGGCGTTGACGTTGGGTGGGCGCTGTGTCGGGCGGTTCGCCTGGCCTGACGGGCTGGGCTACGGTCATCGCATCCAAGTCCTTGTTTAACGGTGTAGACATGCGCGAATGTTAACTTAGTGCAGGCGGCTATGGCTATCGGGCTAGGCTCTGGCGGCCGCACCGGGAGGACGGTGGCCGGGCCCGCCAGATGGGCTTTTGTGTCTTTCTGGTTGACTTGACGGATTTTTGCACAGAAAATTGCGCGAACAGAGGTCCGAGCCTTGGCCAACATCGCTTCAGCAAAAAAACGCGCCATTCAGTCCGAAAAGCATCGCGCTCACAATGCCGCCATGCGCAGCCGTCTCCGTACCTTCATCAAGAAGGTCCTGCTGGCGGTCGAGTCCGGCAATCTGGAAGAGGCGCAGGCCGCTTTCCGTGCAGCCGTTCCGGTGATCGACTCATCGGTGAACAAGGGCTTGATTCACAAGAACAAGGCTGCCCGCAGCAAGAGCCGTCTGAATGCCCGCGTCAAGGCGCTGGCGCTGAAAGCCGCTGCCTGATCCTGTCGGTTGCGTGCAGGGTCTGAGGTTTCGGGCGCGCCCGGGACTTCAGACCAGCACCAGATTGTCTCTATGGATGAGTTCCGGCTCATCCACATAGCCCAGAATCGCTTCGATACTCTGACTGGGCTGTCCCGCCAGCTGTCTGGCTTCTTCTGCCCCATAATTGGTGAGTCCGCGCGCGATTTCGCGGCCGTCGGGACTCAGGCAGGCGACCAGATCGCCGCGCTCGAAATCGCCCGCAACCGCCGTGACGCCGATGGGTAGCAGGCTTTTTCCCGAGGTCTGTAATACATGAGCGGCGCCCGCGTCGACATGCAGTTGTCCCTTCAGCTTCAGCTGTCCCGCCAGCCAGCGTTTTCTGGCCAGCAGCGGTGACACATCCGGGATCAGGAAGGTACCCAGCGGGTCGCCATTCATGACTCGCGTGAGGATGTCCGGCTCTCTTCCGGCGGCGATAACCGTGGCGGCACCTGATCGTGATGCCAGGCGCCCGGCGCGAAGCTTGGTGATCATGCCCCCCCGGCCGAGTCCGCTCCGGCTTTCTCCGACCATCGCGCCCAGGCGTTCGTCGCGGATGCTGGCCTCGCTGACCAATGTGGCGCTAGGGTCGACGCTGGGATCGCGTTCGTAGAGCCCATTCTGGTCGGTCAGGATGACCAGTAGGTCGGCGTTCAGCAGGTTTGCGACCAGCGCGCCCAGTGTGTCGTTGTCGCCGAAACGAATTTCGTCGGTCGCGACGGTGTCGTTTTCGTTGATGATCGGAACCACGCCCAGTTCCAGAAGCGTCAGCAGCGTGCTGCGAGCATTCAGGTAGCGTTGTCGGTGGGAGAGATCATCGTGCGTCAGCAGGATTTGCGCGGTCTTGATCTGATGCTGGTCGAACAGGGTTTCATAGGTACGGACAAGCCCCATCTGCCCCACCGAGGCGGCCGCCTGCAATTCATGCAGGGTGTGCGGTCGTGTGTTCCAGCCCAGTCGGGACATGCCTTCGGCAACCGAGCCGGAGGATACCAGGATGACCTCCATGCCCCGTGAGCGGAGCTGGGCAATTTGTCCGACCCAGTCCGAAATGCGGGGCGTGTCGAGCCCCCGGCCACCGCCCGTCAGCAGTGCGCTGCCAATCTTGACGACCAGGCGTTTGCTATGGGCGAGATCACTCCGGCGCTGCATGTCGTTGCTGCTCATCGAGAAAATCCATGATGCTGAAAGTGAGCTCCCGCAACCCGGTGCCGCCGATGGCTGAAATCCTGAAGCAGGGCCCTTCCCATTCGAGCGCCTGAAGGATGGCGTTGCAATGGTCGTCTACGGCGTCTTCCGGCAAGCAATCAATCTTGTTGAGGGCCAGCCAGCGGGGTTTTTCACTTAACCCTTCGCCGCGCTTGGTGAGTTCGGCGATCACTTTGCGTGCCGAGGTGGCTGGATCGTCTTCGCCCTCGGGCGGCATCACATCAATGACGTGCAGCAAAAGTCGGGTGCGTGACAGGTGTTTGAGAAACTGAATCCCCAGGCCGGCGCCCTCGGCGGCGCCTTCAATCAGGCCCGGAATGTCGGCCATGACGAAGCTGCGTTCATCGTCAACACGGACGACGCCCAGATTGGGGTGCAGGGTAGTGAAGGGGTAGTCGGCGACCTTGGGGCGCGCGGCTGAGGTGGCGCGGATCAGGCTGGATTTGCCGGCATTCGGCAGGCCCAGAAGGCCCACGTCGGCGATGACTTTCAGCTCCAGGTGCAATTGCCGGCGCTCGCCGGGCTTGCCGGGGGTCGACTGGCGCGGTGCCCGGTTGGTGCTGCTTTTGAAGCGGGTGTTGCCCAGGCCGTGCCAGCCGCCTTTCGCGACTAGCAGGGATTGGCCTTCTTCGGTCAGATCACCCAGATTTTCGCCGGTCTCCGCATCGGACACCTGAGTGCCAGTCGGCACCTTGACGATGCAGTCCGCGCCGGCACGGCCGGTACAGTTTCCGCCGGCGCCGTTTTGTCCGCGCTCGGCACGAAACACGGCATGGTAGCGGAAATCGACCAGGGTATTGAGGTTGGATGAAGCGACCAGGTACACGCTGCCGCCATCGCCGCCGTCACCGCCATCCGGCCCGCCGAATGGGATGTATTTTTCGCGCCTGAAACCTACGCAGCCGTTGCCGCCATCGCCGGCTTCGACGCGGATTTCCGCTTCATCGACAAACTTCATGGCTATCCTGACAAAAAAGCCCCGTCATGGACGGGGCTTTTTACTCACGGGCACCCGAGGCCTGATGGGGTTCAGGCAACGGTGGCCGGGGTGATGCTGACGTAACGGCGGCCCTGCGGTCCCTTGATCTTGAAGCTGACGTGGCCGTCAGTCAGGGCGAACAGGGTGTAGTCCTTGCCTACGCCGACATTTTCGCCGGCATGAAACTGGGTACCGCGCTGGCGAACGATGATGCTGCCAGCCGAAACCAGCTGACCACCAAACCGCTTGACGCCCAGTCGCTGGGCATTGGAATCGCGACCGTTGCGTGAACTGCCGCCTGCTTTCTTGTGAGCCATAGTGTGCGCCTCTTGAGGTTAGGCAGAAATACCGGTGATCTTCACTTCGGTGAAGTTCTGGCGATGACCGGCCTGCTTCATGTGATGTTTGCGACGACGGAACTTGACGATCTTCACCTTCGGATAGCGTCCGTGGGTGGTGACCGTCGCGGTGACCTTGCCGCCTTCAACGTAAGGTCTGCCGACCTTGACGCCGTCGTCGGTCTGAACCATCAGGACCTTGTCAAACTGAACTTCCTGGCCGGCTTCGGCAACCAGGGTCTCGACTTTCAGGACGGAGCCCGGCTTGACCCGATACTGTTTGCCACCAGTGTGAATTACCGCGTACATGTTGTGATTCTCCAGGGGAGATAAATTCGGAAAACCCGGAATCATAGCCGGGAGGTTGTAGCCAAGTCAATCGAAAAACATTTTCGGACGGTGTGCGTGAGGGGTGCTCCGATCAAGGCGCTGGGTTCGGGCTGGCGATGGCTGCCGTCGGCGGAGCGTGGGCGGCGCCCTCAGCCTGGGTGTGGGCCCAGTAGATGGTGGTGACGCCGGCCAGAATCAGGGCAATCTGCTGCAGGGCGGCCCGTGCCGTAGTTTTCTGGTGCAGGCTGGGAATCAGGTCGGCCACGGCAATGTAAATGAAACTCGAAGCCGCAAGGCACAGAATGTAGGGCAGCGAGCCATGCAGGTGTTCCAGGCTGAAGTAAGCCAGCACGCCACCCACCAGTGTTGCCAGGCTGGACAGCAGGTTGTAGCCCAGGGCCTTGACCTTCGGGTAACCGCTTTGCAGCAGAATTGCGAAATCGCCGACCTCTTGCGGAATCTCATGTGCGGCGACCGCCAGGCTGGTCATGATGCCGAGGGGGATGTCGGTCATGAAGGCTGCGGCAATCAGGATGCCATCGACGAAGTTATGGATCGCATCGCCGACGATGATGAGCGTGCCGGCGGGCTGGTGGTAATGCTCCTCGGAATGGGTTTCACAGTGGTCCGAATGGCAGTGGCGCCACAGGAGCAGCTTTTCCAGCAGGAAGAAGCCCAGAATGCCGGCCAGAACCGTCATCATCAGGCTGTCCGTGTGCTCGCTACCGGCCGAGGCGAGCGCATCCGGCAACAGATCGAGAAAGGCGACGCTCAGCAGGGCGCCCAGCGCAAAACTCACGCCATGAGGCAGTATGCGGGGGTGATGATTTTCCGGGATCAGCAGCAGTAGCGCGGCGGATGCCACGCTCAGCAGACCGCCGACCAGCGTGAAAACAACGATCCAGACCAACAGGCTCATACGGTTACTCCCGCCAGATGAGGGTTGCCATGCGACCAGTCGTCTGGTCGCGGCGGTAGGAAAAGAAATCGTCGGCCTGGCGGTGCGTACACCAGCCGCCGCCATGAATATCGGCAGGGTCAAGGCCGGCAGAGGTCAGCGCGATTCGGGCCAGCCGATAGAGATCGGCCCGGTAACTACCGGTTTCGGTGGCCCGGAATGCCGTCAGAAATTCGGTCCGTTGCTGGCCGAAGATCGCGCGGACTTCCGGTCCCACTTCGAACGCATCGGGGCCGATGGCCGGGCCGAGCCAGGCCAGTAGCGGCGTGTTGCCCAGGGCGGCGACGCCGGCCTCGAGCACCCCGCCAGCCAGGCCTTTCCAGCCGGCATGGAGTGCGGCGACGGCAGCGCCGTCCTGACGACAGAGCAGCACCGGCAGGCAGTCGGCCGTCATGACGGCACAGACCACGCCCCGGTCATCGGTATAACTGGCGTCGGCCGCCGGTGTCGTCATGCCAGTGTCTGCCTTGACTACCTGCTTGCCGTGGACCTGATTCAACCAGCCGGGCGCCGCCGGTATCTGCAGGTCGGTCATGAGGCGTTGCCGGTTTGCAATCACCCGCGTTTCATCGTCCCCCACATGCAGGGCCAGATTGAAGCCGGCGTACGGTGCTGCGCTGACGCCACCGCGACGCAGGGTGCTGGCTGCGCGGATGCCGGGCGGCGCGGGCCAGTCCGGCAGGAGATAGGTCGTGGTCATGTGGATGCGTGCCTCAAGCGCTCCAGCAGCGACTGGAAGTCGTCCGGCAAGGGTGCGTGCCACTCGAGATATTCGCCGCTGGCCGGATGGTCGATGCCGAGGCTGGCGGCATGCAGGGCCTGACGCCGGAACTGGCGCAGGGCATCAATCAGGGGGGCAGGCGCACCGGCCGGTGTTTTTGACCGGCCACCATAGACCGGATCGCCGACCAGTGGGTGATGGATGTGGGCCATGTGGACGCGGATCTGATGTGTACGACCGGTTTCCAGTTTGACCTGCAGCAGGGTGTGGCTTGGGAAGCGTTCCTCAATCCGGTAATGGGTCACGGCCGGTTTGCCGTCGCGGCGGACCGCGAAGCGCTTGCGATCCGATGGGTGACGGCCAATGGGTTCATCGACCGTGCCACCGCCGGTCGGCGCCCCCTGCACCAGCGCCAGATAGTGCCGGTGGACCGTGCGCGCCTGCAGTTGATCGACCAGCTGCTTGTGGGCTTCCAGTGATTTGGCGACCATCAGCAGGCCACTGGTGTCCTTGTCGATGCGGTGCACGATGCCGCAGCGCGGAATGCCGGCCAAGGCCGGGGCATGGTTGAGCAAGGCGTTCTGGAGTGTGCCCTCCCAGTGCCCGGCAGCGGGGTGGACAACCAGTCCGGCGGGCTTGTCGACGACCAGGACATCATCGTCCTCGTGCACGATGTCGAGCGGGATGGCTTCGGGGCGGATCTCGGTCGAGACGGCGGCTTCCGTCGTCAGGCTGATCGCCTCACCCCCCCAGACCCGGTGCTTGGGGGTGACTTCGGCATCGTCCAGCCGGGCGGCGCCGCGCTTGATCCATTCCTGCAGGCGGCTACGGGAATAGTCCGGAAACAGGGCGCTCAGCGCCTGATCCAGACGTAAACCGGCCATCTCGGCGGGGATGGTGGCGATCAGTGTGCGGGTTGAATTCACTTCAGTCAGCCAAATCAATCACGTTATACTGCAAATCAGCCGAACCTGTCCTGCAAACCCGTCTCTCATGCCTAATTCGCGCGTCAAAAAAGTCTTGTTGTGGATGCTTGTCGTTCTTGGAGTGCTGCTCGCCGGCTGCTCGGATACGCCGGACGAAACCACGGACGAGTATTCCGACTGGACCGCGGAGCAGTTCTACAGGGAAGCCAGGGATAATCTCAACGACAAGCGCTATGACAAGGCCGCCAAGCTTTACGAGAAGCTGGAGGCTCGCTACCCCTTCGGCAAGTATGCCACTCAGGCTCAGCTGGATGTCGCCTACGCCTACTACAAGAACGACGAGCCTGACTCTGCCATTGCAGCTGCCGACCGTTTCATCAAGCTGAATCCGGCGCACCCGCACGTGGACTATGCCTACTACATCAAGGGTCTGGTCAATTATAACCGTGGCATCAGCTTTATGGACCGCTTCATCCCCACGGACTCCTCCCAGCGCGATCCGGGGCCGACGCTGGATTCCTTCAAGGAATTCGAGGAGTTGTTGCGGCGTTTCCCGAACAGCCGCTACGCCGACGATTCGCGCAAGCGCATCATTTCCTTGCGCAACAACCTCGCCATGCACGAGATTCACGTGGCCGACTTCTACATGCGGCGCGGGGCTTACCTCGCCGCGGCGCGTCGATGCGGTGAAGTGATCCGCAAATATCAGCGCACCCAGGCGGTGCCGGTGGCGTTGGAGATCATGGAACAGGCCTATCAGAAGCTCGGCATGACGCAGCTGGCGGCCGATACCCATCGCGTGTTCGAACTCAATTATGCCGCCGGAACGCCGGGGCAGGCGGCCAAGGACGTGAACTACGATCCGTCGGCGGTGGAAAAGATCTGGAAGTTCATCGGGCTCGAGGAGTAAACCCGGCATGGTGCTGCAGAGCGATCGACCGGAGCCGCCGCTGGCCGGACTCGATGTCCTGTGCGTCGGTCACGCCTCCTATGACCATGTTTTTTCAGTGCCGCATCATCCCGCGCCGGATGAAAAGCTGTTTGCCGACGCCCTGATCGGGTGCGGCGGCGGGCCGGCTGCCAATGCAGCGGTGATTGTGGCCCGGCTCGGGTTGCGAGCGGGTTTCTCGGGCTATCTGGGGCGCGATATCCACGGGCAGTTGCATATGGCGGAACTGGAGGCCGAGGGTGTTGATACCCGCTCCGTGGTTCGGGGGGCGGCCCCGACGCCGGTGTCCGTGGTGCTGGTCAAGCCGGATGGCGCGCGTGCCCTGGTGAGCTACAAGGGTGAAACCGGCCTTCTGCCCCGGGGAGCGGTCGATTTCGCCGGGCTCAACGCCGAGGTTCTGCTCTTCGATGGCCATGAACCGGAGCTGGCGCTGGATCTGATCGAGCGGCCCCAACCGAAGGTGCTGGATGCCGGATCACTGCACGCCGGTACCGAAGCCTTGATGTTTCGCGTTGATTATCTGGTCAGTTCGGAGAAGTTCGCCCGCCAATGGCTGGGTGAAGACCATCCAGAACGCGCGCTGGCGCAGCTGGCAGAACGGGTTCCGGCCGTGGTGATCACGCTCGGCGAACGGGGTCTCATCTGGCGCCGGTCGGGTGAATCCGGCCACCTGCCGGCCTACCCGGTGCGGGCGCTGGACACCACCGGCGCGGGCGATGCCTTTCATGGCGCGTTTGCGGCCGCGCTGGCGCAGGGCATGGCGTGGCCGGCGGTGCTGCGTTACGCTTCCGCCGCCGGTGCCGCGTGCTGCGAAGTCCTCGGCGCACGCCCCGGACTCGCTGACCGTCATCGCCTGGCCCACTGGCTGGATGCTGATGCCTCGACCGCGGGCGTTTAGCGGCCCTTGCCTGAGATTGGATTTGCCTCTGATTGCTGAAAGATCATGAAACTGTTGACGCCCCTCTTGTGTGCCAGCCTCTCTCTTGCGGTGTCCGGATGCGCCGACTACGAGGCGCCGGCCGGTACATCCGTCGTCAAACCCACCCCACGCCCCAAACCGGTCGCCGCCGGGCAGGCGGGCGATGCGGGCGGGCATTATCATGCCACTCGCCTGAGCGGGGATTTTGCCGGCTATCCCGAGGCCGAACGGTTTGTCGACCGGATGGTCGACGAGCATGGCTTTTCGCGGGAATACCTCTATGGTCTGTTGTCCCAAGCCCGCCGCAAGCAGTGGACCATCGAATACATGAACCGGGAAAAGCCCACGACCAAACCCAAGCCGGGTGGCTGGACGCGTTACCGGGCCAAGTTTCTGGATGAGCAGCACATCGGTGCCGGCGTTGCCTTCTGGTCGCGCCATGCCGCCGCGCTGGAGCGCGCGCGGCAGGCGTATGGCGTCAACCCTGAAGTGATTCTCGGCATCATGGGCGTCGAAACGATCTATGGCGCCAATCTGGGCAATCACCGGGTGATTGACGCGCTGTCGACTCTGGCCTTCGACTATCCGCGCCGCGCGGAGTATTTCGCCAGTGAATTGCGGGACTTGCTGATCATGTCGCGTCAGGAGAGTCAGGATCCCTCGCGGCCGGTGGGTTCCTTCGCCGGGGCCATGGGGCTCGGCCAGTTCATGCCCAGCAGCTTTCTCAAGTACGCGGTCGATTTCGACGGTGACGGCCGCACGAATCTGTGGGATGCAGAGGACGCCATCGGCAGCATAGCGCGCTATTTTGCCGACTTTGGCTGGCGTCCGGATGAGCCTGTGGTCAGTGCCGCCACTGTGGTCGGTGACCAGGCGGAGGGACTGAAGACCGGGTTTGATACGCACTATTCGCTGTCCGAGCTGAGCGCCTACGGGGTGCAGCCCACGTCCGGATTTGCGGCCGACTCGGTCAGCCTGCTGAAGCTGAGCACTACCGAAGGCGATGACTACTATGTGGGGTATCCCAATTTTTACGTCATCACACGCTACAACCACAGCACCTATTACGCGATGGCGGTCTACCAGCTGGGTCAGGCCATCAAGAAACGGTACCGGGGGTTGTAGCGGTTCTCCAGGCCTTCAGGAGGCTGCCCGGTGGCGTTTCGGGTCGTCGTAAAAGAACGCCCGCCCGGCGCCCGGCATGAGGTGTTCCCAGTCGTCCACGGCCCATTCGATCCCGGTCAGGCTGCAGGTGGGCAGATGAACGACCCGTTCCCCGGTCAGGTACTCGACCAGCGCCGTGAGATCCGGGTTGTGGCCGATCAGGGCGACCCGGTCCCAGCGCGCCTCCAGCGCCTCGATCACCTTGAGCAGGCCGTCGAGGCCGAAGCCGTACAGGCGGTCGGCCACCTGAATGCGGTCGTCGCTCAGGCCGGCCGCGGCGGCGATGGCCCTGGCTGTCATGCGCGCGCGAACCGCCGGGCTGCAAAGCAGCACATCCGGGACGCGACCCGCGTCCCTCAGAACGCCGCCCATGACGGGCGCATCGCGCTGGCCGCGCGGGTTCAGCGGACGATCGATATCCTTGAGGCCGGGGTCCTCCCAGCTGGACTTGGCGTGGCGGATGACGATGAGCTGTTTGATGGCGGACTCCTGCCGGCTGGGCGATGGGCGACGGCTCGAAGAGCACATCGGCGGGTCTGGGTCGTTCTGCGACTTCGGTTGCCGCGCTATACTAACCTTATCAGCGCTATCTGCCCGCCCTGCGGGGCGAGCCCGCCGCCCCGGAGCCAGTGCCGTCGGAACGCGGGCGCCCAATCTCGGAGGCCGAGCAGGGCCCGGCCTTACTTCATCAGAGGAACATTGTCGTGACAAGATCGCATTCCTGGGCGCTGTTTTTGGCGGGCTTGCTGGGCTCCCACATCGTGCTGGCATCGCCCGGCAAGGTGGCGCCACCGCCGGCGCCGGATCCCGCGGCAGCCGCGGCTGAAGCGGCGCCTCAGCCACCGGCACCGAAGCCGTTTGAATACGGCGATGTCGAAGCCAAAGCCAAGGAGCTGGCCGGTCATCCCTATGTGCGGGACGATGCCGATATTCCCGACTTTCTGAAGAAACTCGATTACGATCAGTACCGCGATATCCGGTATCGGCCGGAAAAATCCCTGTGGCGGGACGAAGGGCTGCCGTTTCAGGTTCAAGCGTTCCACCGGGGTTTCATGTTCAAGGATCGGGTCAGCATCAACGTGCTCGAGAACGGTTCCAGCTCCCGCGTGGGCTATTCGCCCGATCTGTTCGACTTCGGCAAAAACCAGTTTCCAGGCCCCTTGCCGGATGATCTCGGCTTCGCCGGGCTGCGCTTCCACTATCCCCTGAAGCGTGACGACACCCTCGATGAAATTGCGGTGTTCCTCGGCGCCAGTTATTTTCGCGCGGTCGGGCTGGGTCAGACGTATGGTCTGTCGGCCCGGGGTCTGGCTATCGACACCGGTTTGGCCAAGGCCGAAGAGTTCCCGATCTTCAAGGAGTTCTGGGTCGAAAAGCCGGAAAAGGACGCCAATGCGCTCACCGTCTATGCCTTGCTGGACAGTCCCAGCGTCACAGGGGCCTACCGTTTCGTGATCCGCCCCGGGCTGGACATGGGCATCGATGTCTACAGCCACCTGTACTTCCGCAAGTCGGTCGAGCGGTTGGGCATTGCGCCATTGACCAGCATGTTCATGCATGGCGAAAACACCGATCGCTTCATCGATGATTTTCGTCCGGAAGTGCATGACTCCGATGGCTTGCTGATCGGCAAGAGCACCGGCGAATGGCTCTGGCGTCCGCTCAATAACCCGCGCCAACTTCGGATCAGCGTGTTCCAGGACACCAAGCCGTCCGGCTTTGGGCTGATGTCGCGCGACCGGGATTTCGACCACTACCAGGATCTGGAGGCGGAGTATCACCGCCGGCCCAGCGCCTGGGTGGAACCCCTGGGAGATTGGGGGGCGGGTGGCACCTACCTGATCGAGATTCCCAGCGACGCCGAGAAATATGACAACATCGTGGCCTTCTGGGTGCCGGATCAGCCGACCGGTGAGGGCAAGGACCTCCGTTATGACTATCGGTTGCACTTCATTTCCGATGAATTCACCGCGCCCGGCGGCGGCAAGGTCGTGTCGACGCGGGTCGGTGCCGCCGAAGGACGGGGCAAACGCAAGTTTGTCATCGACTTCACCAGTCCGACGCTCAGACTGATGAGCCCCAAGGCCGATGTCACGGCCGAAGTCAGCGCTGTGGGCAAAGTCAGCAATGTGGTGGTGCACAAGAACGAACCCAGCGGGACCTGGCGCCTGAGCTTTGATCTGGAACCGGAGAAAGGCAAGAACCCGACCGAGCTGCGGGCAATTCTGCGCTCCGGCAGGGACATCCTGACCGAGTCCTGGGTTTATCAGTGGAACGCTCCATGACCGAGGCAGGCCAGCAGACAGCGGATCAGATTGCGCTCGCCGGGCAGGCTGAGGGCGAAGCCAAGGTTTTGCTGGAGCGGATCGGCGCCTACTGGCGGACGCTGGGGCTGACCGATGAAGTCTTGATTGCGAGCCTCTCGGCCGACTGCCTGTCGCGAGCCCGACGGCTGGTCGGTCGCCCCGTCCCGGCGGAGTTGTTGCGCCGCGCCATCGAGGAAGCGCAACGGCGTTTCGATCACGCGCTGGCCACGGCGATCGGCTTGCCGCCGTCCAACGATCCCCATCCGCTTGCGGCGGCTCGTGCGGCCTTGCTGCTGACGCCTGACCGCGCGGCCGATCGCTTGTTCAGGCATGACGAAACCACCCGCGAACTCAAGGAGCAGATCATGCCGCACCTGCCTCAGTCCACGCCGCCCGAAGCGCCGGTCTCGATGGTGCCGGTTACTCTGCGCTTCTGGCTGTTCAAGTCCACGGATCAATAACCCAGGGTCCTTTCAGGGTATGTCTACATCCACACGCACGCTGTCGTCCGGGGTTGTGACCTTCCGGCGCGTCCTGTTCCTGTTGCTGGTGTTTCTCACCACGGCGCTGGCGCTGGCCATGATTGCCAGTGCTTTCCTGCAGAACGGCCTGACGCCGACCGAACTGGTGCTGCTGGTGCTCTACACGTTGCTGATCCTTTGGGTCAGTACCTCGTTCTGGACGGCAACGCTGGGCTTCTGGGTCCTGTTACGTGGTGGTGACCGCTACTCGATCGGGCGCATGCCGCCGGAGGTTTCGGACGCAGCCGCCCACCGGGGACGTACTGCGCTGGTCATGCCCATCTACAATGAAGACCCGACCCGGGTGACGGCGGGCTTGCGGGCCATCTGGCAATCCCTGCAGGAGACCGGGCGGGGCGATGAGTTCGAACTGCTGATTCTCAGCGATACCCGCGATCCGGACTGCTGGATGCAGGAAGAGGCCAACTGGTATCGGATGTGTGTTGATTTCAATGCTCACGGGCGCATCTTTTATCGCAACCGCGAGAAGAACATCGCGCGCAAAAGCGGCAACCTTGAAGATTTCTGTCATCGTTGGGGCGGGCGCTATCGCTACATGATCGTGCTGGATGCCGACAGCATCATGGCAGGCGAGACCCTGGTCAGAATGGTCGACCTGATGGATGACCACCCCGGCGTGGCATTGATTCAGTCGCCCCCCTTGCCGGCCAACCACAAGTCCCTGTTTTCCCGCATTCTTCAGTTCGCCAGTAATTTTTACGGCGACCTCTTCATCTGGGGCATCAATTACTGGCAGCTTTCCAGCAGTGGTTACTGGGGACACAACGCGATCATCCGCATGGCGCCGTTCATCAAGCACTGTGGTCTGCCGAAATTACCGGGGCGTGAGCCGTTCGGTGGCGAGATCTTCAGTCACGACACGGTCGAGGCGGCGCTGTTGCGTGAGGCCGGCTGGGAAGTGTGGATCGCCCCGGAGCTCAAAGGCAGCTATGAAGAGTTGCCCCCCACCCTGATCGACTACGCCAAGCGCGATCGGCGTTGGTGCCAGGGTAATTTGCAGCATCTGCGCATGGTGTTTGCGAAGGGCTTTTCGGGGCTCAGCCGGCTATATTTCCTGATGGGCATCATGTCGTATGTGTCCTCGCCGCTGTGGCTGTTGTTCCTGGTCTTCACCGGTTTCGAGGCCTACGTCAAAAGCCAGACCATGCCGGTGTACTTCTTCGGCGACAACCTGTTCCCCGTCTGGCCGGAATCCTACGCCGTCGAAATGACCACGGTTCTGCTGGTGACGCTGGCGATGCTTTTTCTGCCCAAGTTCTGGAGTTTGCTGCTGGGTGTGCTGCACTGGCGTCGGCTCAAGGGCTATGGCGGGGTGATGCGCGTCACGCTCAGCGTCTTTCTGGAGAGCCTGTTCTCGATGCTGACGGCACCGGTGCTGATGATCTACCAGAGCAAGTTTGTCCTCGCCATTCTCATGCGCCGCAGTGTCGGCTGGCCGCCGCAGAACCGTGACGAGCACCGCCTGAGCCTCTGGGAGGCGATTCAGGCCCACGGCGAGCACACGCTGATCGGCCTGCTGGCGGGCTGGGTCAGCTATCGCTACGTGCCGGGATTCTTCCTCTGGCTGGTGCCGGTCCTGGCGGGGTTGGTCCTGTCGATCCCCTTGTCCATGCTTTCCAGCAGCGCCTGGGTGGGTGTTACGGCCCGCCGTCTGGGCTTGTTCCTGACGCCGGAGGAATACCAGCCGCCGCGGGTGCTGGAATTGCTCAACCAGAATCTGGCCGAGATGGAATCGGCCGAAGCCCAGCGCGAAGCGCTCGGTGAGGTCCGGCACGTGGCGGATCCCGGCGTGTGCGCCCTGCATCTGGCCCTGCTGCCGAATCGGCCGGTGAAAAAGCGCCAGCGCCACCAGTTGCATGCGCTGGTTTATCAGTTGGTCGAGGAGGGGCCGGCTAACCTGTCGCCGGCCGACAAGCGCAGCCTGATCTCGGATCCGGAAACCTTGGTGCGCCTGCATACGCTGGCCTGGAACGGGGCCGAAGACGCGCGCTCCTGAGTTCCCGGTTGCGTGGGTGTTTCACCTCCCACGGGTCACAGAACATGAAAAAGGCCGGCATTGCCGGCCTTTTTCGTTGGGGCAAAAACGCTTAGTGACTGACGTCGACCTTCTTGCCCTTGGTCTGTCCCATCGCCTTCAGCAACTCGACGAACCACGGTGCATCAATGTCAAACGGCTTGCCGCCCTTGATGCGGGGGAACTCGATGGCACGCAGGACATTACCGTTGTCCTCGTCATGGCCGATTACGCCGGACTCGTGCTTGAAGGCGCATTCAACCGCCAGGTCGGTGCAGGATTTGATCAGACGGAGATCGTCGGTATTGGCTGCGGCGGCCCGGGCAAAATAGCCGGACTTCTGAATCAGCACCTTCTCGGCACCCAGCATCTGGGCGAACTGTTCGCCAAACCATTTGCCGGGGTTGATGGTATCCAGCTTGATGTGGCCGAAGGCATCCCGAGCAATTTCCTGCCCCTTGGCCTGCATTTCCGCGACGATGGCGTCGACACCCGCGCCTTCCGAGATGAACAGGTTGACGCAGTCGTGTTTATCCATGACGGCACGCAGACGTTGCGCTTCGGCGGCGAGGTCGATTTCCATTTCCGGCACGAACACGGCGTGAACGTCATAGCATTCGCGGGCGAGCCCGACGCCCGGCACCCACTCTTCGCGGTCCAGCAGTTTGCGGTAGGCCTGCGCGGTGGCGGCGGTCAGCCAGCCACAGTTGCGGCCCATGACTTCATGAACGATCAGCATGCGCGGGTTGGCGCCGGTTTCGGCCACGACATTGCGGTAATAGCGGGCGCCTTCTTCGGCAGCCGTCCACGCACCCAGTGACTGCTTGATCGGGAACACGTCGTTGTCGACGGTCTTGGGCAGGCCGATGACGGTCAGGCCGTAGTTGTTTTTTGCCAGGAAGGCGGCCAGATCAGCTGCAGCGGTGTTGGTGTCGTCGCCGCCGATGGTGTGGAGGATGTCAACGCCATCCTTGACCAGCTGGTCAGCGGCGACTTTCTGGGGATCTTCGCCTTCTTTCACCAGACCGCGCTTCACGCAGTCTTTGACATTCGTCAGCTTGACGCGACTGTTGCCGATCGGCGAACCCCCGAATTTGTGCAGCAGGTGGGCCTTTTCGCGGATTTCTGGCGTGATCTTGTAAGAGTCGCCCAGCAGCAGGCCTTTGTAGCCGCCGTGGTAAGCAATGATCTCGATGCTCGGGTCGATTTCAGTGTAACGCTCGATCAGACCGCCCACGGCAGAACTGAGGCAGGGGGCCAGACCGCCAGCGGTCAGGAGGGCAACTTTCTTGGGTTTGCTCATGGCTTCTTCGTTAGAGTTGTGGGTTGGAAAAAACGGGGAAGGATAAAGGATTCGGCCGTTCCGAGAAAAGCCGAACGTGTCGGTCGGTCCGGTTCGGCGAATCCGTCAAAGCGTTGCGAAGGCGTGGAGACCGCGACCGGCGTCCGTATCCACCAACCACATGGATCGCCCATCGCGTCCGGTGACCCGTGCGGCCGGCAATGCCTGATTGTCATCCGGGTCGGAGTGGAAAATCTGCTCCAGCGTGGCGGCCTTGTCGGCTCCCGTCACCAGAAAAAGGATCTCGCGCGCTGCCCGGATCGTCGGCAGGGTCAAGGTCAGCCGGGTGGGTGGCGGCTTGGGCGAGTCCTGGACCACGGCAACGCTCAGGTCGGAGTCCGGGCGCCCGGGAAACAGCGACGCCGTGTGTCCATCGGGTCCCATTCCCAGCAGGATCAGGTCAAACGCGGGTGGTTGCCCGTCAAAGAACGCGGCGAGGGTCCGGGCATAGTCCGCTGCGCTGGCTTCGGGTTCCCCCTCGGTCGGCATGGCATGCACCTGCTCCGGTGCGATGGCGGGATTGCCGGCCAGCAGGGTTTCGGCGATCAGGCGCGCCGTGCTGTCCGGATCGTCATGCGGCACATAGCGCTCGTCGGCAAAGAAGATGTGTACCCTGGACCAGTCGATGGCCTGTCGGTAGGGCGGCTGGGTCAATAGCTGGTACAGCCGGCGCGGCGTGCTGCCCCCTGAAACGGCCAGCGAGCATCCCCCGCGTTCATTGATGGCCCGGTGCGCGATCTCCACCAGCCGTGCGGCGGCCTCGCGGGCCAGATCGTCGGCGCTGCCGGCAATGAACAGTTCGCGACCTCGGTTCATCGCAGGGTCTTGTAGCGGTTGATCAGCCCGTTGGTGGAGCTGTCATGCGATTGAATCCGTTCGTCCCCGTGCAGGTCGGTCAGGATTTTCTTGGCCAGTTGCTTGCCGAGCTCGACGCCCATCTGGTCGAAGGAGTTGATGTTCCAGATCGCACCTTGCACAAAGATTTTGTGTTCGTAGAGCGCAATCAGGCTGCCCAGGGTTTCCGGTGTCAGCTTGCGGTAGAGGATCGAGTTGGAGGGGCGGTTGCCGCGGAAGGTTTTGGCCGCCGCCAGTTCCTGCAGACGTTCGCCCTTCACGCCCTCGGCCTTCAGTTCCGCCTTGGCCTCGTCGAAGGTTTTGCCCAGCATCAGGGCTTCGGTCTGGGCGATGAAGTTGGAAATCAGTAATTCGTGGTGCTGGCCGAGATTGTGGTGGCTCTGCGCGGCGGCTATGAAGTCGCACGGAATCAGGGCGCTGCCCTGATGCATCAGCTGGTAGAACGCATGCTGGCCGTTGGTGCCGGGTTGCCCGAAAATGATCGGCCCAGTGCTGTAGTTGACTGGATGGCCCTCCAGATCCACGGTCTTGCCGTTACTTTCCATGTCGCCCTGCTGGAGGTAATCGGGCAGGTACTCGAGGTACTGGTCATAGGGCAGGATGGCGTAGGCATCGGCGGCGAAGAAGTTGTCGTACCAAATCCCCAGCAGCGCCATGATGACGGGGATGTTGCGGTGGAAAGGCGCGGTGCGGAAATGCTCGTCGATGCGGTGGGCGCCTTCCAGCATGGCCTCGAACCGATCCATGCCGACGGCGAGGGCAATCGGCAGGCCGATCGCGGCCCAAATCGAGTAGCGGCCGCCGACCCAGTCCCAGAATTCGAACATGTTGTTCGGGTCAATCCCGAATTCGACCACCTTTTCGACATTGGTGGAGATGGCGACAAAGTGCTTGGCGACCGCTGCCGTATCCTTGACATGCGTCAGAAGCCATTGCCGGGCCGAGGTGGCATTGGCCATGGTTTCCAGAGTGGTGAACGTCTTTGAAGCGACGCAGAAAAGCGTGGTCTCGGGGTCGAGGCCAAACAGAGTCTGGACCAGATCGGCATCATCGACGTTTGAAATGAAATGCACGCGCAGACGGGGATCGACGTAGGGCGACAAGGCCTGAACCACCATGCGTGAGCCAAGGTCGGAACCGCCGATGCCGATGTTGACCACGTCGGTGATCGATTTGCCGGTGCAGCCTTTCCAGCGCCCGGACCTGACTTCCTCGGTAAAGCGCCGCATCAGGCTGAGGACGCGGTTCACGTCTGGCATGACATCGTCGCCATCGAGCAGAATCGGGCGATTGGATCGGTTGCGCAGGGCAATGTGCAGCACGGCGCGGTTTTCGGTGACGTTGATCCGGGCGCCGCGAAACATCGCCTCGATTTTCGCCGAGAGCTTGCATTCCTCGGCCAGTTGCTCAAGCAGGTTTAGCGTTTTCTCGGTGATCCTGTTTTTGGAAAAGTCGAACAGGATATCGTTGAAGGTCAGGGAAAAACGTTCAAATCGCTGCGGATCGGCGGCAAACAGATCCCGCATGTGGACGCCGGCCATCTCCTGCCGGTGTTTTTCAAGCGCCCGCCAGGCCGACAGTTGGGTAGGTTGGGTCATATAAACGTCACCGCTGTTTTTAGCGATGCTACCAAACCCCGAGGGGCTTAGGAACCGTTCGGTCACGAACCCGGGGTCGCCGCCAATGCGGTCCGGGTTTGGCGGCCGTGCGAGCGGGAAGGTCCGGCCCTCCGACCATGAGCCATGCATGATCGAGTATAATCGGCTTCAGCCTTTTACCCTCCACACCGGAATGAGCAGCGAAAACAAACCCTGGGGCGGACGCTTCACCGAGCCGACTGATGCCTTTGTTGAAGCCTTCACCGCATCGGTCAATTTCGACCAGCGTCTGGCCCGTCACGATATTGAGGGATCCAAGGCCCACGCCACCATGCTGGCCGCAATTGGCGTCCTGACCGAGCAGGAGCGCGATCAAATCACGGCCGGCCTTGACGAGATCGCCACCGAGATCGAGCGCGGCCAGTTTGACTGGTCGGTGCAGCTGGAAGATGTCCACATGAACATCGAAGCGCGCCTGACGCAGCGAATCGGCGAGGTCGGCAAAAAACTGCACACGGGGCGCTCGCGCAACGATCAGGTGGCGACCGATATCCGTCTGCACCTGCGGGACGAGGTCGATGCCATCGGTTGGTTGCTGCGACGATTGCAGGATGCGCTGATTGATCTGGCCGAGCGCGAGGCTGATACGATCATGCCCGGCTTCACCCACTTGCAGGTGGCTCAGCCGGTCAGCTTTGGCCATCACCTGCTGGCCTGGTTCGAGATGCTGGAACGCGATCATGGCCGGCTGCGTGATTGTCGGCAGCGCCTCAATGTGATGCCGCTGGGTGCGGCCGCTCTGGCCGGTACGACTTTCCCGCTGGATCGGCATCTTACCGCCCAGCTGCTGGGTTTCGATCGGACGGCGGCCAATTCGCTCGATGCCG
>CAYFNI010000005.1:29195-41823 GCA_964344495.1 uncultured Methylococcus sp.
CCTCTGGACCTCGGCGCAATTCGGATTTGTCGACCTGCCGGATGCCTTCTGTACCGGGTCGTCGATCATGCCGCAAAAGAAAAACCCGGATGTGCCGGAGCTGGTGCGGGGCAAATCCGGCCGGGTGTTCGGTCATCTGGTCGGCCTCCTGACCCTCATGAAGGGGCAGCCGCTGGCCTACAACAAGGACAACCAGGAAGACAAGGAACCCCTGTTCGACACTATCGACACCGTCAAGCATTGCCTGCGTGCCTTCGCCGACATGGTGCCGCACTTGCAGGCCAACCATGCCGCCATGCGTCGGGCTGCACTGCAAGGCTACGCCACGGCGACCGATCTGGCCGATTATCTGGTGCGCAAGGGCATGCCATTCCGCGATGCCCATGAAGTCGTCGGCAAAGCCGTGCGGCTCGGTGTCGAGACTGCCCGCGATCTGGCCGCGCTCGAGCTGGAGGAGTTGCAGGCGCTCTCGGACCGGATCGACGCCGATGTGTATGAGGTGCTGACGCTCGAAGGTTCGGTCAAGGCCCGCAACCACTTTGGAGGCACCGCACCGGAGCAGGTGCGCTCCGCTGTCGCCGCTGCCCGCGCCCTGTTGCAGAGAGCCTGATGGCGTGATTACGGATGATCGTATCACCACGCTGGTCGACCTTCTGCGCCATGGCGAGCCAGTGGGCGGGGTGCGTTATCGGGGGCAGACTGACGATCCCCTGAGTCATGCCGGCTGGCAGGAAATGCGTCGGGCCATTGGTACGGAACGACCTTGGCAGGTCATCGTCAGTTCGCCGCTCAGCCGCTGCCTCGCATTTGCCGAAGCGCTGAGCGAAGAGGCGGGCATTCCACTGGAAACGGATGAGCGTCTGAAAGAAATCGGCTTTGGCGATTGGCAAGGCAAGACCCGCGAGGAAATCACCCGCTTCGATCCCGGTCTGGTGCAGCGTTTTTACCGCGATCCCACCACCTATCGCCCGCATGGCGCTGAAGGGCTGGCCGAGTTTCGAACACGGGTTGCGGCGGCCTGGCGAGACATCCTCGACCGGCATGCCGGCAAACATCTGCTGGTCGTCTGTCATGCCGGCATCATTCGCATGGTGCTGGCACAAATTCTGGAAATTCCGTTGGCCAATCTGTTTCGCATCAAGGTCGGCACGGCCTGTCTGACCCGCGTCGAACTGGCCGAGCAGGGCGAGGATTTTCTCGGGCAACTGGTTTTTCATGCCGGTTCGCTCAAGCCCTGAAGCCCCTTCCAGTCACCGCTGGCGGGCAGGATTCATCGCGTCCTGCCATGTGCCGGCTTCCGCCCTCGCAGGGCCCGATCGAACTACCTCCGGTCATTGCACTTGAACACCCATCACTCTATCCCCTCGACGCTCGCATCGGTCTTTTCAAAACCCCTGCATGGCGCCATAGCCGCTTTGCTGTTCAGCGCCTGGGCGACCTTTTTCCATCTGGGCGATTTCCCGTTGCTGTCGCCGGACGAGGGCCGCAATGCTGAAGTAGCGCGAGAAATGATGGAGGACGGCCGCTGGCTGGTGCCGACTTATGATGGCGCTGTCTATCTCGACAAGCCCGCTTTCTTCTTCAAGGCCGTCGCCCTGTCGCTGAACCTGTTCGGCAATACCGAGTGGGCTGCCCGCTTGCCGTCGGCCGTGTTCGGCTTTGGCCTGCTGGTCATGTTGTTCGCGTTCTGCCGACGGGTCTACGGGATTGGAACTGCCACGCTGGCGCTGGTAGTGGTGGCGTCCACGCCGCTGTTCATGGCCTTTTCCCGGATTGTCATCTTCGACATGACGCTGGCTTTCTTTGTCTGCGCCGCCATCTTTTCGGCCTACTTGGCCGAGGAGCATGACGGTGTTCTGCGCCGACGCTGGTATTGGCTGGCAACGCTGGCAGCCGGTGTTGCCACGCTGGTCAAGGGACCCGTCGGCTTTTTGGTGCCGTTGCTGGTGATGTCGGTTTTCCTGCTGGTGTCGGGCGAGCGGCGGGCGATACGGCGGTTTTTTGCGCCGACGCATATCCTGCTGTTTCTGGCCGTGGTGTTGCCATGGTTTGTCGGGCTTTCGCTGGCGTGTCCGGATTTCCCCTATTACGGGATCATGAAGGAGTCTATCGCCCGTTTCACCACGACCGAGTTCCGGCGCACACAGCCGTTCTACTACTATGCACTCATCATCGCCGGCGGCTTTTTTGCCTGGAGCATCCTCCTGCCGGGCGCCGTGCGTCTGGCTTACCGGAAACGACGTCGCCTGAGCCGTCCGGATCGGCTGTTTGCGGTCTGGGCGCTGGTCGTCGTGGTGTTTTTTTCGCTGTCCCAGTCCAAGCTGCCGGGCTATATCCTGACCGGGGTAGTGGCCCTTGGCGTACTGGTGGCGCGGGTGTTTGCCGAAGCGCAGAGTGATCGGGAAAGCCCCGCGTGGCGTCTGATTCGTCGCTCGGGCCTGACCTTGGCGTGGGTGGCGGGGGGGCTGACGTTGCCGGTTCTGGCTTGGGTCATCGCCCCCGAGACAGTGGTCAGGCCGCGATGGTTGACGGACGCGGTCGTGACCCGGTTTGGTCCCTTGCTGCCGAGCCTGGCGATGACGCTGACTGGCCTGGTGCTGCTCGGCCTGGGTGCTTATGTCAGCCGCTGCCGTTGGTTGGCGCTGTCGGCGTATCTGGCTTTTCCGGTGGCGTTGTTGACGGTGAATTTTGACTGGGTACCCCGTCATGCGGCGATCAAGTCGGCGCGAGCCCTGCGGGATGCCTTGCCGGCCGATCTGCCGCCGGATACCGAGTTTGCCTGCGATCACTGCATGCCTCACGGTCTGCCGTTCTATCTCGGCAAGCCGATGACGGTCTTTACCGAGGACGGACGCGAACTGACCAGCAACTACGTATTGTTCTCGCTGGCATCCGGCAAGCCCTGGCCGGAACATCTGGTGCCGGCGGCTCGCGAGCAAGATTATCTGGCGGCGCGGACGCGCCCCATCTACCTGCTGGCGCGCGGTCACCGGCGTGAGCAACTGGAGGCCTTGGCCCGTCCCTACGGAGGGCATCTCCAGACGTATGACAACGATTACATCGGCACCTTGTTGCCGGCCGGAGGGCATTGATATGTGTGGCATCTGCGGTCAGGTCAGCCTGACCGGCGCCGAACCGGGAACGGCGGTGCCGGCCATGCTGGACCGGCTGGTCCATCGGGGGCCGGATGGGCATTGGATCAAGTCCGATGCGGCCGCCATTTTCGGCATGGCGCGCCTGACCATTCGTGGCCTGACCAGTGGCGAGCAGCCGCTGGTCGACCCTGCAACCGGCGTCATGGTGGTCTGCAACGGCGAGATCGACAACCACGGTGTCTTGCGCGAGTGGCTGGCGGAGCGGGGGCGGCCGGTCGAGCAGGATACCGATGTGGCGGTTCTTCCCGGTCTGTATCTGGAGTTGGGTGAGGCGTTCGTCGAGCGCCTGGTCGGTGCTTTTGCCATCGCTGTGTGGGATCCGCGCGAAGCCAAGCTGCTGCTGGTCCGTGATCGTGCCGGCGAGCGTCCGCTTTTTTTTGCGCTCGAAAACGGAAAGGCCACCTTCGCGTCCCAGCTGGCCGCCATGGCGGTGCGGGATGCGACCATGCCCGCGCTCGATACGCCGGCCTTGCAGCGTTATCTCCAGTTAGGCTATTTCAGCGCGCCGGACAGTCCGCTGGCGGGAGTCGTCAAGGTCGGTCCGGCTGAATGCGTGACACTGAGCCGCGATGGGGTCCGCACCCGTCGCTACTGGCGTTGGCGCGAAGGGGTGTCGCCGTATACGGATCATTCGATCGACGCCTTCGACACCCTTTTTCGCGCGGCCGTGCTGCGGCAGAGCGAGGTCGATGTACCGGTCGGGCTGTTCCTGAGCGGCGGGGTGGATTCCTCCCTGATCGCGGCCGTCACCCGCAGTCTGCACCCGGACAAATCGATCACGGCCTACGGATTGCGTTTCGGTGAGGATTCGTTCGATGAGGGGCCGTTTGCCGAGCGGGTTGCGGCCGATCTGAACATCGAGTACGTCCCGGTCTGGGTCACGCCCGAAGCGATTCCGCGCCTGCTGAAGGAGGTCATCCGCACCAGTGGGGAGCCCTTGGCCGACCCGGCCTGGATTCCGACCGCGCTGCTCTCGGAGCGGGCAGCTCAGGATATCCGGCTGTCACTGTCGGGCGAGGGTGCCGATGAGTTGTTTGGGGGCTATCCGACCTATTTCGGCGCCGGATTTGCGGAACGGTACGCACGTCTGCCGGCGGCAGTGCGGCATGTCATTCGGAGTCTGGTTGATCACTGGCCGCCCAGCGACAAGAAAGTCACCCTGTCCTTTCTGCTCAAGCGCTTCGTTCAGGGCGATACGCTGGGAAGCATCGATCGCCATATCCTCTGGAATTCCAGTCTGCCGCCGGCGCTGCTTGAGCGGCTGGGCGTTACGCCCGACTTGTTGCCTTGGGTCGGGCAGGCCGATGACCGCGTGCTCGATCAGGTTCAGCAGTACGATCTGGAGCGCTCGCTGGCGGAAGGTCTGCTGACCAAGGCTGATCGTGCCAGCATGCACTCGGCGCTGGAGCTGCGCGCACCGTTTCTCGATCAGGCGGTCATGGAATTTGCGGCTGGACTGGCGCCGGACGCACGGGTCAAGGGTATCCAGACCAAGGTCTTTCTCAAGCAATACGCCGCGCGCTACTTGCCGCATGAGATTGTCTACCGCAAGAAGCGGGGTCTTTCAGTGCCGCTGAGCCGCTGGTTGCGGGAGCCGCCCTTGCGAGCGTGGGTGGAGGAGGCCTTGCAACGGCCATCTCTGGAGCGGCTCGGCGTGCGCCGCCAGGCGGTGGCCGAGTTGATGGACGAGCATCTGCAGCGCCGCAGCGACCATGGTCGGGCCATCTGGGCGCTGGTAGTTCTGAGCGAGTGGCTGGCCTGGCTGGAAAGCGCAGGGGGGTAGCCGGACGAAGTCTCTCAGGCGCGGGTGGCGAGATAGGTGTCGAAGGCCTGAAGTCGCTCCACAGTGCCGATATCCATCCACAGGCCTTGATGCAGATGGCCCGAGACCGCGCCCCGTGCCATCGCTGTCCGCAGCAGCGGCGCCAGCGGGAAACGCCCGGGCGAGCAGGCTTCGAACAGGGCAGGACGGTAGACGCCGATGCCGCCGAAGGTATAACGCGGTTCGCCCTGATCCAGAACCCGATCGCCCTCCAGACCGAAATCGCCGTTCGGATGATGGGCAGGGTTCGGGACCAGAATCAGATGGGCCAGATCAATCGGCTGAGTTTTCAGTTGGCCAAACGGAAAGTCGGTAGCGATGTCGCCGTTGATTACCAGAAAGGGGTCAGGTCCCAGACGAGGCAGCGCCTGAAAAATCCCGCCGCCGGTTTCCAGCGCCTCGTGTTCAGCCGAGTAGGCGATCTCCGCACCCAAGTGGTGGCCATCGCCGAGGGCCTGTTCGACCTGCTCGCCCAAATGTGCGGTGTTGACCACCAGTTCAGTGATGCCGCCCGCCACCAGCGCATGAATCAAGTGCTCGATCAGGGATATGCCGCCCGCCTTCAACAGCGGCTTGGGCGTGTGGTCGGTCAGGGGGCGCAGACGTTCGCCGCGTCCCGCGGCCAGGATCATGGCTTTCATGCCCGTGACTCCGCAGTCAGTCGTGGCCAGACCCGGCGATCAAGCAGAGCGATGAAATCCGCCAGTTCCGGATATTGCTGCCCGACCGCCGTGACATAACCGAGTGTGCGAGGAATATCCTTGAGGTAGCCGGGTTTGTCGTCGCGCATCTTGAGTCGCGCAAAAATGCCGACCGCCTTGAGGTGGCGCTGCAGGCCCATCAGATCGAACCAGCGACGGAAGCGCCCGACCTGTTCGCCGCTCAGCAAACCGGCAGTCACCAGGCGGTCCCGGTACGCGTCCATCCAGGCGTACACCTGCGGCTCTGGCCAGGCGATGTAGCAGTCGCGCAGCAGGGACGCCAGATCATAGGTGATCGGACCGATCACGGCGTCCTGAAAGTCCAGAACGCCAGGGTTGGCCCGTTCGGTCACCATCAGGTTGCGGCAATGGTAGTCACGGTGGACGCAGACGCGAGGCTGTTCGAGGGCAGAGTCCACCAGCACGCGTTCGGCGGATGCCAGCACCTGTTGTTCGGCCTCGGACAGCGAAAGTTCGAGCCATTGCGCCAGAAACCATTCCCGAAAGACGCCCAGTTCGGTCAGTAACAGGCGTTCGTCATAGCGGGGCAGGTCGCTCCCCTCGGTCGGGACGCCGCGCTGCAGGGATAGCAGGGTATCCAGCGCGTCGCCGTAAAGGGCCGGCGCTGTCTGCGGGGTGAGGGCATCCAGGTAGCTGCAGTTACCGAAGTCGCTGAGCAGGAGAAACCCCCGCTCGACATCACTGGCGAGGATGGCAGGGGTCTGCACACCGACACGACTCAGCCGATCGGCGACGGCAATGAAAGGGCGGACATTTTCGCGCGGGGGCGGCGCATCCATGGCGATGTGCGTCTCAGAGCCACTGAAAACGCGGAAATAGCGTCTGAAGCTGGCATCGGAAGAGGCTGGGCGCAGGTCGTCCACAGCCTGCCCGACATCATTCTCAAGCCAGTCCAGCAGGAGCTGGCGGCGGGGGTCCGTGGCATGCATCGAATACGTGAGTCAGTGGCAGAGAAAAAACTTACCGAAGCCCGCTGTTTGGGTAAAATGGGGATCCGAAAACGGTTATTTCATCACAAAGCCCGCTTTCCGACGACCATGCTTTTTCCGGCCACGGCCCCATGACCGCCATCCCCACTGCCTCCGCAAGCGGTCGGTCCGGCCAGCGCCCGGTGCTCGCCTGAACCATCGACCGGCATGACATATTCTGCACTTCTGCGGTTTGGGCTGCTATTGCTCTTCACGTTCTGGATAAGTGTTCCGCTCAGGACGCTGGCGGCGGCCGGGGACTGGGATTGCGCCCGCAAGGGTCAGAACGGTGAGTGGGTTTGCGGTTCCAAAACCCCAATCACGGGGCGGGTTTCGGCACCGAGCGCCGATTCAGGGGTGGAACTGGGTGAGGACCCGACGGCGGCCGACCCGGCCCCGGGACCGGAAGATCAGCCTCATTTACTGCGCAGCAAGGCGCCGTTTGATACCCCCGAGGCCAAGGGGGTGCCGGAAAAGACGCCGATACCCGGCTGGCATTGCACGCCCAGTGAGGATCAGGGGCCGGATCGCGGCTGGGTCTGTTCGCTGACGGGCCGCGATCCGCGCGGCGTCGCCCATGTTGTCAGCGAAGCGGGTGAGTCGACCGAGAACTGGGCTCAATCCCGCATCATCACGCGGGAAGATGAAGACCGCTTCGAGAATCTGATGGGCAAGCTGCAGGCCAATCCCTGGGTCAGAAGCTGCGCTCCCAAGGTCGGCAAACGGCGCAAGCCGCCACTGGCGGATTTCATCCTGACGCCGGAGGAAAAACTGGCACGGGAGAAGGCGCCGGTCGAGATCCGCTCGGACTACTTCGAGCTGATCGATGGCGAGGTCAGCAATTTCAACGGTTCGGCCGAGATGACCAAGGCGGACCAACGACTGTGGGGTGACTATATTACCCGCAACCTGAAAAACAGTGCCGTCAATGCGCACGGCAATGTGGTGTACCAGGACAAGGGCATGATCCTGGCCAGTGATTCCGGCTTCATGGACGGGGAGTCGGGACGGGGTGTGTTCCGCAACAGCCAGTTCATCCTTCCGGCGCAACCCGGGCGTGGCACTTCACGGCTGACCCATATCGACAGCAGTACCTTTTCTCGCTACGAAAACTTCAGCTATACCACGTGCCCCACCGGCAATCAGGACTGGGTGTTGCACGCGGACAAGGCGAAGGTGAATAAGGAAACCGGTATTGGTACGGCGCAGAATGCCTGGTTTGAATTCATGGATATGCCGGTAATGTATACCCCATACATGGATTTTCCGGTCGACAAGCGCCGTGTCTCGGGGTTGCTGGCACCGGATTTTGGGGCCAGCCAGATCAACGGGGCCGATATCACCGTACCCTATTATTTCAATCTGGCCGCTAATTATGACTACACCGTGCAACCGCGGTATCTCGGCAAGCGCGGCTTCATGTTGAAGAATGAATTCCGGTTCATGGACGAAACCTCCCGCGGGCGGGTGATTGCCGACATCCTTCCGTATGACGAAGACACCAAAACGACCCGTGGCCAGTTCGGGTTCAAGGATAACACGCGCTTCAGTGAAAACTTGACAGCGCAAGTCGATGCCAAGTGGGTATCGGATTACAACTACCTCAACCAGTTGGGATCCAGCCTCAGCATGGTTGATTTCAGGAATATCCCCAGCATTGCCTCGCTGAATTACAACAGCCCGATCGGTCCGATCAGCGGGATGGCCAATTATTTCCAGACCATCGATCCTAGTATTCCGAAGTCGCAGTATCCCTATTTCTACCTGCCGCGCATTTCACACATGGCCTCCGAAGAACTGTTTGGCAGCGGCCTGCAGTTTTCCAACGAAACCCAATTTGCCGCCATTCAGGCAGACAGCAATGAACGTACCATGGGCCAGCGGTTTCTGGTTCGTCCCAAGGTGACCTATCCCTTCGAAACCAGCGCCGGTTTTGTGCGCCCGAGTGCCACAATGGCCTTCAATCAGTATCTGTTGCAGTCGACCCAATACTGGAACAGTGCCCAGCAGGCCTCCGGCGTCAACGCTCAGGCCGGCAGCAGCGAAAACTACACGGTGCCGATCCTGTCGCTCGACAGCGGTACGTATTTTGATCGTGAGTTGGAGTTGGGCGATACGCCCATACAACAGACCATCGAGCCGCGGCTGTTTTATGTTTATATTCCGACCGTCAATCAGCAGGATATTCCGCTGTTTGATACCACCCAGTACGACTTCACCTATTACCAGTTGTTTCGCGAGAACCGCTTTGCCGGCTATGACCGGATCGGTGACGCCAATGACCTGACGGCGGCCGTGACGTCGCGTTTGATCGACCAGAAAACCGGTGTCGAACGCTTGCGTGCCACGCTGGGTAATCAGGCCTATTTCAGCAACCGGACGGTGACGCCCGGCGGCCCGCCGCCCGATACCTATCACCAAAGTTTCTCGAATATCGTCGGTGATTTTTATGGGGCTATTACGGATAACTGGGGCATCTATACGGCAGGACAATACGACGCCTCCTTTAATTCGTTCGAGCGCGGACAATTCGGGCTCCAGTACAACAACAAACAAAACCAGATTCTCAACCTTGCCTACCGGTATCGTCGCAATCAGTATGTCGACTCCTGTTTGCCGGCCTCGGCGGGACAGAACTACATCACCAACAATGATGGATGCCTTAATCTCACCGATGTCTCGATGCGACTGCCGGTTCTGGCCGGGTGGTATGCAATCGGGCGCTGGCAGTACTCTCTGCTGGACAACGTGACCCTTGAAAGCTTTTTTGGCTTCGAGCGCGAGACCTGCTGCTGGCGCTTCAGTCTGTTGGGGCGGCGCTACATCTACGCGGTCACCAGCGAAGGCGAGCCGCAGGCTAACAATTCGTTCTTCGTGCAATTCGAGCTCAAGGGGCTGACTACCCTGAGCGATCAGGTCGATAAGTTCCTCGAAAGGAGTATCAGCGGCTTCCGTTATCGCGATTACTGATTCAAAAACACCATGGACACTGCGCGCATTCGCACTTTTCTGTTGCCCCATTGCTTCTCGGGGATTGTCGTCCTGTCATTGTTGGCGGGCATGGGCTTCGCCCCTGTTCAGGCCGAAGGCGTGGACCGGATCGTGGCCGTGGTGGAAGACGAGGTGATTCTCGAAAGCGAGTTGCAGAAAAAGGTCATGGCCATCCGGCAGGGGCTGATGCGCAGTGATACCGACATGCCATCCGGCATTGCCTTGGCGAGGCAGGTGCTCGACCGGCTGATCATGGAAAAAATCCAGATCAGCCTGGCGGAAAAGTCTGGGCTCCGGGTCGATGATGAAACGCTGCGGCAAGCCGTTCAGCAGATTGCCCAGAAAAACAATATGTCCCCCGAGGATCTGCGGGCTTCGTTGCGCGCCGAGGGCATTGAGTATCCTGATTTCCTGGAGCAGATTCGCGGTGAACTGGCTCAGCAGCGATTGCGATCCAGTCAGGTCAACAGCCAGATCAAGATCAGTGATCGCGAGGTTCAGAACTGGATTGAGTCCCGCGGCAAGTCCGGCGCTGATGCCAATACGGAATACCTGCTGGGACACATTCTGATTGCCACGCCCCAGGCCGCTGCGCCGGCAGCGGTCCAGGCAGCCCGCGAGAAGGCCGAGAAACTGCTGGACGAACTGCGCCATGGTCTCGATTTCCGTAAAGCGGCTCTGAGTTCATCCGACTCGTCCGAGGCGCTGAAAGAGACCGATCTTGGCTGGCGCAAGCTGAGCGAGATGCCAACCCTGTTTGCCGATCTTGTTCCGACCCTCAAGAAGGGTGACCTCGAGGGCCCCATTCGCAGTCCCAGCGGCTTTCACATCATCAAGCTGCTCGATCAGCGCGGCAGTCAGATGCAGAGCATCACCAAAACCCGTGTGCGCCACATTCTCATCAAGCCCAACGAGCTAATGACCAACGAAGATGCCCGCAAGAAGCTGGAGGCCATCAAGACCCGGATCGAGGCCGGAGACGATTTTGGCGATCTGGCTCGGGGTAACTCTGACGACAAGGGCTCGGCCGTCAAGGGCGGCGATCTGGGCTTTGTTGCGCCGGGCGCGCTGGTACCCGAATTCGAGCAGACCATGAATGATCTGGAGCCCAATGAACTCAGCGAGCCGGTTCAAAGCCAGTTTGGCTGGCATCTGATCCAGGTGCTCGAACGTCAGGAGTCTGACGACACCGATGAATTGCTGAAAAAACAGGCCCAGGACGAAATCTTCAAGCGCAAGGTCGAAGAGGAAACCGAACTCTGGCTGCGCCGCATTCGTGACGAGGCCTATGTCGAGATCCGGGTGCCGGAGCTTGCGCCCGAAGGGGCGCCGGAGGCGGCGCACAAGCACAAACACCCCAAGTGATGGCGAAAATAGCCCTCACGACCGGGGACCCTGGCGGCATTGGCCCTGATTTGTGCGTGCTTCTGGCGGCCACCGCCGGGCCGATCAAGCCCATCGTTGTTGGGGATCCGGAGTTGCTGGAGGTTCGCGCCCGGCGACTGGGCCGGTCGGTCCAGCTGGATCTCTGGCAGCCCGGCCAGCCGCTGCCAGACGCTCCGGTTGGCCATCTGCCGCTCTGGCCGGTCGGTCGTGTGGCGGATGCGACGCCCGGCCAGTTGCATCCGGATAATGCGTCCTATGTGCTGGAGACCATTGCGGCAGCCACCCGCGCCTGCCTTGACGGGACGTGTGACGCGCTGGTGACCGGCCCCGTTAGCAAGGCCAACATCAATGATGCCGGTATTGCCTTTTCGGGCCACACGGAATATCTCGCCGAACTGACCGGTGGCGATCCGGTCATGCTGCTCATGGCTCCGGGGTTGCGGGTCGCGCTGGTGACCACGCATTTGCCTCTGTCTGAGGTGAGCGCGGCGATCACTGAGGCGCGGGTCGAGCGGATCACGCGCATCCTGCACCGCGATTTGCGCAGCCGTTTCGGAATAGAAGATCCCTTGATTCTGGTAGCGGGGCTCAATCCCCATGCCGGTGAAGGCGGTCATCTGGGGCATGAGGAGATGAGCGTTATCGGCCCGGTGTTGGAGCGACTGCGGCAGCAGGGCATGCGGCTAGAGGGCCCGCTGCCTGCGGATACGCTTTTTCTGCCGCCCTATCTGGCCCGTGCGGATGCGGTGCTGGCGATGTATCACGATCAGGGGTTGCCGGTGCTCAAGCACTTAGGTTTCGGCCGTGCCGTGAATGTCACGCTCGGACTGCCGATCATTCGCACCTCGGTGGATCATGGCACGGCGCTGGATCTCGCCGGAACCGGCGCCGCCGAGACGGGCAGTCTACTGGCCGCCATCGAGGCCGCCCGCGATCTGGTGGCCTATTCCAGTTCCGCCAACGGATTCGCTGCATGAACCACATCCCCCGCAAACGTTTTGGCCAGAATTTTCTGCGCGACGAGACGGTCGTGCATCGCATTGTCATGGCCGTCAACCCCGATCCGGACCAGCATCTGGTAGAAATCGGTCCGGGCGAGGGTGCGATGACCATCCAGTTGCTGGCCCGCGGCCCACGGCTGGATGCGATCGAGATCGATCGTGATCTGGTCGGCCATCTGCAGCAGCGCTTTCAGGCTCAGGAACGCTTTCGGCTGTATCAGGCGGATGCGCTGAAATTCGATTTTGCGGCGTTGAGCACCGGTGAGAAGCTGCGGGTGGTCGGCAATTTGCCTTACAACATCTCGACCCCGCTGCTGTTTCACCTGTTTGAGCAGGCGGAGCAGATTCAGGACATGCACTTCATGCTGCAGCGGGAAGTCGTGGACCGGCTGTGTGCAGGGCCCGGCGACCCTGAATACGGCCGGCTGGGCATCATGGCCCAATACCATTGTCAGGCGGAAAAGCTGTTCGAGGTCCACCCGGAGAGCTTCTATCCGCCGCCCAAGGTGACGTCTGCCATTGTCCGTCTGGTGCCGCATCAGCGGCCGCCGGTGGCGGTCGATCCGGCTCGCTTGGGGCGGGT
>CAYFNI010000006.1:0-19098 GCA_964344495.1 uncultured Methylococcus sp.
CCCTGCAAGTCCGTCATTGGCAGTCCGGATCTCTACCAACACCCCCACTGCCCTCGCGGGAACTCTTGCCGTTCGGCATCTCTAAGCTTACGATTTCTGAGTACATCCCAAAAAAACTATAAGCAAACGGATGACGGCACATGCTTTCTCCCTTCGGATCTCCCTTCCCCGCTGATCTCCGCGCGGGCCGCCACAGTGCGGTTCGAGCCTGGTTGCCGTGGGCACGCCTGTTCCTCCTGCTCTGCCTGGGGCTCGGCTGCACCGAGGTGCTGGCGCATGAGCGCTGGATTCTGAGCGAGGCTCAAATTCAGGAATGGGCCGCCAAGCCGATGCCGGAGCTCTGGTCGACGCTGGGCTGGATCAACGGGCTTTTGCTGCTTGGCTTCGCGGCGTTCACCGCCGGCTGGATCCGGCTGGGCTTTACCGGCGCCCGCGAGCTGTTCCCCGATCTGCAGGCGCGGCTGTCGTCGTATGGCTATCTGGTGGCGCCGCTGATTCGCTTCTGTCTGGCGTGGGTGTTGATTTCTTCGGCCTTCGGCCTTGAGCCGCGCTTCAGCGTCGAGATGTCGACCTCGCCGACGCTGTTCGCGCCGGATCTGGAGCTGAGCGTGTTCCCGCCGATGCTATGGCTGCGCTGGGTCGAGCTGGCCATCGGCGTGGGGTTCCTGTTTGGGATTTATGTCCGGGTCTGCGCCGCGGTCCTGCTGGTGCTGGCCTTGCTCGGCACGCTGATCTTTCAGTCCGCCATCTACGCCTATGCCGGCGCGCTGGTGGGGGTGGGCATTTATCTGCTGTGTCAGGGACCCGGCAGTTACTTCCTGCCGCTGCCGACGCATCCGGCCCTGGCCGAGCTGCAAACGGACCTGAGCCGGGTGCCGCGGGCCCGGGCACAGGCGATCATGCGGGTGCTGACCGGCATCAACATCTTCTATCTGGCGGTGGCCTACAAGGTGATGCAACCGAACCTGAGCATCGCCATCCTGACCGTGCATGACATCCGCCTGTTCGGGCTGCCGCCGGATGTGTCGACGCTGGTGATGACGCTGGTCGAGTTTACCTCGGGCATTCTGATCATGGCCGGGATTCTGTTGCGACCGCTGGCGCTGTTTTTCCTTGGGGCGTTCCTGATGTTCGCCTCGATGCTGCCCGAAAGCTGGATGTCTCATGCGCTGTTCTACGGGGTGATGTTTTCTTTCCTTTTCAACGGAGCCGGACGATTTGCCATGCCAGAAGCCAAAGACAAGAAAAGCCGCATCGTGATCGTGGGGGGGACTGTGGCGGGGATTCACGCCGCAATGAAGATCGAGCGCCTGATCGGCCAGTTCACGAACGTGGAGTTGACGCTGATCAGCGACCAGCCGAATGTGCTGTTCTATCCCCTGCTGCCGGAGGTGATCGGCGGCAGCATGCAGCCGGGCAATGCGGTGAATCCGATCCGGCGCATTCTCCCGCAGACGCGGGTGTTGCTGGGCGAGGTTCAGGCTATCGACACCCAGGACCGGCGCGTCACGGTGCGCACCACCGACGGGCACGACCGCGAGGTGGCTTACGACGAGCTGATCCTGGCGCAGTTCCTGATTCCGAACCTGAACCGCTACCCCGGTCTGCTGGCGCATGCGAGCCCGATCAATGCGGTCGGCGACGCGCTGTATATCCGCAAGCAGATCATGACCAATGTCGAGAAAGCGGAACTGGAGGAGTCGCCAGAGCAACGCCGGCGACTGCTGACCTTTGCGGTGATCGGGTCGGGCCAGCGGGCCTGCGGAACGGCCGAGGAAATCGCGGCCATGCTGGAGACGGCGAAGCGGTCCTATGGCGTGCTGGAGACGGAGGGCTGGCAGATTCTCCTCTACGAGGACACGCGCGTTGCGTTCAGTGATTTCGAGGCGGGCATCCGGCCGCAGGTGGAACGCTCGCTGCAGCGGGCCGGGGTGACGATTTGCGACCATGTCGAGGTGAAGGCGGTCACTCAGGACAGCGTGGTGCTGGCCGATGACCAGCGTCAGCCGGTCGGTCTGGTGGTGAACAGTTGCTTCATGATGCCGTCGATCCGCATGGATGGCGAAACCCGGATCTGGCCGCTGCCAACCGACGCTACCCTCAAGGTTCAGGGGTTCGACCATGTCTGGGCTGCGGCAGCGCCAGAGGAGCAGCTTGAGGGCTACGACGGCCGCCGCCGCTATCTGACCACTTCGGACTGGATGGATCTGGGGCGTCAGGCCGGTCTGAACGCGTGGGCCGGTTCGCAGGCATTTGACCCGCAGGTGTTCCGATTCAAACAGCGCTTTGTCATCGCCTTCAACATGGGGCGGCAGTCGATTGCCCGTATTCTCGGCATCACCGCGACCGGCCTGCCGGCCTGGTTCTGCTCGCGCATCAGCAACCTGATGACGATGCCGGGCCTGGAACGCAACCTGCGCATCCTCATCGACTGGACGCTGGATGTGCCCTTCAGGGCCGACATCGCGGTATTGGCGCCGGAGATGTCGAGCCGTTTGCAGGTGCTGCACTTCGAGGCAGGGGATGAAATCATCCGTCAGGGCGAGGTCGGCGATACCGCCTATGTGCTCCGCTCCGGGCAGCTGGAAGTGCTGCGCAATGGCAAGCGGGTCGGCGAGTTGGCGCCCGGTGATCTGTTCGGTGAGGTGGCCCTGTTCAAGCAATCCAAGCGAACCGCAACCGTTCGCTGCCTGACGCCGTGCGAGCTGACGGTGTTTGCCCGCGAGGATTTCGAGGCGCTGTCGGTTGGTTCGAGCAGTCTGGCCAAGGCGATTCGACAGCAGGCGAGCGAGCGGCTGAAGCGGTCGCGTTAATGTAACTCGGGCGACAGGCGCATTTACTGATTCGTTGGCGTGAACTAAAGCGACAGTACCGGAGTCCATGATGATGGCGACCCCGAGTATGCGAGGTGCGGGATAGACCTCTGAAAAGGCCATGGCACGTCAGCCAAGATGAGAAACGGGACGAAACCCGACGGTAAGCTGAGGAGAAAACCATGAAGCGAATCATGTATATCAGCACGACGACTCGAAAGCTGAGCGCCGAGGAGGTCGAGGAGATCGGCCGCAAATCCACGGTCAACAATGCCAAGGTCGGCGTGACCGGCGTTTTGCTGTCGGCGCATGAATTCTTCTTTCAGATCATCGAGGGCGAACCGGAGAACGTGGATCGGGTGCTGAACCGCATCCGCGGCGATGTGCGACACCGGGACATCCTGATCCTGAAAGCCGAGCACAATGTGAAGGAACGCTACTTCGCCAAGTGGTCGATGCGTACGGTACGGCTGGACGGTACCGGCGACCTGCTGCTCGAAGCCATCCGCATCATGCTGGAAAACATCACCGAGTCGCACCGCATCATTGAACGCTACACCCAGCCGGCCGTGCTGGGATTCCTGACCGAGGGCATCAATCCGCTGACGGTTCCGGTTCGGAAAACCGAGGCAGTCGTGCTGTTCGCCGATATTGTCGCCTTTTCCCATTTATCGAACCTGTACCCGGTCGAGGAAGTGGCCGAACTGGTCAATCTGTTCCTCGAACTGAGCTCCACCACGATCGTGAAACACGGCGGTGAGGTGACCAAGTACGTGGGGGATTGTGTCGTTGCCCATTTCCCGCCGGAGCGAACCGATGCCGCGGTGGCAGCCTGTCTGGAGATTCTGGTGGCCTTGCAGGGGTTGCGGGAATCGGCCGACGGTTGCTGCCTGCAGGGGCTGCTTTACTGCGGCATCGGCCTGAGCAAGGGACCGGTGATTCAGGGCAACATCGGCTCATCCACCAAAATGGATTACACCGTGCTGGGTGACACCGTGAACCTGGCGGCGCGGCTGGAGGCTTCCACCCGTGCGGTCGGCAAGGCGCTGGCGATGAGCGATGCGGTCCGGGCCGCCTGCACCCAGGACTGGCCCTTCAAGCTGGCGGGCGATTTTCAGCTGAAGGGCCAGACCCGGCCGCTGGAGGTCTACAGCCTGGATGATCCCGTGGTCGATGATTTCATGAACTACGAGTCGATCATGCGCAAGGCGACCGACTTTTGCGGTTTGAAGACTCCTGATCAAGCCGCGGCAGAGGCCCGGCAGAATTCACCCGAGGGCACAGCATGATCCGTGAGACCCCCTAATGGCGACCGGCACAACCGATCTGTTCTGTCTGACTCGGGACAATGACCTGCTGTCGCGGCTCGCTCTCGGCGCTGCGGCATCGCCTTACCGACTGGTGCCGCTCGATCCCGATGCGCCCATCCAGGCGTCCGTGGGCAAGCCGGCGTCTGCCATCGTGCTGGACTTTGAGAGTCTGGGCGAACAAGGCCCGACGGCGCTGGCGGAGTTCAGGGCCTGCCCGTCGCCCGTGGGAGCGCCTGTCATTGTCCTCGTCCCATCGGATCAGCCCGCCGCCGTCGAACAGGCCTATGCCCTGGGTGCGGACGAGGTGCTGGCCAAGGACTTCGGCTGGCCAACGCTGGTGCAGGCGATCCAGCAGGCCGGGCGCTTCCAGCTGTATTTCTGGGGGGTCCGGGGTACGTTGCCGGTCAGCGGCCGGCGGTACCTGAAGTATGGCGGCAACACGTCGTCGATCGGCCTGATGATGGGTCATCAGCGGCAATTTGTATTCGATGCCGGAACCGGGCTCCGCAATCTCTCCCGGTATCTCATGAGCCAACATGATGGCCAGTTTGATGGCCGGTTATTCTTCACCCACCCGCATTGGGATCATCTGAATTGCCTGCCTTTTTTCCAGCCGCTGTTCCGGCCCCAGAACCGGATCAGCCTGATGGGCCCGCCGCAAGGCGAGTTGTCGTTCCGGAGCCTCATCGAGGGGCAGATGAACGGCATCTATTTCCCGATTCGGCCGGACAGTTTTCAGGCAGATGTCCGCATCGACGACATCGAGGCTGGCGAGCATTGTTTCGATGGCATTTCCCTCAAGGCCCTGCGATTGGATCACCCGGGGCACTGTCTGGGCTATCGGGTGGATTACGCAGGCGCCTCGCTGGCCTACATCACGGACAATGAACTGGGCGAGCGGGCGAGCGATGATGCCTACCTCGCTCGGCTGGCTGAATTTCTGCACGGGGTGACGGTGCTGATCCATGACACCTCCTACTTTGATGACGAATACCCGCAACGGGAACGCTGGGGTCATTCGAGCGTCAGTCAGGCGGTGCGGCTCGCGGCCCGGTCCGGTGCCCGGACACTCTTTCTGTTTCACCACGACCCGGGGCACAGCGACCGTGACATCGACCACAAACTGACCGTGGCCCGGCAGTGCATGGACGACATCGGCGCCACGTTCGACTGCCATAACGCACGCGAAGGGGAGGTATGGGACCTGAGAACGCTGCAGAAACTGAAAACGATTCGCTGAACCTGTCGGACGACTGGCTTCGCCAAGGTTCACCCAGTCTGGAATATGATCACCATCAAACCGTGAGGATATCGCAATGAAAACATCAACCTGGCTTGTTGCATCGTGTGTCGTGTTGGGTCTCTCGCAACCGGCGTTTGCCGATGAGGCGCTCGCCAAAAGCAAGGGCTGTCTGGGCTGCCATAGCGTGGACAAGGCCATTGTCGGCCCGGCCTACAAGGACGTGGCAAAGAAATACGCCGGTCAGGATGTCGTCGATCAGCTGGCGCAAAAGGTCATGAAAGGCGGTGGCGGGGTGTGGGGCGGCATGGCCATGCCACCCAATGCAGTGACACCCGAAGAGGCCAAGAAGCTGGTGCAGTGGGTGCTGAGCCAGAAGTGACAGAGCCATGCGATGCCTGACGGCCGGCATCGGGCACTGCGCCCGCGGGCCGGCCTTCGGGACCCGCAGCGTGAGCCCGCAGATCCCGCAGGCACCCGTGAGGGGCGATTTTTGAGCGCATCATCGCGGCGATGCCTGCGTCCGTGCCATGTCGCAGGACACGCCTGACCCCGCCGCGCATGAGGCGTTCCTGCGCCGTGCCATCGCACTGTCTGCGCGGGCCGCCCTCGAGTATTGCACTGGCGGCGTATTCGGTGCCCTGATCGTCAAGGACGGCAAGATTGTCAGCGAAGGCATGAACCGTGTTGTGGCTAGCCATGACCCGACCTGGCACGCAGAGATGGAAGCCATACGCCTCGCCTGCATCACGCTGCAGCACTTCAAGCTGACTGGCTGTGTTCTCTACAGCTCGGCGGAACCCTGCCCGATGTGTCTGGCCGCCGCGTTCTGGGCCGATATCGAGTGCATTTACTTCGCCGCAACGGTGGACGATGCGTTGCGCTATGGCGACTTCGATGACCGGTTCATCTATCGGCAACTTGCCCTTCCGGCCGGGCAACGTTCCATCCCCATGATCGGCCTGCTGCGTGAGGAGGCCGTGGACATCTGGAAGCAGTACCGGCAGAAGCCGGACCGAGTCCCGTACTGAGGGCGGGATCGCTTGCCTAGGGAATGACGCGGATGGTGGCAATAGCGTGCTGCGTTAACCTGACCCCGGTGCGTGAAGACCGGAAAATCCTGAACCGGCAGCGGATTTTGGAGTAAACACCCAACCCGAAGAATGCGTGAGCGCGGGTCACGCCACGCACCCCTCCATCAAAGCCAGGTAATCCCAGGCATATCTCGGCACGATCCCGCCTGTCCGGCTCCCAGGCAGCTGCGTTATTGCGCGTCAAACGGCAAGTAGCGCCACCAGACGACTAGACCCCAACAACAGACCCAGCATGTAAAGATGATTCAGTACCGCGGAGCGGGTCTGAAGCACGGGATCGATCAGGAACCAGAGGGGGAAAAACAGCAGCAGGGTAAAGAACACATGTAACGTTGTCATGGCCAACCTCCCGATGAAGAGCGCTTAACGCGGGTTTCACTCACGAATAAAGCAGCAAAAAACTGGCCAACTCTGTCCACTACCCGCCCATCACCCCCACCGATCCCGGATGGGTCACTCCCTGTATTTTGCCGCTGAAGCCCCTTCCACGCCCGGCTTGCAGCGCCTCGGCCTGACTCAAACGCACCCCGCCCGCAGGGCCACCCAACGGCGCTCATGCCGGGGGAGCCAACGCCCCGGACCCAGACATGCGCGCCAGATTGACACTTTTAGCGCACCAATCAATGGCATCAACAAATATTACTCACAATCAGGAAACAATCATTCTGCCGTCTGACGGCTGGCGCCGGGCAGCAAACGCGTTCATCGTTAAGCGGTCATCCATTCAAAACGAGGATTAACCATGGATATGCTGAGTTCGATTGTCATCGGCTCCATGATCTTGAGCGTGATTTTGCTGGTCTGGGCGATCATCAAATCCGTCCATCAATTGGAGGATTGACACGCGCTGGCTGCATCACCCGGACTGAATCAACCCGGAACCCCGATCTGCGACGACCACACCCTGCGCCGCCGCCACAGCAGTCGGTCGCTCGCTCTGACTACACGAGGAACACCCCATGGCCAACCGAGACAGCCTCAGCCTGAATCTTGACGACGAAACTTTGTGCCAACTGCCTATGCTAGGCGGCACACTGGGGCCGGACGTCGTGGATGTGCAGTCGCTCTACAGAAACACGGGGCTCTTCACCTATGACCCGGGATTCAACTCCACCGCCAGCTGCCGGTCGGCCATCACCTTCATCGACGGGGAAAAGGGCATCCTGCTCTATCGCGGCTACCCCATCGAACAACTGGCCGAACAGTGCACATTCCTTGAGGTCTGCTACCTGATTCTCAACGGCGAATTGCCTGACGCCGCCCAGATGGCCAAGTTCGACTACGACGTCACCATGCACACCATGGTGCACGATCAGCTTTCAAACTTCTTCAAAGGATTCCGCCGCGACGCACACCCGATGGCCATCATGGTCGGGGTGGTGGGCGCGCTGTCCGCGTTCTATCACGAAGCCCTCGACATCCGTTCGAAGGCAGATCGGGATCTGTTTGCCGTGCGACTGATCGCCAAGGTGCCGACGATTGTCGCGATGTGCCACAAATACAGTTCTGGCATGCCGTTCATGTACCCGCAGAACAAACTCGGTTACGTCGAAAATTTCCTCCGCATGATGCACGCTACGCCCTGCGACGATTATCAGGCGAACCCGGTACTGGTCCGGGCACTGGATCGCATCCTGATCCTGCATGCCGATCACGAACAAAATGCCTCGACTTCGACCGTGCGGCTGGCCGGCTCCAGCGGCGCCAATCCGTTCGCCTGCGTAGCGGCCGGCATCGCCTGCCTGTGGGGCGCTGCCCACGGGGGCGCCAACGAGTCGGTGCTCAACATGCTGAAGATGATCGGCGATGTCTCGCGCATTCCTGAATTCATCAACCGGGCCAAGGACCGCCAGGATCCCTTCCGGCTCATGGGCTTCGGGCATCGGGTCTACAAGAATCATGACCCTCGCGCCAAACTGATGCGCAGCACCTGCCATGAAGTGCTGACCGAACTGGACCTGCAGGACAACCCGTTGTTCAAGCTGGCACTGGAACTGGAACGCATCGCGCTGGAGGATGACTACTTCATCGAAAAGAAGCTGTATCCGAATGTGGATTTCTACTCCGGCATCGTCCTGCACGCGCTAGGCATCCCGACCAACCTGTTCACCGCGATGTTTGCCATGGGCCGCACGGTCGGCTGGATCGCCCATTGGGATGAAATGATCTCCGACCCCGAACACCGGATTGGACGCCCGCGGCAGTTGTATACCGGCCCGGCATGTCGGGATGTGCCGCCTCGGGGGTGACGGGCAGCGGATTTCATCTGTCCTCGATTCGGGAAAGCCGAGCCGGTGCCTCACGGCCATCTATGCGCCAACCATAAAGCCGTGTAGTGTACGGATACGTATAGACATTCCGTTCACTCAACTCCGGATCGCACAACCATGAAAAACTCTGCCATTTCCGCAGCCCGCTGGCTGCTCACCCTGACCCTGATGATCGCTCTGAGCGGCTGCCTGCCGTTTGCCGCCATGCGCATCGCCAAAAAGGCGTCGGGGTCATCCTCTGATTCCAGCAAGACCAGCACCAGCACGACCACACCTGCCACGACGCCGGCGACAGGCTCGGCAGCGACGACCGGCACAGCGCCCACCGACGCCGCCAAACCGACCACTACGCCCTGACGAATCACGCAAAAAAGCCGGATTTCGTACGAAATCCGGCTTTTTTTGAGCCCGCCTCAACATTCTGTACTGAATAGAGGACTGGTGCCCCAGGCGGGGTAAACTGACCCGTCCTTCAGCGACCTACTTGGCAACCCAATACTGGCTGGGACCGCCCTTGCGGGACTGGACCCCTGCCACATCCTTGCAGAACGCATCGCGGTCGATGAAGCTCTCGGACAGGATGAGCCCGGTGTACACACCAAAAAAGGCCATGACCTGATGCTCGAACGGCCGCTGTTCTTCCGGCTTGCGTTTTTTCAGCGGATCGGAGGAGAGTCCCTCGAATCCCTTGTCGAATGCCGCCTTGTTGGCCGTCAGGCCGGGGCAGGCGTCGATCGCCACTTCGGCGTAGGCCATGTCGACCATGGCGTGCTGGCTATCCCGACCGATCAGCTTGGCAGTCTTGTTTTCCAGTTCCTGCCAGGCAGGATCCAGCTTGGAAATGACGCTGGCGCTGTCGACGGACGCTGCCAGGGTGGGGCCTGCTGCCAGCCCGGCCAGTAGAGCAATAAACAATCGGCGCATGTTAAACCTCGTATGACAGAAATGAACGACCATTACCAGTTTCTACCAGGGTGGTAGAAGTTGTGATTGTTGGCTACAAAGACATTTGAATGTCCCCAACCACCGCCACCCCAGCAACAGCCACCGCCATGGAATCCTCCAAGATTGGGGTTATAACTGTAAGTGGTGCAGCCGGCCAGAACGAGGACTGCCAGGATCAGGCCTGACCTTCTTATAAACATGGGTAACCTCCAGAGGATACTCGTCGTTGGAATCGTTTTTGGTCAAATCGGTCGGCGCGACATACTAACCGAGGCGTGCGCCGGCATCCAGCCGGATACTTGAGGCCCACCCCCCGCCATACCCCTTCTTCAGGCGGAATCGCGAGATTCCATATACTCGATACGAAGTTGCAGATTTCGCGTGTCGCGGTATTCATTGACATCCAGACGGAACGCAGCGCGAATCGCCTGACACCGCAACCAGTGCTCGGGCTGATCGACACTGAAGACGATGGCATCAACCAGCTGCTGCCCCCCCATCGGCTTGAGCACCAGCTTCAAATGCCGTTCCCCGACAATACGGCTGCCGGCCACGGTGAAATCGCCGTCAAACAGCGGCTCGGGGAACCCCTGCCCCCACGGACCCGCCGCAGCGAGCAGTTCCGCGGTCGGTAACGCCAATTCGCGATCCGCCAGCGGCCCATCGGTGAGGACGGCGTGTTCCAGATCGACGTCGTCCGCACAGCGTTGCACCTCAGCCTCAAAGGCGGCGGCGAAACGCTCGAACTGATCGCGCTGCAGTGTCAGGCCGGCCGCCATGGCGTGGCCGCCAAAGCGGCTGAGCAAACCCGGATGACGTGCAGCGACATCCGCCAGCACATCGCGGATATGAATACCAGGGATGGAGCGGGCCGAGCCTTTGATCTGATCCGGCTGATGATCGGCAGGGGCAAAGGCGATCACGGGCCGGTGCAGGCGATCCTTGATGCGCGATGCCACCAGCCCCACCACGCCCTGATGCCAGTCGTCCCGGAACAGGCTCAGCGCCGCTCGCGCGCCAAGCAGACCAGGGTCGAGCGATTCCACGGCGGCGAGCGCCTCCTTGCGCATCTGGTCCTCGATGCCACGCCGCTCGCGGTTAAGGTCGTTCAGTTCGGCGGCCATCGCCCGCGCGCTGTCGGGCTGGTCAGTCAGCAGACACTCGATCCCCAGACTCATGTCGTCCAGACGACCCGCCGCATTCAGTCGCGGGCCGGCAAAGAAGCCGAGGTCCGCCGCCGTGGTCTGGTGCGGCTTGCGTCCGGCCACCTCCAGCAGGGCCAGCACCCCGGGTTGCGCCTGCCCGGCCCGGATGCGCTGCAAACCCTGATGCACCAGAATGCGGTTGACCTGATCCAGCGGCACCACATCCGCGACCGTACCCAGCGCCACCAGATCCAGCAGCAGGCCCAGATTGGGTTCCGGCTGCTGATGGCGCTGGAAATACCCGTCGGCCCGCAACACCTGACGCAACGCCATCAGCACGTAGAACATCACCCCGACGCCGGCCAGCGAGCGGCTGGGAAAGTCGTCGCCAGGCACATTCGGGTTCACGATGGCATCCGCCTCCGGCAGCGAACTGCCCGGCAGATGATGGTCGGTGACCAGTACCCGCATCCCCTGCGCCCGGGCTGCCGCCACGCCCTCATGGCTGGAAATGCCGTTATCCACGGTCAGCAGGATGTCCGGCTGGCGCGGCGCAGCCAGACTGACAATCTCGGGCGTCAGTCCATAGCCGTATTCGAAGCGGTTGGGGACCAAATAGTCGACCTGTCGCAATCCCATTGCCCTCAATCCGCGCACGGCAACCGCCGTTGCGGTCGCGCCATCGGCGTCGTAATCACCGATCACCAGCAGCCTGCGATCCTCGTGAATCGCCGCGCGGAGCTGCCCGACCATCGCCGCCATGCCCGACAACCGCTGGGGCGGCGGCAACTGCGCGAGGGTTCGGTCCAGTTCCGTTTCGGATCGGATGTCGCGGCTGGCATACAGCCGCTGCAACAGCGGCGGTAGCGCCGCCAGAGCTGACTGCGACTGGCCGGCTGAACGGCGCACGATTTTCTTGCGGACCGGATGATGCAGCATGACAAATTTGAAGAAAAAGACCGAGCGGACCGAGCCGCAGGGGTGAACGCCGGCCGGACGCCTAGCGCGGAAGGTAATGATCGACCAGCAGCGCGGTGAAGATACCGGCCAGATAGAGGAGCGAATAGCCGAAGGTCCGCATCGCCAGCGCGTTGTCACGGGCACGTTTCAGCCGGATGGCGTAGTACAGGAAACCCAGCCCGAGCAGCACGGCCGCCAGCAGATAGACCGGACCGCTCATGCCGGTCAGGTAGGGCAACAGGCTGCAGATGAACAGCAGGATGGTGTACAGCAGAATGTGCAGCTTGGTCACGTCGTCACCATAGATGACCGGCAGCATCGGCATGTCGGCCAGCCGGTACTCATCCTTTTTGGCCAGCGCCAGCGGCCAGAAATGCGGCGGGGTCCAGATGAAGATCAGCAGGAACAGCAACAGCGCATGCGGATCAACGGTGCCGGTCACGGCGCACCATCCCAGTACCGGCGGGGCCGCCCCGGCCGCGCCACCGATGACGATGTTCTGGGTCGTGACACGCTTCAGGTAGCGGGTGTAAATCACGGCATAGCCGATCAGGGACACGAAGGTCAGCACAGCAGTCAGCGGATTGACGCCGAACGTCAGGATCAGCATGGAGATGACGCACAAGATCAGCGCGAAGGTATTCGCCTGACGCGGCTCGAGTTGTGCCTGCGGGAGCGGTCGGTCTTCCGTGCGCCCCATCTTGCTGTCGATCTCGCGATCGTAAACATGGTTGAGCGCCGCCGCCGACGCCGCCGCCAAGCCGATGCCCAGTGCTCCCCACACGGTTTCCGCCAGAGGCGGCAGTTCCGGGACAGCGAGAAACATGCCGATCACCGCCGTAAAAACGATGGCACCGACCACTCGCAGCTTGCAGAGGCCGAGATACGCTTTCCAGAGCGGGGGATGTTTCAGCGTCGACGTTGTCGAAGTCATGATGGGCAATGCCTTTCGTTTACAATGTTCCGCTGGCTGGCGGGCACCCCCGTCGCGAGCTAACCCACTCAGGGAGACTGTCACATGTTGTTTCGCGGACTCCGCATCATCCTGCTGGCGCTGCCCTTGCCCGCCGTGGCGGCAGAGCCTCAGGTGCACGAATTCAGGCTCGATAATGGCCTGAAAATTCTGGTTCAGGAAGACCACCGGGCACCCGCCGTGGTGTCGCAGGTCTGGTACAAGGTCGGCGCCAGCAGCGAATATGGCGGCATCACCGGCCTCTCCCACATGCTTGAGCACATGATGTTCAAGGGTACGCAAAAACATCCGCCGGGCGAGTTTTCCCGCATTATCGCAGCAAACGGGGGGCGCGAAAACGCCTTCACCGGGCAGGATTACACCGCCTATTTCCAGACACTCGAAAAGTCACGCCTGCCGGTCAGCTTCGAACTGGAGGCCGACCGCATGCGGCACCTGAAACTGATCGAGGCCGAGTTCGCCAAGGAGCACCAGGTGGTGCTTGAGGAGCGCCGCCTGCGCACCGACGACCAGCCGCGCGCCAAGATGCAGGAGCATTTCGAGGCCGTGGCCTACAGCAACAGCCCCTACCGGAACCCGGTCATCGGTTGGCCCGACGATGTGGCCGGCCTGACGCTGGACGACCTCAAGCGCTGGTATGGCCTCTGGTATGCCCCCAACAATGCCACGCTGGTCGTGGTCGGCGATGTTCAGCCCGACGTGGTCTTTCAGCAGGCAAAGAAATTTTTTGGCCCACTCAAGCGCAGCGAACTGCCCCCTGCCAAGCCGCAGACGGAAGTCGAGCAACTCGGACAGCGCCGGCTGACCGTGAAAGTGCCGGCAAAATTGCCGACGCTGGTCATGGGCTACAAGACCCCGTCACTGAAAACCGCTCCGGACGAAACGGAAGCCTATGCACTGGAAGTGGCGGCCGGCATTCTTGATGGCGGCAACAGTGCGCGTCTCTCCAGCCGTCTGGTTCGCGGGCAGCAGATCGCTGCCGGCGCCGGTGCCGGATACGATCTGTATTCGCGCTTCTCGAACCTGTTTACCCTGGAAGGCACTCCGGTGCAGGGCAAGACACTGGCCGAGCTGGAAGCCGCCCTTCAGGCGGAAGTGCGCACCCTGCGCGACGAGCCGATTGCCGCCGACGAACTGGAGCGCGTGAAGGCTCAGGTCTTGGCCAGCCATGTGTATCAGCTGGACTCGATGTTCTACCAGGCGATGCAGTTGGGGACGGCCGAAACGGTCGGCCTGAACTGGAAAAAGCTGCAGGAATACGTCGAGCGGGTCAACGCCGTGACGGCGGAGCAGGTTCAGGCCGTCGCGCGCAAATACCTGGTCGATGAGCATCTGACCGTTGCCCATCTGGACCCTCTGCCGTTGCCCGAAGGGGCACCGGCGCCTGAAGCCGCAGCCATGGGAGGTGGCCATGTCCGCTAAGACCGCATTCAAATCCATGACTCCGCTCTGGCTCGGCCTGTGCCTGCTGGCCGCCAGCCTCAATGCCTGGGCCGTGCCCGACATCCAGCACTGGACCACCTCCCGCGGCGGACGCGTCTACTTCGTGCCGACCGAAGGCCTGCCGCTGGTTGACGTCCGCATCGTCTTCGATGCCGGCAGCGCCCGTGATGGCGACCGCTACGGCCTGGCCAGCCTCACCTCGGGCATGCTCGATACCGGTGCGGGTGACTGGGACGCCGACGCCATCGCCCAGCGACTCGAACGGGTCGGCGCCCTGCTGGGGGCGGGCGCCGGGCGCGACTCCGCCTATGTCACCCTGCGCAGCCTGACCCACCCGGAAAAGCTGGCCGTGGCACTGGACACCGCCAAGACGGTCCTCGCCCATCCGCGCTTCGAAGCCAAGGATTTCGAACGCGAAAAGAACCGCACGCTGATCGCGATCAAGCAGCAGGGTGAAGACCCCGGCGAAATTGCCGAAATTGCCTTCATGAACGCCCTGTACGGACAACACCCCTATGCCCATCCGCCGGAAGGCGTGAAGGACACGGTCGAAAAGCTGACCCGAACCGAACTGGTCGACTTCCACCGCCAGACCTACACCGTGAAAAACGGCATCGTCGTCATTGTGGGCGATGTGCAACGGGCCGCGGCGGAATCCATGGCCGAACAACTGCTGGCCGACCTGCCGGAGGGCGAGGCACTGCCCCCGCTGCCTGATCCCGCCGCGAAAACCGGTCCGGAAACGTTCAAGACCGCCTACCCCTCAGAACAGACCCATGTCTATGCCGGCGTGGCGGGCATGAAGATCAATGATCCCGACTATTTCCCGCTGTACGTCGGCAATCATGTACTCGGCGGCAGCGGACTGGTCTCGCGCATCATGGAAGAGGTCCGCGAAAAACGGGGCTTTGCCTACAGTGCCTACAGTTATTTCATTCCGATGCGGGTCACCGGCCCCTTCGAGATCGGCCTGCAGACCCGGAATGCGCAGGCTCAGGAAGCGCTGCAGGTCGCTCTCAAGACCGTGCAGGACTTCATCGAGCAGGGCCCGACCGAGCAGGAACTCGATGCCGCGAAGAAAAACATCGTCGGCGGGTTCGTACTGCGACTCGACAGCAACCAGAAACTGGCGACCGAAGTGGCCTCGATCGGCTTCTTCAACCGTCCGCTCGACTACCTCAACCGCTTTACCCAAAAGGTGCAGGCCGTCACGCGGGAGGATGTGAAGCGTGCGTTCAAGGCACGCGTGAACATGGGCACGCTGCAGACGGTTCTGGTCGGCGGCGGTGCCCAGTAAGCCCACATGACCGGCGCCAGCCATCGCCCGCCAATGACCCGATCCAGTGCCCACCGCAATGAAATCCGCATCATCGCCGGCACATTCCGCAGCCGGCGGCTGCGGTTTCCGGATGCAGAAGGTCTGCGCCCTACGCCCGATCGGGTGCGGGAAACGCTGTTCAACTGGCTGCGCGACGATGTCGAAGGAGCCCGTTGCCTCGATCTCTTTGCGGGTAGCGGTGCACTCGGTTTCGAGGCCGCGTCACGCGGCGCTGCCCGGGTGGTGCAAGTGGACGCGGCCGAGCGGGTCTGTGCGGCCTTGCGCCAAAACTGCGCCCTGCTGGAAGCCGATCAGGTGCACGTCATTCATGCGCAGGCGCGACCGTTTCTGATGGGTCCGGCCGAAGCGTTTGATCTGGTCTTTCTCGACCCGCCATTCCGGCGCGGGTGGCTGGAGCCGCTCTGCGGCCTGCTGGAACAGCGAGGCTGGCTGGCACCCCAGGCGCTGATCTATCTGGAGTTTGAACGCGAACGACGGCTTGATGCCTTGCCGCTCCACTGGCACAGACTTCGTCACGGCGAAGCCGGCGAGGTGGCCTACAGCCTTTATCAACGACACGCACAGACTGAATCATGAGCATCACGGCAATCTACCCCGGGACCTTCGACCCGATCACCAATGGCCATATCGATCTGGCCGGACGGGCGGCGCGGATGTTCGAGCGGGTGGTGGTCGCCGTGGCCGAAAACCGCAACAAGACGCCGCTATTCACGCTGGAAGAGCGGGTTGCCCTCGCACGCGAGGCCTTGAGCTCCATCCCGCAGGTCGAGGTCCTGGGCTTCGACACACTGCTGGTCGAGTGCGCGCGTGCAACCGGCAGCCAGGTCATTCTGCGCGGCTTGCGGGCAGTGTCGGACTTCGAGTTCGAATTCCAGCTGGCCGGCATGAACCGCCATTTGGGCCCGGAGATCGAAACCGTATTCATGACGCCGGGTGAGCGCTATGCCTTCATTTCGTCGTCACTGATTCGCGAGATTGCCCGGTTTGGCGGCGATGTCTCGGCCTTTGTTCCGGAAGCGGTCCACACGGCGCTGGCGCTCAAACACCGCTCCCCCCCCTGTTGAGGTTCCTCCCATGGCATTGCTGATTACCAACGAGTGCATCAACTGTGATGTCTGCGAGCCGGAGTGCCCGAACGGCGCCATCTCGGAGGGCGAACTGATCTATCAGATCGACCCCGATTTCTGCACGGAGTGCGTTGGCCATCACGCCGCGCCGCAATGCCTGCGGGTCTGCCCGGTGGAGTGCATCATCCATGATCCCGACCGCCCGGAAGATCACGCAACCCTGCACCAGAAGTTCCTGAAGTTGAGTTCGCGCTGAGCGCGGCGGCGTCCCAGGGAGCCACCGGCTACCCGGCAAGGTCACTGACCTGCGCGTCTTCGCGAGCACGATCCAGATAGAGCCGCGCCTGATCGACTTCCTGGGTCAATGCGGCCACAGTCGTTTGCAGATTGCCGAGCGCCTGCGTCTTGTAGCTCGCCACCATGTCCATGGTCTGATAGATGTTCTGGAAGGCCTGCTTGAGCTGGTCGAGCCCGACCGCGGCTTGTGCCGCCTGTTCATGCACAGTGGCAGCCTGCTGCTTCAATAGCTGGGCAGTGGCCGCAATCAGATTACCGGTGGTCGCGTTCAAGGCGCCGATCTGGTCCAGCACCAGCTTCTGGTTCGCCAGTGCCTGCGCCACGATCACCGCTGTCCGCAATGCAGACAGCGTGGTGGTGGTGGCCCGATCAACCCCCTTGATCAATTCCAGATTGTTCTTGCGGATCATGTCCATCGCCAGATAACCCTGCACCATGACCGCCAGCTGGGTCAGCAGATCCTGAACTTTCTGCCGCACGTAGAACAGCAACTCCTCCCTTACGACCCGGGCCTTTTCCGGATCGCTGACCTCCAGCGCTTCGAGCTGGGCGCTGATCGCCGCATCGATTTTCTTGCCGAGATAGATGTATTCCTCCAGTCGCTCCATGATGCGCCAGGCGTTGACCTTTTCTTCCTCGACTGCGGCGTTGTCCTTGCGCAGTTCATCCTGACCGTTGTAGAGCGCCTTGATGATGGCATCAAGATGCGACTGAGCCGACTCGTACTGGCGGAAATAGTCCTGCAGATGGCTGCCCCAGGGGATCAGCCCGAGCAGCTTTTTCGGCTGCAGCAAGTGCGGCTTGCGGGAAGGATCCAGGGCTTCCACTCGCTGCCGCAAATCCAGCAATGAACGTGACAGGCTGGATCCGGCATCGTACAGGCCGGCATTCATGGCTCGCACCGGTTGTTGCAGCAGCCGACTGGAAAGGCTCGCGGCCGCGCGAATCTCCTCATTGGCCAGCGTATGGACACCGGAGACCTTGGTCTTGAACGCCTCGCTGTGGACCTGTTCGGCGAGGATGATGCGCAGAAAGGCATCGACCTTCAGATCCAGCTCGACAGTTTTGGCAGGTTCGAGCTTGACCAGCCCCTCGGCACGCTCGGGCGCCACCGGGGCAACCGGCGCGGGGGGTGTCAGGGATTCGGGTGGCGTGAGATCAAGTGGCGCTGCAGGGGGAACTGTCATGGCTATGTCATCACCGGGTAAATGTGCCCCATATCGAGGGCGGGGTACGAAAAAGCGCCAGACACTGTGGCCGGCGTACTCGATTGTAGCGGATATGGCAACAAAGGCAGGCTTTGCTGGACTGAACTGGGCTGAATTGCTATATTGGCCACAATTTTGCCGGAGTGCGCTGCAATTTTGTTTTGCGGCCTCTGCGCCGGGCGCAATGCCCAGATTTTCGCTTATCCACGAAACTTCCGACCCGATATTTGGACCCCCGGGCCTGCTGCACGGATCGATGCTAGCCGGAATTCGCGAGCGATTGGTTACCCTCACTTAGCGTATTGGAGATTAGGCATGACGATTAAAGTTGCAATCAACGGCTATGGCCGCATCGGACGAAATGTACTGAGAGCCCTGTTTGAGTCCGGACGGAATGACGTTGAAATCGTAGCGATCAACGATCTGGGCGATGCCAAGATCAACGCGCACCTGACCAAGCGTGACACCGTGCATGGCCCTTTCAATGGTACGGTTGAAGTCGGCGACGGCGCCATCATCGTCAATGGCAAGGCCATCAAGGCATTCTCCGAGCGCGATCCGTCCAAGCTGCCGTGGGGCGCTCTGGGCGTCGATGTGGTCCTGGAATGTACCGGCATTTTCCGCAACAAGGAAAAATGCATGGCACACATCCAGGCCGGCGCCAAGAAGGTCATCATTTCGGCTCCGGCCGACGGCAATGCCGCTGACGCGACTATCGTCTACGGTGTCAACCACGGCGTTCTGAAGGCCACCGATCAGGTCATCTCCAACGCATCCTGCACGACCAACTGCCTGGCGCCGCTGGTTCAACCGCTGCATGCCAAGCTGGGCCTGGTCTCCGGCCTGATGACCACCATCCATTCCTACACCAACGATCAGGTTCTGACCGACGTGTACCACAGCGACATGTACCGCGCTCGCGCCGCCGCGCTGAACATGATCCCGACCAAGACCGGCGCCGCTCAGGCGGTGGGTCTGGTGCTGCCGGAACTGA
>CAYFNI010000006.1:19108-40329 GCA_964344495.1 uncultured Methylococcus sp.
GGAACTGAACGGCAAGCTGTCCGGTTTCGCGATTCGTGTCCCGACCGCCAACGTTTCGGTAGTTGATCTGACCTTCATCGCCAGCCGCGACACCAACAAGGATGAAGTCAACGCCATCCTCAAGGAAGCGTCCGAGGGGGCACTGAAGGGCATCCTGGGGTATAACGTCGAGCCGCTGGTGTCGAGCGACTTCAACCATACCACCACGTCGTCGAATTTCGACGCCACCCAGACTCAAGTGATCGGCAACCTCGTCAAGGTTCTGTCCTGGTACGACAACGAATGGGGCTTCTCCAATCGCATGCTGGACACCACCGTCGCGCTGATGAACGCGAAGTAAACGCGGGTTCCTCATCCAAGCAAGTCGTTCACCAGTAGGGCCACCCAGTTGTGGCCCTACGCACACCGGATAGTGGGTTTCTATGTCAAAAGTTTTCCGCCGCACCAAAATCATCGCCACGCTGGGGCCGGCCTCGGAATCACCCGAGGTACTGGAAAAAGTCCTGCGCGCCGGCGCCGATGTGGTCCGCCTCAATTTCTCTCACGGCACCGCTGACGAGCACCGTGCGCGCGCCGAACGGGTTCGTTCGATCGCCCATAAACTCAACCGGCATGTCGCCATCCTGGCTGACCTGCAAGGCCCGAAGATCCGGGTGGAGAAATTCAAGGACAACCGCAAAATTCTGCTTGAAGTCGGCCAGAAGTTCGATCTGGACACCGCATTTCCTGCCGATGAGGGCGATGAAACACAGGTGGGCTGCAGCTATGAGCCGCTACCCCGTGACGTCAAGAAAGACGACATCCTGCTGCTGAACGACGGCCTGATCGTGATGAAGGTCGACGAAGTCGTCGGCACCCGGGTCAAATGCACGGTGACGGTGGGCGGTGTCCTGTCCAACCGCAAGGGCATCAACAAGCTGGGTGGCGGTCTCTCGGCCCCGGCACTGACCGACAAGGACAAGGAAGATCTCAAGACTGCCGTCAGCATCGGCGCCGATTACCTTGCCATCTCCTTTCCCCGGTCGCGGGAGGACATGGAGGAAGCCCGCCGCATGCTCGATGAACTCGGTAGCGACATGGGCCTGGTGGCCAAGGTCGAACGTGCCGAAGCCATTCTGGAAGGCACGATCGAAGGCATCATCGAAGCCTCGGACGCCATCATGGTGGCGCGCGGCGATCTCGGTGTCGAAATCGGCGATGCCCGTCTGCCCCATGTCCAGAAACACCTGATCCGCCTGGCGCGCACCTACAATAAGGTGGCAATCACGGCGACCCAGATGATGGAGTCCATGATCACCAATCCGGTGCCGACCCGCGCCGAAGTGTCCGACGTTGCCAATGCCGTGTTTGACGGCACCGACGCCGTCATGCTCTCTGCCGAAACGGCCTCGGGCGACTTCCCCGATCTGGCGGTCAAGGCCATGGCCCAGATTTGCGTGGAAGCGGAAAAGTATCCGCGTGAGAAATCCAAGCACCGGCTGCACGAACGTTTTGAGAAGATTGACGAATCGATCGCGCTCGCGGCCATGTATGCGGCCAACCACCTCGAAGTGCGGGCCATCGGGGCACTGACCGAAACCGGCTCCACGCCGCTCTGGATGTCGCGCATCAGTTCGGGCATCCCGATCTATGCCCTGACCGCGCACGAAAAGACCTGCCGCCGCGTCACGCTGTTCCGTGGTGTTTACCCGATCAGTTTCAACCCGGTGGGGATCGTCGACCATGCCGTGTTGAACCGGGCGATTGTCGAGGAATTCATGCGTCGCGGCCTGGTCGATTCCGATGACATCATCATTCTGACCAAGGGCGACCTGATGGGAACCCGCGGCGGCACCAATGCCATGAAGATCGCCAGCATTCCGGAAGTTCTGGCCGCTGCGCCGGACGACTGGAAATCCCACTGCCCAGCCAGCCAATAATCAAAACGACAGGTTCAGGAGGACATCATGATCGGTCAACAGCTGACCCAATTTCTCATCAACGAGCAACGCAAGATTCCCGGCGCGACCGGGGAACTGACCCTGCTGCTGAACGACATCGCGTCGGCCTGCAAGGCCATTGGCCATGAGGTGAACCGTGGTGCACTGGCCGGCAACCTCGACGTGATCGGTTCCGAAAACGTGCAGGGCGAAGTCCAGAAGAAGCTGGATGTACTGTCCAATGACATTTTCATCCGTTCGCTGGAATGGACCGGTCATCTGGCGGCCATGGCCTCCGAGGAAAATGACGAAATCATTCCGATTCCGGCCGAGTACCCGAAAGGCAAATACCTGATCGCCTTCGATCCGCTGGACGGCTCCGGCAACATCGAGGTTAATCTGTCGATCGGCACCATCTTTTCCATCCTGCGCGCCCCGGAAGGCAAGGCTACGATTACCGCCGAGGATTTCATGCAGAAAGGCACCGATCAGGTCGCTGCTGGCTTCTGCATCTACGGTCCGACCACCATCCTGATCCTGACCACCGGTCAGGGCGTCAATGGCTTCACCCTGGACCGCAACATCGGGGAATTCGTTCTGACCCACCCAAACATCCGGGTGCCGGAAGATACCTCCGAATTCGCTATCAACATGTCCAACCACCGGTTCTGGGAAGAGCCTGTGCGGCGCTATGTCGACGAGTGCGTCAAGGGCAAGGCCGGCGGCCGCGAAAAGGATTTCAACATGCGCTGGCTGGCTTCCATGGTGGCAGAGGTTTATCGCGTCCTGATGCGGGGCGGCCTGTTCACCTACCCGATGGACGAAAAGCTCAAGACCAAGGGCGGCCGTCTGCGTCTGCTCTATGAAGCCAATCCGATGGGCTTCATCATCGAACAGGCGGGCGGCGTGGCATCCACCGGCCGCGAGCGCATCCTGACCATCCAGCCGACCGGCATCCACCAGCGTGTGCCGGTGATCCTGGGTTCGAAGAACGAGGTCGAGCGCCTGGAGTCTTACCACAAGGCGTGATGCAACCGGGTTACCCCCGGGACCTCCCCAACCAAAAGCCCCGCGTGACGGGGCTTTTGTGTATCGGGTCAGCGGCCCATGGGGCGACCTCCCATCCTTCAAGCATCTGCACGTTCGACCGCCACTCGCTGAGGGCCTACTCAGGTCGTTCGAGCGCTGCCGCGGTATCCAGCTGCCCCTGCCGGACAATAAACGCATCGACCAGATCCAGCCCCTGGCCGATCTTGATGTTCGTAAACAGGAACGGGCGATCGCCGCGCATGGTTCGCGCATCCCGATCCATCACCTCCAGCGAGGCGCCCACATGAGGTGCCAGATCGATCTTGTTGATGACCAGCAGATCCGACCGGGTGATACCGGGCCCGCCCTTGCGCGGAATCTTGTCACCCGCCGAAACATCAATCACATACAGTGTCAGGTCGGCCAGTTCAGGACTGAACGTCGCACTCAGGTTATCGCCGCCGCTCTCGACCAAGATCAGATCCAGATCCGGGAAACGCTCACAGAGGGTTTCGACCGCGGCAAGGTTCATGGAGGCATCTTCACGGATGGCGGTGTGGGGACAGCCCCCCGTCTCGACCCCCAGAATTCGATCTTCGGTCAGTGACTCGTTTCTGATCAGGAACTGCTGATCTTCCTTGGTGTAGATGTCATTCGTGACCACGGCCATCTGATACCGGTCCCGCATGCGTTTGCACAGGGCGTCTACCAGCGCCGTTTTACCGGATCCTACCGGACCGCCGACGCCAACGGTCAACACACGCTTCCGTGTCATCTTGATCTCCTTTACGAACGAAACAATCTTGAGTACTGGACTTCATGCCGGCTGCTGGCAAGCCCTACCGCAAAAGCACTGCGACCGATGTCATGATCCTCGAGACGCTGCGCCCGGGCTACGGCCGCCGGAATGTCCCGCGCGACCCCGTGCAGGAGGGTCTGACCTGAACCTTGTCCCAATGGAATCAATTTCATGGCCGATAGCACCTGATTCTCAAGCCAGTTCCACGCCAGCCCGATCGCAGCCGGGTGCGCCGAAATCGACCATCGCACGGAAGCGAGCGCGAATGAGCCGGAAAAACTGGCCAGCGGGTGCCTGAGCCACTGCTCGGCTTCGGCAACCCCTAGTCCGCGCAAAACCCGCATCAAGGCCTGACCTACCTGCTGGTCCTCAAACCGCAATTCAGCCGTTTCACGGCAGGCCCGAAGCGTGAGACTCCACTGCAGCAGATCCTCCACATTGCCCTGCCCCCAGGCGTCATGCAGCCGGAAGAAAAGCGGCAGATCCGTGAATGTGAGCACCTCCATCAAACACCCCCTGATCCAGTCTCGGGTGCTGGCCTCATCGTACACCCAGCCCTCATGCACCGCCGTCTCCATGCCCTGCGAATAGCTGTAGGCGCCCGTCGGCGTAGAGGGACTGACCAGTTGCAGCAGTCTCAACAGATCCAGGTCAGTGACCATGTGGCAACCCCTGATATGCGCCCGGTTCCGGCTCGAACGGCAATTGGGCATGGGCAACCTGCAGGCCGCGCTGCCGAATCAGGTCGTCAAGGACATGATCGGTCAGGTAGCGCAACTCACCCGGAAGAATCTGCAAGGGCACATGGCGGTTGCCGAGGTGATAACAGGTTGTGGCCCGCAGGTCCGGGTCCGCGATCATGACGACGGACACCGACTCTGGCTGACAACGTACCCGGACCACCCGCCCCTCCGGCCCGGTCAGGCAATCGCCATCACGCAGGATAGCTCCACGCGGCAGGAATATACCCACCGCTTCGCCACTCTCCAGCCGCGCCAGAAATCGGGATTTCTGGCGGGCTTCAAAGCTCAGACTCAAGGTGTCCGTGCAGACAGAACCCGGTGGAGCAAAAGCAGTCAGGCTGGCCACGTGAGCACTCCGCTAAAACAGGAAATAACGCTGGGTCATGGGCAGGGTGGTGGCCGGCTCGCACACCAGCAACTGCCCATCGGCCCGCACCGCATAGGTCTGCGGATCAACCTCGATAACCGGTAGATACTGGTTATGGTGCAGATCCCGCTTGCCGATCGTTCGGGTATTCCGCACGACCCCAATCCGTTTTTGCAGGCCCAGTTGCTGGTGCAGGCCTGACGCAAAGGCCGCATGCGACACAAAGGTCATTGAGGTCGATGCGGCCGTTTGTCCAAAGGCACCGAACATGGCCCGGTAATGAACCGGCTGTGGGGTCGGGATGGACGCATTAGGGTCACCCATTGGCGCTGCGGCAATCAGTCCGCCCTTCAGGATAAGGGCGGGCTTGACCCCGAAAAAGGCCGGGTCCCACAACACCAGGTCTGCCAATTTGCCCACCTCGACCGAGCCGACATGCTCCGCGATACCATGACTGATGGCCGGATTGATCGTGTATTTGGCGATGTATCGCTTGACCCGGACGTTATCGTTGCGGACGGAATCTTCGGGCAGCGGACCGCGCTGTACCTTCATCTTGTGAGCGGTTTGCCACGTCCGGATGATGACCTCGCCAATGCGCCCCATGGCCTGAGAGTCCGACGACAGCATCGCAAACGCACCCAGATCATGCAGGATATCCTCGGCTGCGATCGTTTCCCGGCGAATGCGTGACTCCGCAAACGCCACATCCTCAGGGATGGCCGCGTCCAGATGGTGGCATACCATCAGCATGTCGAGGTGCTCATCGACGGTATTGACGGTGTACGGACGCGTGGGGTTGGTCGAAGACGGCAGAATATGGGCAAAGCCGCAGGCCTTGATAATATCTGGGGCGTGGCCTCCGCCCGCGCCTTCAGTGTGGTAAGTGTGAATGGTCCGCCCACCGATGGCCGCGAGCGTATCCTCGACAAAACCCGACTCGTTGAGCGTATCGGTGTGGATGGCAATTTGCACGTCATGACGCTCTGCCACTTCGAGGCAGCAATCAATGGCCGCCGGCGTCGAGCCCCAGTCCTCATGCAACTTGAGCCCCATGGCTCCCGCCAGAATCTGCTCATCCAGCGCTTCGGGGCGACTGGCGTTGCCCTTGCCCAACAGACCGATATTCACGGGAAAACCATCCAGCGAGCGCAGCATTTGCGCCAAGTTCCAGGGTCCCGGCGTACAGGTGGTGGCATTGGTGCCGGTCGCCGGGCCGGTCCCACCGCCAATCAGCGTGGTCACACCCGACGTCAACGCCTCTTCGATCTGCTGCGGACAGATGAAATGAATGTGGGCATCGACCCCGCCAGCCGTCAATAACTTGCCCTCCCCCGCAATCACCTCCGTCCCCGGGCCGATGATAATATCGACTCCGGGTTGGGTATCCGGGTTGCCAGCCTTGCCAATCCTGACGATACACCCCTGACGGATGCCGACATCCGCCTTCACAATGCCCCAATAATCCACAATCAGGGCATTGGTGATGACGGTATCCACAGCCCGATCGTTGGCATACTGGCTTTGCCCCATGCCATCCCGGATGACCTTGCCACCGCCAAACTTGACCTCTTCACCGTAGACCGTGAAGTCTCGCTCAACTTCGATGATGAGTTCGGTATCGGCCAAGCGCACCCGATCACCGACTGTGGGCCCGAACATCTCCGCATAGGCGACACGTGAAATCCTGCTCATCCGATCTGCTCCAAAGGGCCGTCAATGCGATTCTGAAATCCATAAATCTCGCGCTTTCCACCGATTTCGACCAGAGTCACCGGCCGTACCTGACCGGGTTCGAAGCGAACCGCGGTGCCAGCCGGTATATCCAGCCGAAAACCGCGTGCCGCTGCGCGATCGAACTCAAGCGCCCGATTGCATTCGTGGAAGTGATAATGAGACCCCACCTGAATGGGTCGATCGCCCGTGTTGGCAACTTGCACCTGCAGCCTCTGCCGATCGACATTCAACTCGATGGTTCCACCGTCAACAAGCACTTCTCCTGGCGTCATAACAGCCTCTTCAAATGATGGGATCGTGAACGGTCACCAGCTTGGTGCCATCTGGAAATGTCGCCTCAACCTGGACATCCGTCACCAGTTCGGGCACACCCTCCATGACATCCTCCCGCGTCAGCAACGAGCGCCCGTAAGCCATCAGTTCTGCCACCGAACGCCCTTCGCGGGCACCCTCGAGAATCGCGGCCGAGATCAACGCTACCGACTCGGGCAGATTGAGCTTCAAGCCCCGGGCCCGGCGGCGTTCCGCCAAAAGCGCTGCGGTGAAAATCAAAAGCTTGTCTTTTTCTCTGGGCGTCAATTGCATAGCGGCCTAATCCTGTTTTCCTATGTTCGGTTAAGCGGGAAACCCCTGTGATGCAGGCTCATGTGGACCAGATGCGTGGCGGACAACTCGGGCAACCAAAGGTGTCTGGCCGCAGGCAGTGCCAGACATGCTCGAACTGGGCGCGAATCAGGTCCGCCCGCATCCCCAGGACTTTGCAGATCAGCACACCATCAAGCAAAGTGACCCCGACATTGCGGGCATCACCCAGAGCGCTCCGGACCATCTCAAGGTGCTTGGGCGTTGCTGGCGTCGCGAACATGGCCCCCACCGCGGCATGGCCCTGCAATCCCCAGACGGCCTTGAATGCCTCCGGATCGACGGCCATTCTTTCAACATAAAATGGCGCCCCATCCTGCGTGATCCGCCAACTGACATCGACCCGGCCGTGGTTAAACCCTTCATTGATCGCCGGCCGTCCAAACGACATGACCTCCCAGCCGATGAACCGCGCCCCGGTTTCGAGTGCGATGTCCACCGATGCGTCCACTCTAGTTCCCTCGAACAGAAGCGTTTCCTGTGGCAGCCACTCCAGGCGCCCCTGAGACGCAACCGCGAGTCGAACGGCCTGATGGGCCACCGCACCCTCGCTGCGGTAAAACTTTCCTGCTGCAGGCGTGGTGACCACAGCGTGCGCGTGTGGCTCCACGTCCAGATCCATTCGAAGGCGATCACCGGCCACCACGCCCCCGGGAGGATGAATCAGGTACACATGGCAAGGTGCTCCCTCGGGATAGAAGGGTTTCTGCACGACCAGCGGGCCTGCATGATCCCTGCGGACAAGGACCGTACGCGCTCCGCGCGTCCTGAAAGTCAGCCCCAGATGCGCCTGCCAGCCTGAGCGCCGACGGGTGTCGGGCATCGCCTTCGTATCCGCCGATTCAACCTTCAACCGGCGACCATCAGGGTGATTCCCACCAGCGCACAGGTCCATCCAACCAGCGGTCGAAAGCGTGCAAGGCCGGCCGCCAAACCCCACCCTGCAATAATCAGCACGGCCGTTGCCAGCAGAAAACCCACCAGATATGACCACGACAATCCCGTGCCACCGGCATCGAGGCCATGCACATAGCCGTGAATCCACGCGAACGCCGTCACCGCATACACCAACGGTCCTTGTTTCAGGGGGCACCTGATCAGCAGGCCAAACCCCGTCAATGCCACACTGAGACTCACCAGAAACTCCGCATGCGGGATCATCAGGCTTGGGGCAGCCAACGCGCCCAGCGCCATCAGGGCCAGAAACGCAGACAATCCGCGCCAACGCCCGGCGGGGTTTAACTGTGCGCTGAACAGGCCAAACGCCACCATGAGTGCCAGGTGATCAACCCCGAGCAAGGGATGCACAAAGCCGGTCTGGAGGCTGGCCAGGTCCGCCAGCTCAGGATGGGCATAAACGCTGGATGAAGCCAGCAGGCAGTAGCTCCAACTCAAGTAGCAGACAGGATGCTTCGACATATGAACTCCGAAGATAAAGGTGACTGATGATCAGGCATGATCAAAGGCCTTCAGGCCCATCACACCGTGAGGTATTGCTTGACCAGAGACTCATCGAGACTGGACATCGGCCCGTCGGCCATGACCCTGCCTCTATCCATGATGCAAAAGCGAGTGGCCACTTTGCGCGCAAAGGGCAGCTTTTGCTCCACCAGCAGCACGGTGGTGCCCAACTCCCGGTTGATCCGAATGATGGCATCGTTGATCTCATCTGCCAGATCAGGACCTTCCTTGACATTGGAAGATGTGATGCCGCGTGCGCGGTTGAGCCGGATAATCACGTCGCCGATCTCGCTGACAATGTTGGGCTGTATGCCTTCCGTGGGCTCATCGAGAATGAGTAGCCCCGGGTTGAGAACCAGAGCGCGACCGATCGCCAGTTGCTGTTGCTGCCCGCCCGAGAGATCTCCGCCACGCCGACGGAGCATTTTTTTCAGGACCGGAAAGATTTCAAACACAAAGTCCGGTACCTCCCGGATACCGCGCTGACTGGCTGCCCGCAGACCGACCCGCAGATTTTCCTCCACCGTCATCAGGGGAAAGATTTCCCGCCCCTGAGGCACATAGCCGATGCCATGCAGAGCCCTTGTTTCGGCCTTGGCATCGGTCAAATCCACCTCCTCGTAGTGGATCGATCCAGAACGAATCCGAACCAAACCCATAAGCGATTTGAGCAGGGTCGTTTTGCCGACCCCATTGCGCCCCATCAGGGCCAGGCAGTCGCCCTGACCTAGCTCGAGCGACAGGTCCCACAGGGTATGGCTTTCTCCGTAGAACTGATTGAGTTGACTGATCTTTAACATGCACCACCCAGATAGACCTGAATTACCCGCGGATGATTTTGCACTTCATCCATTGTCCCTTCAGTCAAAACAGAGCCCTCATGAAGAACGGTGACCCGCTGAGCGATCGACCGGACGAACTCCATGTCGTGCTCAACCACCACCACGGTGTGGTCACCGGCAAGGCCATTCAGCAACTCAGCCGTTCGGTCCATCTCCTGATGTGTCATACCAGCAACCGGTTCATCGACCAGCATGATTTTCGGGTCCTGCATCAACAGCATCCCGATTTCCAGCCACTGTTTTTGTCCATGCGAAAGCGAGCCCGCAGCCTGTTGATGCTGTGCATCCAGACCTACGATCTCGAGCACCTCCGCAATCCGGTCCTTCTGCTCGCCCGTCAGGCGGGCGAACAGCGTCGGTAAAATGCGTTTGTCCGACGCCATCGCCAACTCCAGATTTTCAAACACCGTCAGATACTCGAATACACTGGGTTTTTGGAATTTGCGGCAAATCCCGATGTCCGCAATCGCCGGCTCATCCAGCTCCAGCAGGTCTACGGTCTGACCGAAAAACACCGTGCCGCTGTCCGGCCGGGTCTTGCCGGTGATCACATCCATCATCGTGGTTTTACCGGCGCCGTTCGGGCCAATAATGCAGCGCAGTTCGCCGGGGTCCAGATACAGTGAAAGCGAATTCAATGCCCTGAAACCATCGAAGCTGACTGTCACATCTTCAAGGTACAAAAGCGGCTTCTGTCCCGTCATCGTGTTGTCCTCCTTGCACATCCGATACCCATGCATAAGGGCAGTCGCGGTGTGCGTAAAACAATTCCCATCGTCAAATCGCCCCACGTCTCTGATATTTTTTCCAGAATCCGACCAGCCCTTCCGGCAAAAACAGCGTCACCAGAATGAAGATCGCCCCCAAGGCAAACAGCCAGACATCCGGCAATATCGCGGTGAAGACGCTTTTTGCATAATTGACAATAAACGCCCCCAAAATGGCGCCGTAGAGAGTGCCTCTTCCGCCCACGGCGACCCACACCACAATTTCCAGCGAGCTTAATGGTGAGAATTCACTCGGGTTGATGATCCCGACTTGAGGCACATAAAGGGCACCCGCAATTCCTGCAAGCGCGGCTGCACAAACGAAAATGAACAGCTTGTATCTCTCGACCCGATACCCCAGAAACCGGACACGCGACTCCTGATCCCGAATGGCGGTAATGACGCGGCCAAGTTTGGATTGCATGACCGTCAGACCCAGCAGAACGCTGACACCCAGAACACACCCACTGGCCCCGAAAAGCACCGACCGGGTGGTTTCACTTTGCAGCGAATAGCCCAGCAGGTCCTTGAAGTCAGTCAATCCGTTGTTGCCACCAAAGCCCATCTCATTCCGGAAAAAGGCCAGCATCAGGGCATAGGTCAGAGCCTGAGTGATGATGGAAAGATAGACCCCACCCACCCTTGACCTGAAGGCCAACCAGCCGAACAGGAAGGCCGTCAGGGCTGGCACCAGAATGATCATCAGCAGGGCAAACCAGAAATGCTCGAAACCGAACCAATACCAGGGAAGCTCCGTCCAGTTCAGGAACACCATGAAATCGGGCAATTCCGGGTTGCCATAGACGCCGCGATCACCGATCTGGCGCATCAGATACATACCCATGGCATACCCGCCCAAGGCAAAAAAAGCGCTTTGGCCAAGGCTCAAAATCCCGCAGTAGCCCCACAACAGATCCATGGCGAGTGCCAGCGTTGCATAGGTCAGGTACTTGCCCACCACGCTCAGGGTGTAGCTTGAAGGGTGCAACCAGGAGGTCTCGGGCGTAACGAACGTCAATACCGGCACCATTACGCTGGCCAGAAAAATTGCCCCAATCAGAACTGACAAGCCTTTTTCGTCGAACTTTTTCATGATGGCTAACATTGGGGTTACACCTCTGCGGCCCTGCCCTTCTGTGGAAATAATCCACGCGGGCGCTTCTGGATGAAGAGGATGATAAAAATCAGCACCAGAATCTTGGCCAGCACTGCGCCTGAGTAGGGCTCGAGCAGTTTGTTGGCAATCCCCAGACTGAAGCCGGCCACCAACGTCCCCCATAAATTACCCACCCCCCCAAAGACTACGACCATGAACGAATCCACGATGTAAGACTGGCCGAGATTCGGGCCGACATTGCTCAACTGGCTGAGCGCAACGCCGGCGACACCGGCAATGCCCGAGCCGAGCCCGAACGTCAGGGCATCCACACGCTCGGTGGGTATCCCCATCGCCCGGGCCATTGAACGGTTTTGCGCGACTGCCCGCACCTCAAGCCCCAGTCGGCTGCGCTTGAGAACCAGCAGCAGCAGACCAAAGACGAAAAAGCTGAACAAGAGAACTGAAAAGCGATTGAGCGTGAAGGAAAGCGCCTCATTGAACTGCCACGATCCACTCATCCAGGACGGGGTCATGACACTCTTGTTGAGGGGCGAGAAGATCGACCGAACGGATTGCTGGAGGATCAGGCTGACGCCAAAGGTAGCCAGCAGGGTCTCCAAGGGTCGACCATAGAGATAGCGAATGACGAACCGCTCGATCGCGACACCGCACAGACCGGCCACCACAAAAGCCGCGGGTATGGCAACACAGAGTGAGAGGTCGATATGGTTTGGCATCAACTGCTGGACCACATAGGTCGTGTAGGCGCCAATCATCATGAGTTCGCCGTGTGCCATATTGATGACACCCATGACGCCAAAGGTGATCGCCAACCCAATCGCGGAGAGCACCAGCACTGCGCCCAAACTCAACCCGAAAAAGGTGGTTTCGATGCCGGAAAACACCTGCAGCCGGGAGCGAATACCCTGAAGTACTCTGGATGCCGCGTAGCGCACACTGTCGTCGGACTCCACAGAACGACCAGACTCGTCCTGCTCCGTCAGGGCGGTCAGTCGGCTGACGACTTCGGGGCTGTTGTAATCACCCAGCGCTTTCACCGCGCCAAGCCGCACGCCGGGCTCGGGACTGGATAGATCGTAAAGGGCGACCCCCACGCGTATGGCCTTTTCGACGCCCGGATCGGTTTCTCTGGCAAGACGGGCCTTCAGTCGTTCCATATCGGCAGGGTTGTGGGACTGGGCAAGGGCTTGCACCGCACCCAGCCTCACCGAGGGTTCCGGGTCGGTCAGTGCCCGCCGACCCAATAACTCCCTTATCTGCGTTCGAATCGTGTTATTGAGATTGATCTTGCGAATGTCTGTTCGGGCGAACAGACCCTTTTCTGGGGTCTTTTGCACGGGATCGGTCAGCTGATACCCATCATCAACGGGTTCGGCAATCAGAACCTGTTGATCTGTTTTTCGGACCACCAGCTTTCCATCCAGCAAAGCCTGGAGAATGGATGTCACCTCGGGTTGCTGGTTACCGGCCAGCGTGGACGTGAGCCTCTCCATGTCCTGCAACGGCGCATCCCTGATCGCATTCAACTGCTCCCTGAGCGAATCGGCTTGCGCTGGGCAGGCCAGGCAGCCGAGCATGAAGGCTGCCACCCTGAGCAAGATCTGAAGGGGTTCGGTTTGATGGATGCGTACGGTCATCATGAGTCGTTCGTCATACGGTTGTTTCATCACCTCTGGGCCAGCACTGAGGTTGTGCCGCCCAGCGGTGTCTTCGCGTAGGAACCAGGGGCTCGCCAGCATGTGGGAGCCCCCGCATCAGGCCGTCAGTATTTCTGGCCGGAGCACTTCTTGGTCTTGGTGTTGTAGTTGCCGCAGTTGATCGGCGGGGTCCAGTCAGCCACGATACCCTTGCTGTCCGGCAGGAAATCCGACCATGCATCGCCATCTACCAGATGGTCGGTCTTCCAGGTGACCTGGAACTGACCATCCTCCTGAATTTCGCCGATGTAGACGGGCTTGCTGATGTGATGGTTGGGCAGCATTTTGGCGACACCCCCGGTGAGGTTGGGATATTCCACCCCGATGATGGCCTTCTGGACCGCAGCTGGATCTGTAGACTTGGCCTTCTCAACGGCTCTGACCCACATATTGAAGCCAATGTAATGGGCTTCCATCGGGTCATTGGTCACGCGCTTGGGATTCTTGATAAACGAATGCCAGCCGTCGATGAACCGGGTATTGGCCGGATCATCGATGCTCATGAAATAGTTCCACGCTGCCAGATGCCCAACCAAGGGCTTGGTGTCGATGCCTGACAGTTCTTCCTCACCCACCGAGAAGGCCACCACCGGGATTTGTTCGGCGGAAACACCCTGGTTGCCGAGTTCCTTGTAGAACGGCACGTTGGCATCACCGTTGATGGTCGACACTACGGCCGTTTTTTTGCCAGCAGAGCCAAACTTCTTGATATCGGCGACGATGCTTTGCCAATCAGAGTGACCAAAGGGCGTGTAATTGATCATGATGTCCGCTTTCTTGACCCCCTTGGAGAGCAAATAGGCCTCAAGGATCTTGTTGGTCGTGCGCGGGTAAACGTAATCCGTTCCAGCCAGCACCCACCTTTTCACTTTAAGGTCGTTCATGAGGTAATCAACGGCGGGAATTGCCTGCTGATTCGGTGCCGCACCCGTGTAGAACACGTTTTTGGACGACTCTTCACCTTCGTATTGAACCGGGTAGAACAGCAATCCGTTCAATTCCTCGACCACCGGCAGTACAGACTTGCGCGAAACCGAGGTCCAGCAGCCAAAGATGGCCGACACCTTGTCCTTGGTCAGGAGTTCGCGGGCTTTCTCAGCAAAAAGTGGCCAGTTGGACGCAGGATCAACGACTACCGGCTCCAGTTTTTTCCCCAGCAGCCCACCCTTCTTGTTCTGCTCATCAATCAGCATGAGCATGGTGTCCTTCAGCGTGGTTTCGCTGATCGCCATGGTGCCTGAAAGTGAATGCAGAATACCGACCTTGATCGTTTCTTCCGCCCGGGCGATACCGGTCGTGGCCAAGGCCATGCCGCCAATCAAAGCGGCTTTACACATGTTTGAGATACGTTTGGAATAGTTCATGTTGATTACCTGTGATGGCTGAATATCTAACAGAGATGCCATTGGCCAGCGCGCTCGAAAGCCCCTCCCTCGACGCTGGTCTGACCGAATGACATGGAGGACCCCCAATCAAATCTGCATCTGGAAGCCGAGCAGCACCGAACTCACGTGTGGCCCCTGGGCCGTCGGCGTGTAGTTCTGCCCCTTGGTGAGCATGTCGGTGTAGTTGTAAACCAGAGAGAGACGCGCGTTATGCCCGTCAATGATGTAGTTGAGGCCGGCCTCCCAGTTGTTGCGGTCACTGCTGTTGAAGGGCATGGCCTCCACGTAGCGAAGGTAAGGCTGGAACTGACCCACCCAGACCTTGTCCGGGAACAGGTACATGCCGCTCACGTCGTAGGCATTGCCTTCAAACAGATACAGTCCGGCCACATCGGATGCGCGTGAATCGAGCCCCAACCCGCTGATGCCGTAGTTCTTGTATTCCCCGTTGAAGGTCAACGTGCCCGCGTTTTGCGGCAGATTCTGCTCATACAGGACATCAAACGTGGTGCCGCGGAAATCTCCCGGGTCGGCCTGGGTCCCGGCTCCGTTGGTCTGATACTGGTTTGAGAAGCCAAGGGTCAGAATGTCGCCACCCTTGCCGTAGTAGGTACCCGAGGTGTAGTAGCCCGGATTTTTTTCGACGTCCAGAAGGTTGTAGGCCACTCTCTGGGCATACAACAGCGCACTTCCCTGATTAGCCCCGCTCCGAAGCCCCCTGAAGACGCCCACGGCATACTGAAAGCGCTTGTCAAACGCGGCACCCCAGAAGGTGGCACCGTCATCTCGGCCATAGGAACCCGCCGAGCTTGGACTCTCCTGAATCGTCAGGTTGTAGTCTGAAGGTTCGAATGGGGTACCGAGACGGAAGATGTCATAGGTAGCACTGTAGAACGGACCATTCATCTCCCGCCGCTCGGCCGGCACCAGCATCCGCCCCATCCACAGATTCGCCAAAGGGTCCACCTCGAATTTGGCAATCGCATCAAGAACCCTGATCTCTCCCCCGTTGTTACAGGTTTGGCAGTCGGTATTGAATTCCAGCTTCATCCAGCTGGCCAATTGCGCGTTGATGTAGAGACGGATGTTGTCCAGATTGAAGCTGTTGCCCCAATTCTGCTTGTTGGGCGCCCCGTTTTCGGTGCCGGTGTAGCTGGTGCGAAGCCCAGCGCCGATGCTGATCCATTTGTCGTCATCGATCTTGACCGTGGCTCCTGCGAAAGAGGCCGGCGCATAAATGCCGGTCGCAGCCAACCCCAGAGCGCCAAGAAGGACTCCGGACGTCAAGCCTCGTCCGTGGTTGTTCAAAATCATGTCTCACCTGCCTGTGTGCGTTTAGTGGTTAGATTCAATTCCCACCCCAACTGATACGTTTTTATACGCATCTGGGTACGGCAGAATTAGACTTTCACAGGCCATATCGACATATACGTCATGTGACGTACATAGATAAGTCTTTCCACTTTTTGATTATTTGCATACAGTGGTAGCCGTTTCACTTGAATCGGATACCTTCGGGGAAAACAGGACCGCGATTCAGTGGGCATGCAGTGACAACCACAAGGGACGTCCCTTGGATCAAGGTTGCACCATCGTGCTGACTCACCCAGCGATCGGGGGCATTGACTCGCATGCCAGAGGATCAGCTGGACTGACCCTAGATCGAGGCATTTTTATGTTTAGCCGTTTCACCGGATTCAGTACCGGCAAGCCCTGCAGACGACGTTGGCTTTTGCCTCTGTTGGTGTGGGCAACTACCGAGGGATGTACCAGCCTTGGACCCGACATGCAGGGAACAAGACTCCATCCGGAGGATATTCACGCGCTGTCCTTCACCCTGGACAGGACATCAGCCACCGACTCTGCCGCGGCGGCCACAGACATTACGCAGACGGTCACGAGTCGTCTGGCCGAATCGGGTTTTCCAATGTCAACCACTGGAATGGACCCCCGCCTTTCACATCGACTGGTCGGGACGATTGGCGCCGTCTCGCACCAGTCCACTCCGACAGGGCTCTCCCTCAGTCTTGGGGACTCCGATCCCCGCGCGCTGGAATTCCAAAAGGCGGATGTCATTCCCATTGACTGCCAGTTGTCCAGCCAAAACCCGCCGATTGCGTCGGCCAGACTCCACATGAACATGCCGGACGCCAGGCGGATTTCCGCCGTTCAGGCCCCCGAGTCGCAGGCCGAAAAAAACCGCCGACTGGCAGAGCAGGTTGCAATGGTCTGTTTCAACCTGCTGGAAGAACTGAATGTTCGGAAGCAGCCACATGCCACGCCGACATGGGAACCGGAACTGCAGATCAAGACCCGCGGCGAACCCGCTCAGGCCCCCGCCAGGCAGCCCACCCCGGTCGTCCCAACGAGTCCGCCGCAAACAGCCACGGGCACTCAGAAACAGCCCGCAATCCCGATGGAGTCGCCCACACCGGCGCAGGAAGCAATCCCATCAAGCTCCACTCAACCGCACAATGCACCGGTCGTTGAAATCGAGCAGCGCGCCGACCCGACCGGTGATCACCGCCCGCAAATGATCATCCGTAACCGCGGAAACCCGGTCATTCTGGAGTTCGGCTATGAGAGAAAATAGACGCACCGCAGGAGCTGAGCCCGAGCCGAGGTAATACCCGATGGCCCATTCGCTGCATCGCATCACCACACCTCGCCGGGCGTACAACCGGTGGGTCGCTGATGAGTCTATCGAGGACTACGCCTTGCGCTTCACCCCACGAAGCTTCAGGAAGTGGTCTGAATTCCGGGTCGCCACCACGGCACTGGGCTCTCTCTCCTTTCTGGTACTCGAGGCCATGGGCGGATTCATGACCTTGACCTACGGCTTCACCAACACCCTCTGGGGCGTCTTGACCGTTGGCGGCATCTTGTTTCTGCTGGGACTGCCCATCAGCATTCATGCTGCCCGCCATGGGGTGGACATGGACCTTTTGACCCGCGGCGCTGGTTTTGGCTACCTCGGGTCAACCGTGACATCCCTCGTTTATGCGGCCTTTACATTCACGTTGTTTGCGCTGGAAGCCTCGATCATGTCGCAGGCGTTGGCGGTCTCATTCAACCTGCCGATGCCCGTTGCCCACATCATCAGCGCCAGTGTGATTGTCCCCCTGGTGATCTGGGGCATCAGCGGCATCAACCGGCTGCAATACTGGAGTCAGCCGCTCTGGATGTTACTGGCCGGCCTTCCTTATGCAGCGGTCCTCTGGAACGAGCCAGAGATTCTCGCTGCATTGGGCAGCTACCCCGGCGCGACGACCGCACATGCCCAATTCGACTGGCTGGCCTACGGCGCCGTGACGACGCTGGCCTTTTCGCTGGTGGCCCAAATCGGCGAACAGGTGGACTTCCTCCGGTTTTTGCCAGAAAAAACAGCCGACAACCGTTTCCGCTGGTGGACCGCGGTCCTCGTGGGCGGGCCGGGCTGGGTGCTCTTCGGTGTCCTGCGTCAACTCGGCGGTGCCGTGCTGGCCTACCTTGCCGTCAGCACGGGAACCCCTGCTGCTCATGGCCACGAACCCAGCCAGATGTTCCTCGCTGCCTACAGGGAGGTCTTTCAGAATCCAACCCTCGCGGTCGCCTTCACGACACTGCTGATCGTGGTCTCGCAGGTCAAGATCAATGTCACCAACGCCTATGCCGGCTCATTGGCCTGGTCGAATTTCTTCTCCCGCCTGACACACCGTCATCCCGGCCGGATCATCTGGGTCGTGTTCAACATTGCGATTGCGCTGTTGCTGATGGAACTGGATGTATTTGACGGACTTGAACACACCCTGCGTCTGTTTTCACTGATTACCCTCGCATGGGTGGGCGCACTTGTTGCCGATCTTTCCGTCTGCAAACCCTTGGGCTGGAGCCCGCCGGGCATAGAATTCAAACGGGCCCATTTGCCCGACGTCAATCTGGTCGGCCTGACATCCATGATCACGGCCGTGATCGTCTCGGGGATGGCGCATCTGGGAATCTTCGGCCCGCTTGCGGGTGCCTTTTCAGCGCTGATCGCGCTCATCTGTTCCTTCGCGGTGACGATCGGGATCGCCGCGCTGGTCCGGGGTCGCCACTACATGGCCCGCCCGGCCTCGAATATCCAACACGGCAGCGATTCTTGCTGTATCTGTGAAAATACTTTCGAACCCGAGGACATGGCCCAGTGTCCTGTCTATGCCGGAACCATCTGCTCACTGTGTTGCTCCCTGGATTCGCGCTGTCTTGACGCCTGCAAACCCGGGCACCGTCTGATCGACCAACTCGAGACGCTAGCCCATCGGTGCCTGCCGGGTGCGTGGCCGATCAAAATACGCTTGCGGATCCTGCGCTTTCTCGGCATTTGCACCGTCATCAGCGCCATCGTCGGACTCATCCTCTGGACCATTTACACACAAGCCAGCCTCTCGATCCCCGAAGCCGGGGCTGAACCCCTCAAGATCAGCTTCATGAGACTCTTCTGGGCGCTGCTGGTCCTCTCCGGATTCAGTGCTATCTGGTTGACCTTGAGCCATGAAGCCAACCAGCTGGCCCATGAAGAAACCGCCCGCCAAACCCAACGGCTTCTGGACGAAATCCGCCGTCACCAAAAAACTGATGGCAAGCTCAAGCAGGCACAACGACAAGCGGACCGCGCCAATCAGGCCAAAACCCGTTTCGTCGGCGGCATCAGCCACGAGATCAGAGCGCCACTCCACAGCATCATTGGCTATGCCCATTTATTGGTGAAGGCCGCCGACATTCCCGTCCACAGGCGGGAGTATCTCGAGTCCATTGAACACAACGGAAAGTACCTGTCGGCGCTGGTGGATGACATCATCGACATTTCCTCTATCGAGTCGGGAAAGATCACGCTTCAGGTGGGCGATTTCCAGTTGCTGACGCTCGTGGGACAGCTCGCCAGTGATTTCCGTCCTCGGGCCAGAGCCAAGGGCCTGTTTTTCCGCCTGCGTATTCTGGACTCGCTGCCCGAGGCCAGCCGCGGTGATGAACGACGGATCAGGCAGATACTCATCAACCTGGTAAGCAATGCCGTCAAGTTCACTCGCACCGGTGGCATCGAGATCACTCTGCGCTACCGTTCATCCGTGGCCCAATTTGAGGTTAGGGATACCGGTCCCGGGATTCCCGCCCACGAGCAGGACAACATTTTTCTGCCGTTTTACCGGGCCCTCTCCGAGGGCAATGCCGCCTTGGGCAGTGGCCTCGGACTCACGATCAGCAAACTGCTGGCTCAAGTCATGGGCGGCGAACTCTCCCTCGAAAGCACCGTAGACGTCGGAAGCTGCTTCAGGCTGCGACTGTTTTTGCCCCAGCCGTTCAGGCATGGCGTAGAGGCCCCCGCCACCTCGAGCAAGATCACCGGCTATACCGGCAATCCGCGCCGCATCCTGATCGTGGATGATGCACCGGCCCATCGCCAACTGCTGAGGGCCATTCTGGAATCACATGGGTTCCACGTCACTGAGGCCTCATCGGGCCTGGCGTGCATCAACGCTGTCGCCATACAGACGTTTGATCTGATTCTGATTGATTGGATGATGCCGGACATGCGGGGTGATGCCGCCGTCAGTCAGCTCCGCAGACAGGGACTGGGTATTCCCATCATCGGGCACAGCGCCTGTGTCTATCCGATTGACCGGGCGCGCATGCTGGATGCGGGCTGTGACGGCTTCATAGCGAAACCCCTGAATGTCGATGAGTTGCTTGACACTCTCAAGGTTCAGTTGGGACTCGAATGGCTGTCTGATGAGCCCCCGCCACAACCGCAGGCAGCACCGCCCCAGGACACACACCCGATCACGCTGGAGGGCATCAGCCCGGAGGTCATCGACCTGCTTCGGTCACAGGCCGAGGTTGGCGACATTCGGGCGCTGCGTAGGGAGCTTGACCGGATCGCCCCCCTGTATCCGGCGCATCAGCCAGCCATCGACCGGCTCCAGGAGCTGGCTAGAGAGTTTCAACTGCGGGATCTTCAATGGATTCTTGAAGAGCGTCCCGGGAACCGGGAGCCAGACGACCACATACTCGCCCACTCGGATCGAAACCAGAGGCCCCAGACTTGACCACCGTTCTGATCATCGACGACAACCCGGACAACCTGAGGCTGCTCTCGGATACGCTTGATGAAGCGGGATACCGCGTTCTCATTGCGACCGATGGCGCACGCTCGGTCAGCCAGTGCGAACGCGCCCAGCCAGACATCATCCTCCTGGATGTCCTCATGCCCGGGCTGGATGGCTTTGAAACGTGCAGACGCCTGAAACAGACCGCATCGCTGGGCCGCATTCCGATCATCTTCATGACAGGCCGTGGCGAACTTGATGACCGACTGCGCGGCTTTGAGGAGGGTGCCGTGGACTACATCGTTAAGCCGATCATGGTTGAAGAAGTACTCGCCCGTATCGCAGCCCATCTGCAAAATGCACAGCAGATCAAACGGTCGGAGGAAGTCCTCGCCAAAGGCGCCATCGCCGCCACTACGGTGACCCGTTCAGGGCACCTGACCTGGTTAACGCCAACCGCAACGCACTGGCTGAATGCGCTTGAGGAAGGCGAATACCCCATCGGCGCCCTGGCGCCCGAACCGCTGATCCAGTGGCTTCATAGACTGGATGCCCGTGCGACTCAAACAGCCTTCAGCTTGAGGCGAGGCCGCCAGACTTTCACCGCCCAGCCCACCCGATTTTCCCCCGCAGCCGACGAAATCCTTC
>CAYFNI010000007.1:0-38662 GCA_964344495.1 uncultured Methylococcus sp.
TGATTCTTGAACAGCGGGATGGTGATCATCTGGCTGAACAGCCCCTTGTTGGCTGCTTCCAGCATGCTCCAGGCCGCCTTCAGCGATAGGCTCTTGGGTGAGCCAAACTCCATGGCGATCATCAAGCCCTTGCCCCGGACCGCCTGGAACAGCTCGTAACGGTCGACCAGTTTCTGTAACCCGGCCATCAGATCGTCACCGATGCGGGCCGCGTGCTCGATCAGCTTTTCCTCCTCGATGACCTTGAGCGCCGCCAGGCCGGCCGCCATGGCCATGTTGTTCTTCGAGAAGGTGGAACCGTGCACCACAGCCCGATCCATGCGGTTGAACACGGCGTCCATCACCCGCGTGGTCATGGCAACGCCACCCACCGGGATGAACCCGCCGGACAGGGCTTTGGCCATGCAGATCATGTCAGGCTCGACCCCCCAGTGCTCGATCGCCCAAAACTTGCCGGTCCGACCGATGCCGGTCTGGATCTCGTCGGCGACGAACAGCGTGCCGTATTTTTTGCAGAGCTGGGCAGCTTGCGGCAGATAGTCATCGCTGGGCATGTTGACGCCCTTGCCCTGGATCGGTTCGACGATGAAGGCAGCGACATCCTTGTTGCGCAGCGCCTGTTCGAGCGCGGCCAGGTCGTTGAACGGCACCGCCTTGCAGTCCGGCAACAAAGGCCCGAAGCCCTCGCGGAAGACGTTTTCGCCATTCAGGGACAACGCCCCCATGGTGAGACCATGGTAGCCGTGTTCGCAGTAGACGATCTTGTCGCGCTGCGTGGTGTAGCGCGCGAACTTGATGGCTGCCTCAACAGCTTCCGTGCCGGAGTTGCAGAAGAACATCTTGGTCAGGTTATCGGGGCACCGCTGCAGAATCTGCTCGGCCAGCAGCCCGCTCAACAGCGAGACATCCATCTGCACCATGTCGGGCAGTTCGCCGGTCAGTACATCCTGCAGGGAGGCGATGACGGTCGGATGGTTTCGCCCCAGCGCATAGACACCAAATCCGCTGAGCAGGTCGAGATACTCGTTGCCCTGATTGTCATAGAGGTAAGGTCCCTGCGCCCGCGAGTAAACCCGATCATAGCCGATGGCCTTCAGTACCCGCACCATCTGGGTATTCAGATGATCCTCGTGCAGGGTGAAGTTCTGGCCGGCGCGCTCCTGGAGTAAATCGGCGATATAGGACATGACGGTTCTCGGATGGGTAGGTGCGAATCAATCGCTCAATGGCCTGATTTTACACGATCGGGGCGGCGCTGCCGGGCTTGAACGCTGCTGAAGGCGGGCAGCACGATCAGCGCACACACCAGCGTCAGCAACAAGCCGATGGACAACAGCAAGCCCATGCTGGCGGTGCCTTGATGACTGGTCAGCGCCAGACTGGAGAAGCTGAAGACCGTAGTCAGCGCCCCATAAAACACGCCCTTGGCCTCGCTGGTGTCGAGCAGATTGCCACCCTGCCTTTCAATTTCATGCAGGCGATGCGCCATGTGAATGCCGCTGTCCACCCCCAGACCAAACAGCAACGGCAAGGCAATGATGTTGGCGAAATTGAAGGGAATGCCGAAGAGCACCGTGGCCGCCGCCGTGAACAGCGACGCCAACAACAGCGGCAGCAACACCAGCAACGTGTCGCGCAGGTTGCGCAGCACCAGCAGCAGAATCACGGTCGTCGCCACGAAAGCGATCGAGAAGGCCTCCTGGAACGCTTTCACGACTTCATTCATGGACTCGAGATACGTCACCGGCAAATCGGTCACGTTGGCATCCAGCTGCTGGGCGGCCACGATAAACTCGCGCAGACTGGCGAGATCATTCAGATCCTTTTTTGGAAACACCTGCAGACGATACAGCCCGGTGTCGCTGACCCAGCGCTCGACCAGCTCCTTGGGCAGGCTGTCCCGCGTGATGGGCTGCGCCGACAGGCTCTCGTTGAGATCATGAATCACCGCCGGCAACGGCTGCAGCAGACTCGCCTGCAGCCCAGAGAGCCGCGCAGCCTGGGCCTCCGGAGCATCCGCCTCCAGACGGGCTTCGAAGGCGGTCAGGGCAGCATCCAGCTGCGCCAGTGCCGTCGGCAGCAACCCGGCCGCCAACCCATGGCGCACCGCGCCATGGAAGCGCTCGATGACCGCCCGATCAGGCGCGGCGGTTACAGGCGCCGGAAAGTGACTGAGCTGGGCGCCCATCATCAGCGACAGGTCAGCCAGGGTTGCCAGCTTCTGGTCCTGATCCTCGGGAATGAGATCCATCAAGCTGACGACCTTGTCGACCGTCGGCAGCTGTTTGAACTTGTTCTCCAGCTCAACCGCCTCCGCCTCGGTGTGGGCCAGGGCGGCCAGCGTCATGGGTGAGGTGTCCTGCGATTGCAGCAAGGACTTGAAGGTCTGTACCGATTCAGTGTTCGGATCACGCAGATTGACGGGATTGAAGTCGACCTGCACGTGCAGCACCAGCGCCGCGGCACCCAGCGTCAGCGCCAAGGTGACATAGCGCACCAGACGGCTATGCCGCAGGGGCCAGTTGGAATAGGCCGCTGCCCGCTGGGAGGGCCGTGACGGTTTTCTGGGCGGGTGAATCGGCATGATCTTCATCAGGGCCGGCAGGATCGTGAACGTCGTCACCAGGGCGATGAACATGCTGGCGCCAGCAATGATGCCGAGTTCTGCAACGCCGGAATAGCTGGTGGGTATGAAGGCGAACAGGCCGATGGCAGCCGTGATGGCGCTCAGGATCAGGGCCGGCCCGGTGGAGGTGAGTGTCTCCTGCAACGCCCGACGCTGGGTTTTACCCTCCAGCACCAGTTCGCGGTAGCGCAGACAGAAATGCGATGAATACGCATCTCCCATGCCGATGAACAGGACCGCAAAGCCGATCGAGATGAGATTCAACTGGCCGATGGCCACGGTGGCGAAACCGAGCGAGAAAATCAATCCCATGGTCAGTGACAGGAAGGTCGCAAACATCAGCTTGACCGACCGATAGGCGATCCACAGCGTCAGACAGACCAGCACCAGCGATGCCACACTGGCGGAGGAAACACCGGTACTGATGGTCTCCATCTCCTCATGCTCGAGGATGACTTCCCCGGTTTTGCGCACCCGCACCTCGGCCAGATCCCCTTGCAGGGTGTCCGCCAGAATGCGATTGATGGCACCAATGGCCTCCTCCGCCGGCATCACCTCCTCATAATGCAGAACCGGTTTGACCAGCAGCAGGCGTTTGGTGATCCCCAGGCCGGTACTGTGGCCGGGAGTCATCAACTGGCGCCAGGATACCTGGTAGGGCCGCCCGGCAGTGGCCGCTTCAAGCGCCGTGCGAAGCGTGTTCAGCAGTGGCTCGAGATCGAGACTGAGGTCGTCGCTGTCCGACTTTTCCAGCGCATCGCCGACGATACCGAGCAACCCCCTCAGACTGTTGTCTTCAGCCAGTCGCCCGATGAAGGGCTGAGCTTTGGCAAGTTGATTGGCGAGGTCTTCCAACTCCTCCGGCGAGAGATACAAGAGGCCGTTGCGGGCGAAGAACGCGCCTTCGTCGGGTACGAAAACCTCATTGAAATGCTGTGTGTCATGCCGGGCCAGTTCAGCAATGCGACGCACCGCCGCCGAGGTCGTTTCAGGCGTCGGACCCTCGACCACGAGCAAGGCGGTTCCGATGTCTTGCGGGAAGGCGCGCTCCAGCGCCAGGCGATTTTTCTGGAATGGCAGTTCCAGCGAGATCATGTCCCCGGTATTCGTGTTGACCTTCAGATGCTCCATCGTGTAACGGAGCGTAAGACCACAGCCGACGACGAACAGCAGAATGACCAGCCAGGGATGGCGGATGAAGTTGGCCTCCCAACCGCGCATGAAGCGCTCGAGCAGCCGATGTGAGGACGTCTTCATGGTGTCGATGAACCCGGGTTCAACTCAGGGTGCGGGAAAGCCGAAGTCAGCGCCGGCGGCGCGTCGCACCTGATGGAGGGTGTTCATGGCCGCCCCAAACGCGCGCCCCAGGGCAATGAGTCCCGGAATTTCCTGCGGATGGAGGGCAAGATGGCCCAACAGACGCCCCATGCGAACATCACCCCGCGGATTCAGCGCCCGGGTGACGGCGGCCGGGAAGTCCATATGCGCCGGGTCGGCGATGGCGCGTACCGCCAAAAAGGGGTGCTGGTGGCGATCCGCCGTCCGGGCGACGGCGGCACTTTCCATGTCGATGGCGTAAGCGCCGGTTTCACGGTTCACCGCCTGCTTGTCGGACCGGCTACTGACCACATCGACACTCTCGCGAATACTGCCGGCATGGCAGGCAAGTTGTTGCGGAAGTCGCGCCCGTAATTGCGCCCGCCAGTCGGGGTGGGACTCAAACTGGGCCCCACACGCGCCCTGGACTCGGGCCGCAAGCAGCAGATGGCCCGGCTGCAATTCGTCCACCGTCGCCGCGGCGCACCCCCAACTGATCAAACCCTGCACGCCCCGTTCAACGAGGGCTTGGGCAGCGGCTTCAGCCCGCGCCGGACCCGCGCCTGAAATCGCCAGCCAGTGACCCTCCGGCAGTGCGTGCAGGCTGCCGAAATCAAGCCGGCGGCGCACGATGCTGCGCGCCTCCGCCGGCAGGGCGACAACAATGCCGAGGGCGGGCACAGTCAGTGGGAACGTTCGTTGCGGAAGCGCGCCAGGGCCCACAGCGGGAAGAATTTGTCGTAGCCGTGGTACTTCAGGTAGAACACTTTGGGGAAACCCGGCGCATTGAAGTATTGGTCATGCCAATGGCCCTCCTCACCCTGGTTACGCAGCAGATAATCAACGCCGGCGGCAACTTCGGGCGAATCGGCTTCCCCGGCTGACATCAGGGCCAGCAGGGCCAGTGCCGTATGGAAGGCCATGCTGGTGTGGAAACGGCCGCGTTTGCCGACGCTGGGGTCATGATAGGTGAAGTTGTCTTCGCCCCAGCCACCGTCACTGCACTGAACGCTCTTCAGCCAGTCTACAGCGCGGCGGATGGCGGGATCGTCCTGACGGATGCCGGCCGTTTCAAACCCCACCAGCACTGACCAGGTGCCGTAAATGTAATTGGTTCCCCAGCGCCCGAACCAGGAGCCATCGGCCTCCTGCTCCTTGCGCAAGTAGTCGATCGCGGCGTCCAGCACAGGTTGGAAATCGGGCCGCTGCTCAGCCAGTCGCGCCAGGAACATCAGGCACCGACCGCTGACGTCTGCCGTCGGCGGATCCAGCAAGGCGCCATGATCGGCGAACGGGATGTGGTTGAGGTAATAGGCCGTGTTGTCGGCGTCGAATGCACCCCAGCCACCGCCTTCGGACTGCATGCCGGCAATCCAGTTGCCCGCGCGGCGCACCGCTGCGTCGAATTCGCGGCTGTTCGATTGCAGCAGGGCATGAGCAACGACCGCAGAGTCATCAACATCCGGATAGTGGGTGTTCTCGAACTGGAACGCCCAGCCACCGCCCTCGACATTCGGACGGCGAATTCGCCAGTCACCCGGGTGATCAGTCAGCTGCTTGCTGGTCAGCCAGCGCAACGCGGCAGTCAGAGCCTCCCCCGTACGCGGATCCTGCTCGTGCAGATTGCATTCCTGCAGGGCCAGACTGCTGAGGCCGGTATCCCAGATGGGCGACACACACGGCTGGCAATAGGCCTGGTCTTCCTGAATGACCAATAGCCGTTCGATCGATTCCTTGGCAATGCGACGGTACTCATGTTCCGGCGGATACCCCAGCCAGTCGAGCGCCTCATAGGCATTCACCATCGCCGGGAAAATGGCGCCCAACCCATCAACGCCATTGAGGCGTTCGATGAACCATTCACGCGCTTTCTCCGTTGCATGCGCACGGAGCTTCTTCGGAAGCAGGGGTTCGAGCATGAATCCGATTCGCTCCAGTCCCAGCACCAGCTTGCCCAACGGGGTTTTGACGTGGGCGAAATAGTTGCGCTCCAGCTCAGGATCCACGGTGAACAGTTCGCGCACCCCGGTTTTTTGGGGATTACGGGCGGTCACCTTGTGACTGCAGAGAATGAACAATGGAACCATGACCGTCCGCGACCAGTAGGCCACCTTGTCCAGATGGAAAGGGAACCATTTCGGCAACAGCATGATCTCGACGGGGATGAACGGGACCGCCCGCCACGGTACCTGCTCGAACATGGCCAGCATGATGCGGGTAAATACGTTGGCGTGCGCTGCGCCGCCCTGACTCAGAATCCACTCGCGCGCATGCGTCATGTGCGGAGCATCGATCGGGTCGCCCGCCAACTTCAGCGCGTAATAGGCCTTGACGGTGCAGCTGATATCGCCCGGGCCGCCGGTAAACAGCGAATAGCTGCCATCCGCATTCTGGTGCTTGCGCAGATAGACGGCGATCTTGGCCTGTAAGGCCGGTTCGATCTCGTCCATGAAGTGCATCATCAGGATGTATTCAGCCGGAATGGTGCAGTCGGCTTCCAGCTCAAACACCCAATAACCTTCAGGGTGTTGCTGCTCAAGCAGAAAGTCTCTTGCTCGCTGCACGGCTTTTTCAACCGGATCTTCCGTCTGACGACTGAAGAAAGGCTTGGCATACGCCGGCTGCTCGGATGGGTCGTGATGATCTTTAAACATGATTGAGATGTCCCCTGATTGGTTGGCGTCTCAGATGCGTGTATGAATAGAAACAGGCGTCAGACGGGCTGCGCGGCAAATGGTACGTTTCGGCCGGCCAAGGCAAACGCGGCTTTGAGGCCAATGTCGCTGGAACGCAGCAGACGACTGGTAAAAATGGTGGTTTTGACGGCCCGGCGAGTGATCTTGACTTGCGCCGAGGCACTGAAATTCGGATGTTGGGCCATCTTCCGCAGCGTCAGGATGGCCATACCCAGCGCCCATAGACAGAACTCACGGATACCGGCCTCATGTGCCGGAATCAGCAGGGTGTAGGTCAGGGCATTTTTGAGATGACCGTGCGCAATCCCGATCAGCTCACTGAAACCCGCCCTGAAATGCGGGTCGTCATGCTGCGGTCGGAGGGTGGCCAACGAAAAACCGCCGGTGCGGTCGAACACGTCCTGCGGTAACCAGCACACGCGACGCTCATGGTCATCCCACAGGTCCTTGAGGATGTTGGTCATCTGCAACCCCTGACCAAACGACACGGCCAACCGCATCATGGTTTCCTGATGCGCGCGAATCTCGGGGGAGTAGTGACAGAACAGCCGGGTCAGCATTTCGCCCACCACGCCGGCTACGTAGTAGCAATACTTGTCCAGTTCCGGCAGGGTCGACAAACCGGCGCTCAAATCACGGTCCTGAAATTCGGCCATGCCATTTGCCATGATCGCAACACAATCCGCTAGCGCGGCCTGCTGCTCGGCATCGAACGCATGCGTGATGCGGATGACTCTCGGCATGACGGCTATCAGTTCATGCTCCGCCGGCAACGTGGTGGTTGAGAGCAGAGGAGCGAGCTCCGCGCCAAGCGATTGCGCCGACCCCTGACCGCGGACAACGTCGGCAAACTGGCAACAGAACCGGCGCTTCTGGGCAGAATCCAGAGCGACTTCATCCTCGATAGTGTCGACGATACGACAAAGCAGGTAAGCATTGGCCACAGGCTTGGCCAGGGCAGGAGGCAACTGCGGGATGGTCAGGGCAAAAGTCCGCGACACTCCCTGCAGCAGATGGCCCTGGAAGGCATCATCATCAAGGGCATCCAGATTGACGGCAGTATTCGACCGAGTGCTTGCGCTCATAGGGGAAAGCTGTTTGCTTCAAATCTCTGATTGGCCTGGCTTTCGTCGTCGATATCGAGTGGCTGGTCGACGCGCGCACCCTGCGCACTTGAGGAGGGATTGTAGCTTTTTTGTGGTTTTCGTCAAGACGTGTTGTTTTTTGGCTAAAACTAGTTGAGAAAAAAACAACGAGCCTTTACGATATCCGTGGCTATTTCAAGTTGAGTAGTATGGTCGGCTTGTGGCCGGACGTCGGAAACCGGGATAATCCCCGCTCCGACCGTTCCAAGCGTAACTCAACGATACTTTATTTATTGGAGGACCCATGGGCGTTCCGCTAAGGCAACAGATTACCGTCGCGACATACCTTATCAAGCAAAAACTGACCGGCAAAACCAAGTATCCGCTGGTTCTGATGCTCGAGCCCCTCTTTCGCTGCAATCTCGCCTGCGCCGGTTGCGGCAAAATCGATTATCCGGATGAGATCCTGAACCGCCGCCTGAGCGTTCAGGAATGCCTGGAGGCCGTCGACGAATGTGGCGCACCGATTGTTTCGATTGCCGGCGGCGAGCCACTCTTGCACAAGGAACTCCCCCAGGTCGTCGAAGGCATCATTGCCCGGGGCAAGTACGTCTATCTGTGCACCAATGCGCTTCTGCTGAAAAAGCGCATTGACGACTACAAGCCCTCACCCTACCTGACCTTCTCCATTCATCTGGATGGCAACGAAGATCGTCACGATAGCTCGGTTTGCCAGCAGGGCGTGTTCGAGAGGGCTGTGGATGCGGTCAAGATGGCCATCAGCCGCGGCTTCCGCGTCACCGTGAATTGCACCCTGTTTCAAGGCGAATCGGCCGCAGAAGTGGCTGAATTTCTGGATTACTGCAAAAAACTGGGCGTCGAGGGCACGACCATTGCGCCGGGCTTCAGTTATGAGCATGCCCCGCAACAAGACATCTTCATCAAGATGCGGGACAGCAAGCAACTTTTCCGGGACGTATTCAAGCTGGGCCGTGGCCGCAAGTGGCAGTTGAATCACTCCAGCCTGTACCTGGATTTTCTGGCGGGCAACCAAAGCTACCATTGCACCCCGTGGGGCAACCCGACCCGCAATGTGTTCGGCTGGCAAAAGCCATGCTACCTGCTGGTGGACGAAGGTTATGCGACGTCGTTCAAGTCGCTTATGGAAGACACCCCATGGGACAAGTACGGCAATGCCAAGAACCCCAAGTGCGCCAATTGCATGGCCCACTGTGGCTTCGAGGCCTCTGCGGTCGAGGATGCCATGAAACACCCGCTGAAAGCCGCCTGGGTCTCTCTGATGGGCCCGCGCACATCAGGCCCGATGGCAGAAGAGGTGAAACCCGAATATGAGGTTCAGCCGGAGACCAAGCCGCGCCGGACGATCTCCATCGAAGCGGTTGACTGACACCCCGCGCACCCGCGCAAACCGGCCCACTCGTGCGAGGGGCCGGTTTTTTTATGCCTTACAGCCAGCGGCGCACACGCTCGACATAACGGCGGTAGTCTTCGCCGAATGCATCCGTGAGCCTGGCCTCCTCGTAAGGAATATGGATACGGTTGATGATCAGGAAAAATGCCGGGGGCACCAGCCAGAAGGGCAGGGTTCCCATATAGAAAGCGAAGCCGATCAACGCCGTCAACAACCCGAGATACATGGGATTGCGTGTCCACAGGTACGCTCCCAGCGTGACCAGCTGCGTCGGACTACCAAAAGGCAATACCGTGGTTTTCAGCTGCCTGAATTGATAGGCGGCGGACGCCGCTAGTGCCACCCCCGAAGCCAGCCACGCTAATCCCCCCGTCGACGCAGGCACCAGTTCGAGCCCAGGGAAGCTCTTGTCCAGTCCGTACGCCACCCACACCAGCAGCAATGCCACCATGGGAGGCGGGAAAAAGAATAATGTGTTCACGTCATCTCCTGAAGTTTGAATATCAATCAATTGTCTGGCGCTCTGTCAGATCTTGCCGCCATGCCTCCGACAGAGCCTCCTGGGCGAGTACTTTCCTGATCCAGTCCTGCTGCTGCGGGCCCTTGACTAGCGCTCGCATGGCATCACGGATGGAAACGGGATCGGGGTGACCGGACAGCCACTGAATGGCATCTCCGGCCTGAATGACCCCCGGCTTTAGCACCCGCAGATAGAAGCCGGTGCGCCCGGAGGTCAGAAAATCGGCCACAAAACCCGGATCGCCAAATTTGATGCCCAGCTTGAAACAGGGCACCCGCGGCTGCGTCACCTGCATGAGGCAGGCGCCAACGGAAAAGACGTCACCGATATGGATCCGCTCGTCCGGCATGTCCGTCACGGTGAGGTTTTCTCCGAAGTGCCCGGGTGGATAAGCACTCTCTTTACGGTGCTCCGCCCAGTAGTCCCGATTCTCGATCGAATAGACATAGACCGCCTTGTCGACACCGCCATGATGCTTGCGATCAACCTGAAGATCCCCGAGGAGACCTTCCGCGAACACTTCAACCGGGCCATCGACCGGGTGCTTGTAGATTCCGGTTTCAACGCTGCTGGCCTTGTAAGTCAGCTGCGTCAGACCACCAAGACTGATCGCAACAATACGCATCGGATTCATGGCAAAAGCTCGACTTTGTCTTCACAGATAGCGCTGAACAGGCCTGAATGACCGCCGATGCAACGGCGACGGTCCAAGTCGCTGCAAGGCCTGCCGGTGGGCCACCGTAGGATAGCCCTTGTGGACAGCGAAGTCATAGCCTGGAAACAGTGCGTCGGCGATCTGCATTTCCCGGTCGCGATGCACCTTTGCCAGAATCGAGGCTGCCGAGATGGCCGGTTCGGTCAAATCCCCACCGATCAACGCCACCGTGGGGCACGGCAATCCGGGACAATGCAGGCCATCCACCCTGGCTTGCTCGGGGGCAACCGGCAATGCCTGGAATGCCCTGCGCATCGCGAGCAGCGAGGCTTGCAGGATATTCAGATGGTCGATTTCGCTCGGCTCCGCCCGACCGATCGCCCACGCGACAGCCGTTTGCCTGATCATTTCGGCCAGCGCCTCGCGTTTGCGGGGACTGAGCTTCTTGGAGTCCGTCAGTCCGGGCAGCGGCGCACCGTCGGGCGGCAGAATGACGGCTGCGGCGATCACTGCACCGGCGAGACAACCCCGCCCGGCCTCATCCAAACCCGCAATGAGCGGAGCACCGGTTGGTTTCATGCTGACCGAGGAAATCGCTAACGGATGATGCTGCGCCCGCTTTGCCGGAGAAAGTCGAGTATGGGGACAATTTCTGGCGCCTCGTCAGACATGGCGGCCAGACTCTCGATGGCCTCTTCCAGCTTGAGCTTCGACTTGTAGATCAGCTTGAATGCGCGCTTGACCTGGAGAATGGCGTTGGCATCGAACCCTCGACGCTCCAGACCAACCGTATTGATGCCGCGCGGCTTGGTCGGGCTACCGCCGACCATCACGTAAGGCGGTATGTCGCGACTGATGACGCTTCCCATGCCGGAGAAGCTATGGCGTCCGATCCGGCAAAATTGGTGAACCAGCGAGAAGCCGCCGAGAATGGCATGATCCTCGACGGTCACGTGTCCGGCCAGCGACGCCCCGTTCGCCATGATAATACTGTCACCCAGCATGCAATCATGCGCGACATGCGTGTATGCCATCAGCAGATTGTCATGTCCGATCCGGGTAATGCTCTGATCCTGCACCGTGCCCCGATGAATGGTGCAGTATTCGCGGATCACGTTGCGATCGCCTATCTCGAGCCGAGTCACCTCGCCCCGGTATTTCTTGTCCTGAGGATCTTCGCCGATCGAGCAGAACTGAAAGACACGGTTGTCGCAACCAATACGGGTCGGCCCGCGCAGGACCACATGCGGCCCGATCTGCGTACCGGCGCCGACCTCGACATCCGGGCCGATCAGGGAGAAAGCCCCGACGCTGACGCCCTCGGCCAGTCTGGCGCTGGGATCAATGACCGCGGAAGGATGAATCAAACGGCTTACTCCGCAGCAGCGCACATAATTTCGGCGCTTGCCACAAACTCGCCATCAACCTCGGCGCGGCACTCAAAAGCCCAGATATTGCGCTTGTGCCGCAGATAGGTGGCCTCCAGCTTAAGCTGGTCGCCCGGTCCAACCGGCCGCTTGAAGCGCACTTTGTCGAGCCCGACGAGGTAGTAGGTGCGCCCCTTGCCAACCAGCCCCTCGACAGAGCGTCCGGCCAACAGGCCCGTGGCTTGCGCCAGAGCCTCAATGATCAGCACGCCCGGCATGATCGGAGCAGCCGGGAAATGGCCGGTGAAGAACGGCTCGTTGTAGGTAACATTCTTGATGGCAAGCAAACGCTTGCCCGGTTCAACCTCAAGCACCCTGTCGACCAGAAGGAAGGGGTAACGGTGAGGCAGATATTCCTTGATTTCCTGAATATCCAACGTGGATGGCCTTTAGGTAGTAGGTGATGTGACGAGGCTTACGGTGCTGCGGCTGGCGCCGGTGCAGCCGATTTCTTGCTTGCGCCACCCAGACGTTTTTCGACTTCGGAGGTAATGTTGAGGGCCTCTTTCGCAAAAGCGACGCCATCGACCAGAATCAGATCGAAACCCTGCTCCTTGGCCACTGACTGGATGGCCTCCTGAACCACCTTCTGGATCTTCGCCATTTCCTGATTGGCCCGCAACCCATAATCCTGACGCATTTCATCCATGGCGCGCTTGAATTCGCGGCCCCGATCGATCAGATCCTTCTCCAGCTTGCGCTTGTCGGCATCGCTCATGACAGCGATATCCTTTTCGAGCTTCTCCTCGAGTTTCTTCAGTTCTTTCTGCTCGTTGACCAGCTTGGTCTCACGCGGCTGGAACTCCTTCTTCAGTTCAGCCTGGGACTTTTGACTCTGGGCAGACTGGTCGACAAGCTTGCGAAGATCGACAACACCGATCTTGAGATCGGCCGCCGACAGGCCAGTGCTGAGCAAAAGACCGCAGAATGCAACAAGAAGCTTTTTAGACATGGTGGATACCTTGGGAAGGTTGTTCAAAGGGTGGACCGGACGGAAATGCCGCTGGATTTGCGCACAAACCCATTTAGCCTGCGTGGATTATACAAGAAGAGTCTTTAACGGAGTCATTACCGGAGGGAACTTACTTGCCCTCAGAGCGCATCAATGCCCCCTGCAGAGCCCATTTCGCTCGCCTATAATCCAATCCGGAAACGGTTTATATTCACGAATATCCACGATGGGGGAGTTGCTCTGCTGATGCGCTGGACCAGAACCGGAATTCACTGGCTGTGGATCGCCGCGCTCCTGACGCTCGCCAGCTGTGGCAGCCCGCCCAACAATCCTTACCCCGCCGAAGAAGCGCAGGACAATACCCTGTATGCCTCGTTTGAAGAGCGACCGAAACATCTGGATCCTGCTCGAGCCTACAGCGCCAACGAATATGAATTCATCGCCCAGATTTATGAACCGCCGCTGCAGTACGCCTACCTGAAGCGCCCCTATCAGCTCGAACCCCTCGCCGCCGCGGCCCTGCCGGATGTCCATTACCTTGATGCCGAGAAGCACCGTCTGCCCGATGAGGCGCCGACGCAGCAGATTGCCTACAGCGTTTACGACATCCACCTGCGTGACGATCTGCGCTTTCAGCCACACCCGGCCTTCGCCCGGAACGATGAAGGTCAACTTCGCTACCTCGGACTGACACCCGCGGCGCTGGCCTCGATCCGTACCCTGTCCGATTTTGGCCATACCGACACCCGGCCCGTCACAGCCTGGGATTACGTCTACCAGATCAAGCGCCTGGCTGACCCGCGTCTGCACTCACCGATCGCCGAAATGATGGCCGAGTACATTGATGGCTTACGCCCGCTGGCCGACCAACTGGCATCGGACCTCCGCCAGCGGCCCGATGCCTCCGGCTGGCTGGATTTGCGCGGCTACCCGCTGGAAGGCGTGGAAGTCATCAATGCTCACCACTACCGGATACGTTTGCGCGGCCAATATCCGCAATTCCGCTTCTGGCTGGCCATGCCCTTCTTCGCGCCCATGCCCTGGGAGGCCGATGCGTTCTATGCCCAGCCAGGACTCATGGAACGCAACCTGTCGCTCGACTGGTACCCGATCGGCTCGGGGCCTTATCGCCTGATCGAGAACAACCCCAACCGCCGCATGATTCTGGCGCGCAATCCCCACTTCCACGAAGAACGCTATCCGCTGGCGGGTGAAGCCGGCGACATGGCCGCCGGCCTGCTGGCCGACGCCGGCCAGCGCCTGCCGCTGATCGATCGCGCCGTGTACGTGCTGGAAAAGGAAACCATCCCCTACTGGACCAAATTCCTGCAAGGCTATTACGACGCCTCTGGCGTCGCCTCCGACAATTTCGATCAGGCCATTCAATTCAGCGGCATCGGCAATGCCGAACTCACCCCGGAGATGCAGCAACGGGGCATCCACCTGCAAACTGCGGTCGCCGCCTCAACCCTCTACCTCGGCTTCAACATGCTCGATCCCGTGGTCGGCGGGCTGGATGAGGCCCACTGCAAGCTACGCCAAGCCATCAGCATCGCCATCGATGAAGAGGAATTCATCGCCATCTTCATGAACGGGCGGGGTCTTGCGGCACAGGGACCACTGCCACCCGGACTGCCGGGGTCCGAAACCGGCCCGGCTGGCATCAACCCCTACGTCTACGACTGGATCGATGGCGAGCCTCGCCGCAAGTCACTGGACACCGCCCGGCAACTGCTGGCCGAAGCCGGCTATCGGGGTGGCATCGACCCGACGCAGGGCAGTCCCCTGACCCTGTTTCTCGACACGACCGCCTCCGGGGTCGATGACAAGCCGGTACTCAACTGGTATCGCAAACAACTCGCCAAACTGGGCATCCAGCTGGTGTTGCGGACTACGGACTACAACCAGTTCCAGCAGAAAATGGCTAACGGCAATGCCCAGCTGTTCCGCTGGGGCTGGAACGCAGACTATCCGGATGCCGAAAATTTCTTTTTCCTGTTGTTCGGCGACAATACCAAGGTCGGCAAGGGCGGCGAAAATGCCGCCAACTACGCCAATCCGGCCTTTGACCGACTGTTCCGGACCATGCGCAACGCGCCCGATGGGCCGGCCCGCCACGAACTGATCCGGCAGATGGATGCCATCGTGCGTCACGATGCGCCGTGGGTCTTTGGCGTGCACCCCCAACATTTCAGCCTCAGGCATGGCTGGTACACCAACTTCAAACCGAATCTGATGGCCAACAACGGACTGAAGTATCAACGCATCGACGCCGTCCAGCGCGACCAGCTCCGCCGCGCCTGGAACCAGCCCATCCACTGGCCATTGCTGCTGGCTGCGGCGGCGATGCTGGCGCTGATCGCACCCGCCGTCGTCCACTATCGTCGCCGCATGCGCGCGTCCGCCCTATGATCGACTACATCATCCGACGCCTGCTCTATGCGCTGCCACTCCTGCTGGGCATCAACCTGCTGACCTTTCTGCTGTTCTTCGTCGTCAACACACCCGAGGACATGGCCCGCATGCATCTCGGCCAAAAGCATGTGACCGCCGAGGCCATCGTGAAGTGGAAACAGGAACGCGGCTACGATCAGCCGCTGTTCTGGAACCCACAGGCCCAAGGCACCGCGCAGCTCACCGAAACCATCTTCTACCGCAAATCGCTCGGGCTGTTCCTGTTCCGTTTCGGCCGCTCCGATGCCGGACGCGACATCGGAGCCGACATTCGCCAGCGGATGGGGCCCTCGCTGGCCATCGCCGCCCCATCCCTGGCCGTCGGCGTCGCGACCAACATCAGCCTGGCCCTGCTGCTGGTCTTTTTCCGGCTGACGTACCTCGAATTCTGGGGCGTGGCCTTGTGTGTGGGATTGATGTCCGTGTCGACCCTGTTTTACATCATCGGCGGTCAGTTCCTGATCGGAAAATGGCTCCAGCTCACGCCCATTTCAGGGTATGACGATGGCCTGAACGCGTTCCGCTTCGTCATCCTGCCGGTCGTCATCGGCGTGGTATCCGGCATCGGTTCGGGCGTGCGCTGGTACCGGACGCTGTTTCTGGAGGAGATCGAAAAGGATTATGTGCGTACCGCCCGGGCCAAAGGGCTGTCGGAATCGCGGGTGCTGTTCACCCATGTGCTCAAGAACGCGATGATCCCGATTTTGACCGGCATCGTGGTCGTGCTGCCCTTGCTGTTTACCGGCAGCCTGATGACGGAATCATTTTTCGCTATTCCGGGCCTCGGCAGCTACACCATTGACGCCATCAACCAGCAGGATTTCGCCATCGTTCGGTCGATGGTCTTTCTCGGCTCGGTGCTCTACATCGTTGGCCTGCTCCTGACCGACCTGTCCTACACGCTGGTTGACCCGCGGGTGAAGCTGAGTTGAACATGCCTGTGCTGCTACCGACCGACCGCCTGTTTTTCCTGATGCTGCTCGGCCTGCTGGTCGGGGTGATCCATACCCTGCGGCAGGAGCATCTCCGCCGCCCCTGGCGCAAGGTGGCCAGAAGCCGCAGCGCCATGATCTCGCTGGTCATCCTGCTGGGCTATCTGACCATAGCGGTTCTGGATTCCATCCGGTTACCGACCCCGGAGGTGAACGGCTCCGACCCCCCGACCCTGCTCGACCGGGGTCTTTCGCATCTGCGCGATAGCCAGGAAAAAACCTACTCCGCACCCCTGGCGGCTTTTGCCCAGGCCCGGGAGATGCTGCGTCAAACCGATGGTCATGCGGTCTGGGCCTACCCGCGACTGACCTTTGGCGGGCGGCACCTGGCTGACCCAGCGCGTGATCGCCTGCCCGACCTCGCCCGCCGCACCGTTCAGGGTGCGCTGCTGGGTTTGTCCGTCTGGCTGGCCGGTACCCTCCTGGGTCTGTGGCTCCGACGGGGGTGGCATCGGGCTCCGGCGCCAGCGCCCGATGTGCCGGCCTCAGCCGCGTTGAGACTGCCTTGGCGCGCCATCGCTCTCACGGCGCTGCTCATCTGCCTGCTGGTCGGCATCGGGCTGGAATTGAGCCGCGGCTATCATGTATTCGGCACCGGCAAGGTTGGCGAAGATGTGCTGTATCAGAGCCTCAAGAGCATCCGTACCGGCATCCTGATCGGCACCCTGACCACCGTCGCCACACTGCCGCTGGGCCTCGGCCTGGGCATTCTGGCCGGTTACTTTCGCGGCTGGGTGGATGACGTCATCCAGTACCTCTACACCACGCTCAACTCGATTCCGGGCGTCCTGTTGATTGCGGCCGCCATGCTGGTCATGCAGTCCTACATGGCCCGACACGAAGCTGAATTCACCCGTCTGGCCGCGCGCGCCGATTTCCGCCTGCTCGCCCTGTGCCTGATCCTGGGCATGACATCCTGGACCGGTCTATGCCGTCTGCTGCGCGCCGAGACGCTGAAACTGCGCGAACTGGAGTACGTCCAGGCGGCACGGGTGCTGGGCGTGAGTCAGGCCCGGATTCTGCTGCGGCACATCCTGCCGAACCTGTTCCATCTGGTGCTGATTTCGGTGGCACTGGATTTCAGCTCGCTGGTTCTGGCCGAGGCGGTCCTGTCCTATGTGAATATCGGCGTCGACCCGACCACCGAATCTTGGGGCAACATGATCAACGGGGCGCGGCTGGAACTGGCGCGCGAACCCGCGGTATGGTGGTCGCTGACCGCCGCCTTCGCTTTCATGTTCGTGCTGGTGCTGGCCGCCAACCTGTTTGCCGACGCCGTGCGCGATGCCTTCGATCCCCGCCGCGGCGACTCGCCGGACCGGCCCGCATGAGCCCCCCATCCGTGCTGTCCGTCCGGCAGCTTAGCGTCGCCTTCGCGCAGGAAGGCGAACGCTTGCTGGCGGTTGACCAGGTATCGTTCGAGATTGGCCCGGGGGAATGCTTTGCGCTGGTGGGTGAATCCGGTTCCGGCAAATCCATCACCGCCCTCTCGGTGCTGCGGTTGCTGCCCCCCAATGGCCGCATCCTTGAGGGCAGCGTCCGGCTTCATGGCACCGAACTGCTGAGTCTGCCGGAGAAGCGGATGAGCGCCGTGCGTGGCGGCAAGATCGGCATTGTCTTCCAGGATCCGATGACTGCCCTTAACCCTGTCATGACGTTGGGCCAGCAGCTGGCCGAAAGTCTGCGCCTGCATGGCAGCCTGACAGGGCAGGCGATGCGACAGCGAGCTCTGGATCTGCTGCATCAGGTCGGTCTGCCGAAGCCGAGCCGGCATCTGGATGAATATCCCCACCAGCTCTCGGGCGGCATGCGGCAACGGGCCATGATCGCCCTGGCCCTCGCCGGGGAGCCTGAACTGCTGATTGCCGACGAACCCACCACAGCGCTCGACGTCACCTTGCAGGCCCAGATTCTGGCGTTATTGCACCGGCTGCGCCAAGAGACCGGCATGGCGCTATGGCTGATCACCCATGATTTTGGCACGGTGTCCGAAATCGCCGATCGGGTGGCGGTCATGCAGTCTGGCTCACTGGTCGAGACCAGTGATCGCACGTTCTTCACGGGCCCGCGGCATCCGTACAGCCAGACCTTGCTGTCCGCCATGCCCCGCCTTGATGCCTGCCTGTCGAGGCCCCGCCGCATTGCACCCGCGGTCACCGCCGCACCCCTGCTGGAGGTGCGCGATCTCCGCGTCTACTACCCGATCCGGCGGGGTATTTTTCAGCGCACGGTGGATCAGGTGCGGGCGGTCGATGGCGTGTCCTTCACCCTGCATCGGGGCGAGACGCTGGCGCTGGTCGGCGAATCAGGCTGCGGCAAAACCACGCTAGGAAAAGCCCTGCTGGGCCTGGCGCCATGGACAAGCGGAAAGGTTGCACTGGCCGGCGTGCCGGTGCCGAATCGAGCAGGAAGCCGGGAGGGCGCCGGATTACAAGTGGTGTTTCAGGATCCTTTCGCCTCAATGAACCCGCGGATGCTGATTGGTCCTCTGCTGGAGGAGGGTCTGCGGGCGCAGCAACCCAAGCTGAGTACGGAAGACCGGCAAACGCGGGTCGCAGCGCTGCTGGCCGCGGTCGGCTTGCCGCTCTCGGCGCGGGATCGCTATCCGCATGAATTTTCCGGCGGCCAGCGGCAGCGGCTGTGCATCGCCCGCGCGCTGGCCGTGGAGCCTGCGGTGCTGATCTGCGATGAGCCCACCAGTGCGCTGGATGTTTCAGTCCAGGCGCAGGTTATCCGGCTGCTCAAGACACTCCAGCAGCAGCACGGGCTGAGCTATCTGTTCATTACGCATGATCTGGCGGTCGTGTCGGAACTGGCCGACCGGGTCGCGGTGATGCAGGCGGGGCGGATTGTCGAGACGGGCGATACGCGGCAGATACTGTTCGAGCCGCAACATCCCTATACCCGACATCTGCTGGCCGCCCTGCCCAGATTGCATCGGGAGAGAGCGGGGATCGGCGCCGCGGCGGACAACGAGCGGCCTTAGTTGTCCGGTTCAGCTTCCGGTGCGGCGATGTTCTGCTGGTCGCGCAGGACTTCATTGATGGACTCCCGCAGGTCCGAAGACAGGCTGGCGGCCTGTGCACGCTGTTTCAACAGATCCCTGATATGCCGATAGCCGGGAGAGTCATCCTCCTGACCGAGCATGTAGTCCTCCAGCGTGGACAAGGCACTGAACCGAACATCTTCGTTCTGATCTTCCAGCGCCTGAGATAGCGCCTGTACAGTGGCTTCGCTGGGCTGATCCAGCGATCCCAGACTGAGCGCCGCAGCATTGCGGATTTCCGGGTTATTGTCCGAGGTCAGCAGACCGGTGAGGGTCGTTTCGGTTTCGGTGTTGGGATAGGCCCCCAACTGCTCCACGGCTTCGATCCGCTCTTCATCATTGGTGCTGTTGAGCTGCGCCAAGGCCTGGGCAATCTGCTCTTTTTCCAGTTGCTCTTCAGCAGCGGCGTCCTCGGGTGTCAAGGCATCCTCGGCCGGGTTAGCCAACGTATCGGGCGCAGCCGGTGTGCTGGGGGCTGCCTGCGGCTTTTCAGCCGGCGCAACCTGGGCCGGCGGGCTGGCCCCGTCCTCAGCGTCCTGGTCGCTGTATTCAGACTCCAGATTGAACAAAACCAAAGCCACGATGCTGACCGAAATCAGCAGCGTGATGATGAGAATCCGGGCGATTGACATGTGTGTTACGGGGTAAAGCGAAAACCTGGAGGATGAAAGAGAGCCCTGAGACGGCTATTTACGTCTGAATGTTAGCAGACCCACGATTCAGCGAAAATCCATGATTGTCCTTCAGCCATGGCCTTGCCGTGGAGCACGGCGGCGCTCCTCCTGATCAAGGCGTGCTTTTCCAGAACAGGTCGGACGGCAACGGTCGCGGCTTGGCACTCTGGGCCATCTGGATCAGATCAAACAGCCGCTGCGCCGCCGTCTGCTCCTTGGGCCCCATGTCGCGGGTGACGCGGCCTTCGCAGTAGTGCCGACGCAGGCTGGCCAGGGTGGCGGGCTCGGTCTCCTGCGTCAGCGCAATCACGCTGTGCCAGGTGTCCTCTGACTCACACAGTCGCCGGCGGGCCTCTGCCGTCGCCTTGAGAAAGCCCACAATAGCGGCCGGATGCGTCTGCGCCCAACTCCGGCTGAAGACATACCCCAGCGAGGGCACCTCTTCTTCAATGCCCAGCGCCTTCTGCAACTGCCGGCCATCCATCAGCTGACGGTAGCCGCGAGTTTCCAGTTTGGCGGCAAAATTCCAGTAGGTCAGCACCGCGTCGAGCTGGCCCTGCTGCAGAGCCTGGCTCAACAAGGGCGGCGCCCCGAAGCTCACGCTGGCCGCCCGAGCCAGATCGAGCCGTTCCTGCTGCTGCGCCAGCGCCGTCAACAGCAGCCAGTTCTTGTCCAGGCCGCCGCCGGCCACGCCCAACCGCTTGCCCTTGAGGTCCGCCAGCGAGTGTACCGGCGCGTCGCCGGCCACCATCAGGGCACCGTGACTGCTCGAGAACGGCGCGAACGCATAGTCGTGTCCCTGCTCGCGCTGCTGCGCCACCCAGATCCAGTCGGACACGACCACGTCGAGACTGTGGCCCTGCAAGCCGATGCGGCCGGCCTCAGGACTGGCCAGTTCGGTCGATTCGAGCGTCACGCCGTTGGCCTGATCCAGCCCCTGCGTCCGGATGACCGCCAACTCCCAGTTGAGCGTTCCAAAGGCCAGCGCCCCGACTCGAATCACCGGTCGAGTTTCGGCAACGGCTGCGCCGGACAGGATCAGGCCCAGCAGCAGGCGGGCGAAGAACGGGAATTGGGTCATGGGAACTCCTGTGCCAGTCGTCAAGGGCCGAACTGCAATCAATGCCCGGCCAGGGTCAGCCGTTCGAGCAGAATCGAACCGGTGCGGGTATTGCCGCGCAGATCCACATCGTTACCGATCGCGACCAGATGCCGAAACATCTCGCGCAGATTGCCGGCGATGGTGAATTCCTCGACCGGATACTGGATCTCGCCGTTCTCCACCCAGAAACCGGCCGCACCGCGCGAGTAATCGCCCGTCACCAGATTGACACCCTGCCCCATCAACTCGGTCACCAAAAGCCCCGTACCCATCTGCCGCATCAGGCCGGCGAGGTCCTGCGAGCCGGGGTCAATCGTCAGATTGTGCACGCCGCCGGCATTGCCGGTGGAAGTCATGCCCAGCTTGCGCGCCGAATAGGTGCTGAGAACATACGATTCCAGTACCCCGTTCCGTACCAGATGGCGTGGCGCGGTACGCACCCCCTCGGCATCGTAAGGCACGCTGCCGAGCGCCTTGCACAAGTGCGGCTGCTCATGAATCTGGACGAACTCGGGAAAAACCGGCTGACCGAGTTGATCCAGCAGGAAGGACGATTTTCGATACAGATTGCCGCCCCGGATAGCGCCAATGAAATGTCCCAGCAGGCTGGACGCAATATCGGCCGCAAAGATCACCGGACACTGGCGTGTACTCAGGCTGCGCGCGCCCAACCGACGGAGCGTGCGCTCGGCCGCGATACGCCCGACGGCCTCCGGCGACTGCAGGTCTTGCGCATCGCGGGCAACCGTCCACCAGTCATCGCGCTGCATCTGACCCTCGCGTTCGCCAATGACGGACACACTCAGACTGTGACGAGTGGACGCATAGCCATGCAGAAAACCCAAACTGTTGCCCATGACCCGCAAGCCCTGGAACGTATTGAAGCTGGCCCCCTCGGAGTTGGTGATGTCGGGATGGCCATGGCGGGCCGCGTCTTCACAGGCCACGGCCAGCTCGATGGCCTGAGCGGCCTCAATCGGCCAAGGATGAAACAGGTCCAGGTCCGGACACTCGGTAGCCAGCAAACTGGCGTCGGGAAGCCCGGCGCAGGGATCCTCGGCCGCATGGCGGGCAATCCGCACGGCGGCGGCCACGGTTTCGCGCATGGCCGCGGGACTGAGGTCGCTGGTGCTGGCGGAGCCCTTGCGCTGGCCCACATAGACCGTCAGCCCCAAACCGCGGCTGCGATGGTGCTCGACGGTTTCGACCTCGCCCAAACGGGCGGTGACGGACAGCCCCGACTCGAGGCTGACGCCCGCCTCGGCCTCCGTCGCACCCTGCTGGCGGGCCTCCTGGAGACAGTCGGCGATCAGCGCCTTGAGCACGTCGAGTTGATGCTGTTCGGCCGGCGGCAGAGAAGGGTGTGTCGACACGGAAGATCCTAAAAAAAGCTTGATTCGCCGGACAGTCTAGCCATCCAGCCGGGTGCCGCCAACCGTGAGGCTGTCGACCTTCAGCGTCGGCTGTCCCACACCGACCGGGACGCTCTGGCCATCCTTGCCACAGGTGCCGACTCCGGTATCGAGTTGCAGATCATTGCCGACCATGCTGACGCGGGTCATGACATCGGGGCCATTGCCGATCAGGGTGGCGCCCTTGACCGGTCGGGTGATGCGGCCATCCTCGATCAGGTAAGCCTCGCTGGCGGAAAAAACGAACTTGCCAGAGGTGATGTCTACCTGACCGCCGCCGAAATTCTTGGCATACAAGCCCTTCTTGACGGAACGAACGATCTCCTCCGGATCGTGCGGACCGGCCAGCATGTAGGTATTGGTCATGCGCGGCATGGGCAGGTGTTGATAGGATTCGCGTCGACCGTTGCCGGTCGGCGCCACGCCCATCAGGCGAGCATTGAGCTTGTCCTGCATGTAACCCTTGAGGATGCCGTTCTCGATCAGTGTGGTACAGGCCGTGGGCGTGCCTTCATCGTCGATGGTCAGGGAGCCGCGCCGGGCCGGCAGGGTGCCGTCATCGACCACCGTACACAAGGGCGAAGCCACCTTTTCACCGACGCGACCGGAAAACGCGGACGTGCCCTTGCGGTTGAAATCCCCCTCCAGACCGTGACCGATGGCTTCGTGCAACAGAATCCCGGGCCAGCCGGAACCCAGCACTACCGTCATGGTGCCGGCCGGGGCCTCTTCGGCCTCCAGATTCACCAGCGCCTGCCGCACAGCCTCGCGGGCGTAATCGAGCGCCCGATCGCCGTCCAGGAAATAGCGGTAGTCGGTCCGGCCGCCGCCCCCGTAGCTGCCCTGCTCGCGGCGCCCCTGATGTTCGACGATGACGCTGACATTCAGTCGCACCAGCGGCCGTACGTCGGCATGTACGGCGCCGTCCTGGCCCATCACCATCACGACTTCGTGGCTACCGGACAGGCTGACGAAGACCTGCTCGACCCGCGGATCCAGCGCCCGGCAGGCGGCGTCCAGCCGCGTCAGCAGGGCGAGCTTTTCTTCTTCCGGGAGGGACTGCAGCGGGTCAGTCGGCAGATACAGAGCCGGCGGCGGCTGAATGCGGGTCATCGCCCGCTCGCCCGCATCGCCGCGCCGGGCAATGGCGCGCGCGCTCTTGGCTGCTTCCAGCAGGGCCGGAAAACTCATGTCGTCACTGTAGGCAAAGCCGGTTTTTTCGCAGGCGATGGCCCGAATGCCGGCCCCCTGGTCAATGCTGTGCGCCCCTTCCTTGACGATGCCGTCTTCCAGCCCCCAGGATTCATAGCGGGTCGCCTGGAGATAGACATCAGCCGTGTCAATGCCGCTGCCCAACAACTGGTCCATGACCCGATCCAGTTCCTCGACGGCCAGGCCCACGGGCTCAAGCAGGGTTTGTCGGGCTATCGTGAGAGATTCGGTACTCATCGCGCGAATAAGATTATCCGGTCAGTCACCCACCTGTCAGCGACAGGTGAGGCGGGTGTGTTCCAGCACCGGGAAGGCCGCCCGGACTTTATTGAGCCGGTCGCGATCGAACTGGGCAATCACGACGCCAGAGCCTTGAGCCAGACTCGACAGCACCGCACCCCAGGGATCGACGATCATGCTGTGGCCGAAGGTCTCGCGGCCGTTCATGTGGAACCCGCCCTGATTGGCGGCGATCGTGTAGCACAGATTCTCGATCGAACGGGCGCGGACCAGCACTTCCCAATGCGCCGCGCCGGTGCGGGCAGTGAAGGCCGAGGGCACCGCCAGAATGTCCATGCCGACGGCGGCCATCTGACGATAGAGTTCCGGGAAGCGGATGTCGTAGCAGACGGACAACCCGAGCCGACCGAACGGGGTATCGACCACCAGGGCATCCTCGCCGGCTTCAATGGTGGCGGATTCCTGATAGCTCTCGTCGGTGCCCGGCACATTGACGTCGAACAGGTGAATCTTGTCATAGCGGCCAACCCGGCGTCCCTTGTCGTCGAAGACGATGCTGGCCGCACGCACTCTGCCGGACGCGCCTTTGATCGGCATGGTGCCGCCGACCAGCCAGACCTTGTAGCGCTCGGCGGACTTGGCCAGGAAATCCTGGATCGGGCCGCTGCCGTCGGCCTCGGCAATCTCCAGCTTGTCGGTCTCCTGCAGGCCCATGAGGGCGAAGTTCTCGGGCAACACCACCAGCTTGGCGCCCTGCGAGGCTGCCGTTTCGATCAGACGTCCGGCTTCCAGCAGATTGCTGCTGACGTTGGGGCTGGAGGCCATCTGGATGGCGGCAAGGGTGGTTTTTTTCATTCAGTCATCCTGTGGATAAGGTGGGCGGGCTCTGGCGCCATCAGGCCGGGCCGGCCTCGCGATCGGGCCGGGAGTGTAGCACAGGGGCATACCCCGCTCAGACCAGAACGACGTCGTACTGCTCCTGGGTGTACTGCGCCTCGGCCCGGAACTTGATATGAACTCCGGTGAAGCTCTCAAGTTCCGACAGCGTATCGGCCTCCTCGTCCAGCAGCCGTTCGACCACTTCGTTGGATGCCAGCACCAGCAGTTCCTGCACGTTGTACTGGCGAACTTCGCGGATGATCTCGCGGAAGATATCCAGACACACGGTCTCGGCCGTTTTCAATGCTCCGCGGCCGGCACAGGTCGGGCAGGGTTCGCACAGGATGTGCTCCAGACTTTCACGGGTCCGCTTGCGGGTCATCTCCACCAGCCCCAGATTGGACACCTCGCTGATGGTGTTCTTGGCGTAGTCCTTTTCGAGGCTCTTCTGCAGTGCGGCCAGCACCTGGGTACGGTGCTCGCGATCCTGCATGTCGATGAAGTCGATGATGATGATCCCCCCCAGATTGCGCAGCCGCAGATGGCGGGCAATGGCCTGGGCGGCCTCCAGGTTGGTCTTGAAGATGGTTTCCTCCAGATTGCGCCCGCCGATGAAGGCGCCGGTGTTGACGTCGATGGTGGTCATCGCTTCGGTCTGGTCGAACACCAGATAGCCACCCGACTTGAGCGTGACGCGCCGCTCCAGAGCGCGCTGGATTTCATCCTCGATCGCGTAGAGATCGAACAGCGGCCGCTCGCCGGCATAGTGTTCCAGCCGCGGCGCCAGTTCCGGCACGAACTCGCGGGCGAACTTCGCCAGTCGGGTGTAAGTCTCGCGCGAGTCGACCCGGATTTTCTCCACCTTTTCGCAGTGCATGTCCCTCAGTACGCGCATGCTGAGCGGCAAGTCCTCGTGCAGCAGGGTGCGTGGCTTGACGGTACGCTGTCGCTGGGCGATGGAATTCCATAATTTGGTCAGAAACGACATGTCGGCCCGCAAGGCCGTCTCATCAATGCCTTCCGCCGCCGTCCGGGCAATAAACCCGCCGCCGCCATGCTCCTTCTGAAAGGCTTCGACGCAGGCACGCAGGCGCGCCCGCTCCTGCTCGCATTCGATCCGCTGCGAAACGCCGCTCGTCCGGGCATGTGGCATGTAAACCAGAAACACCGACGGGATGGCAAGGTCGGTCGTCAGCCGGGCACCCTTGGTACCTATTGGATCCTTGACCACCTGCACCACCAGTTCCTGACCGTCCATCAGCACCTGTTCGATCTGGTCGCTGGCAGTCTTTTCCCGCTCAGCCGGGCACAAATCGGAAATGTGCAAAAACGCCGACCGTTCCAGTCCAATGTCGACGAACGCCGCCTGCATGCCGGGCAGGATGCGGCTGATTTTGCCCTTGTAGACATTCCCGACCAGCCCGCGGCGGCGGGTGCGTTCGATCAGCACCTCCTGCAGCACGCCATTTTCAACGATGGCGACCCGCGTTTCCGGCGGCGTGATGTTGATCAGGATTTCATCGCTCAACGTGCCCCCCGCTCCATCACCGATTGCAAGGGATCAAGGCCGACATGAGCCAGCAGGCCGGCGGTTTCGCGCAAGGGCAGCCCCATGACCCCGGAATAGCTGCCCGACAGGCGCTCGACAAACAAGGCGCCCAGCCCCTGAATCGCGTAGGCGCCGGCCTTGTCGCAGGGCTCGCCGGTGGCCCAGTAGAGGTCGATCTCGGCCGGCGTGAGGTCCCGAAACTGCAGATGGCTGATGCTGAGCGCCTCCCAATGATGCGCCCCGTGGCGCAGGGAAACCGCGCTCAGCACCCAGTGCTCGCGACCAGACAGGCGCGCCAGCATCCCGGCCGCCTGCGCCCGGTCGGCAGGCTTGCCGAAGATCTCGCCATCCAGCACAACCTCGGTATCGGCCGCCAGCACCGGCAGCGTGTCGTCACTCAGCCCTTGTGCCGCCAGTGATTTTTCCGCCGCGATGCGCTGCACATAAGTCTCCGGCAACTCTCCCGGCCGGGGATGTTCGGCGATGTGGGCCGGCTGCACCCGATAGCGCAAACCGAGCTGATCGAGCAATTCACGCCGGCGCGGGGAGGCCGAGGCTAAAATCAGGTGGGGGTCGGACATGGGTCTCTCAGTCTGGATGGGACGATGCTTCTATGCGGCTCATGGCCTGAACGTGGGGCCCTATCGATGATACGGATGATGGTTCAGCAGACTCCACGCGCGATAGAGCTGTTCGGCCAGCAGTACCCGCACCAACGGGTGCGGCAGGGTGAGGGCGGACAGGCTCCACTGCTGGCTGGCGCGCTGGCGGCAGGCATCGGACAGCCCCTCAGGACCGCCGACCAGGAGCGCCACCCGACGTCCGTTCTGTTGCCATTGGGCGAGTTGAGCGGCCAGATCTTCGGTCGACCAGGCCTTGCCGCCAACCTCCAGTGCGATCACATGGTCATCGCGGTGCAGCGTGGCCAGCAGCCGTTCGCCTTCCTCCTCGCGCAGCCGCACCAGATCGGCATTCTTGCCGCGTTTGCCAGGGGTGATTTCCTTCAGCACCAACTCGCATTCCCGGGGCAGGCGCTTGGCATAATCCTGATAACCGGTCTGCACCCAGCCGGGCATGCGATTGCCGACTGCCAGCAGATGAATCTGCATGGCTGCCGCTTCAGGCCACGGCCAGCATGCGGTCCAATGCCAGCTTTGCCGGTACGGCGTCGATTTCCTGGACGTGGATGCGATTGACCACCTGCCCCGCGACCAGATTTTCCAGTACCCAGGCCAGGTGCTGGGGATCGGTGCGGAACATGGTCGAGCACATGCACACGGTGGGTGAGAGGAAATGCACCTCGACGCCGCGCGGCTTCATTTCGTCCGCCAGGCGGTTGACCATGTTGAGCTCGGTTCCCACCAGCCAGCGGGTTCCTGGCTCGGCCTCGCGAATAGTCTTGAGGATGTATTCGGTGGAGCCGATATAGGCGGCTTTCTCGCAGACCTCGAACGGACATTCGGGGTGCACGATGACGCGCGTATCGGGATGCTTTTCGAGGAAGCGGTCAATGTGCTCGGGCCGGAACATCTGATGCACCGAGCAGAAACCTTTCCAGAGGATGATCTTCGCCCGGCGGATCTGTGCTTCGGTCAGCCCGCCCATCGGTTGCGTGAAGTCCCACGTGACCATCTCATCAAGCGGCAGGCCCATGCGGTAGCCGGTATTGCGACCCAGATGCTGATCAGGGAAGAACAGGACTTTTTCCCGCTGGGCGAAGCTCCACTCAAGAATGCTGCGAGCGTTGCTGGAAGTACAGACGATGCCGCCGTGGCGACCGCAAAAGGCCTTGAGGTCGGCCGCGGAATTGATGTAGGTCACCGGTGTGATGCTCGCCTCCGGGTCGAGCACCTGGCCCAATTCGCGCCAGCACCGTTCGACCGCCGCCAGATTGGCCATGTCGGCCATGGAGCATCCTGCTGCGAGGTCCGGCAGAATTGCGATCTGCTCCGGTCGGGAGAGGATATCAGCCACCTCGGCCATGAAATGCACGCCGCAGAAGACGATGTATTCAGCCTCGGATTGGGCGGCCTGACGGGACAACTTGAGTGAATCGCCGGTAAAGTCGGCATGGCGGAACACCTCGTCACGCTGGTAGTGATGGCCGAGAATGATGCAGCGCTTGCCGAGGGTCTGTTTCGCTGCCCGTATGCGGGCTTCGCATTCGGCATCGTCAAGCAGGGCGTAAGCTTCCAGCGCACGAGCGGGGTCTGACATGGGCATCCTCGGATTCAATTCGATGCAGTCGATTGTATAACAGGAGCCGGACGGCGCCGCTCAGGGCGTTCACCCGAGGGGCGCGGGGGTTAGCCGGCCAGTCGATCCTGCAGGGCGTGGTCGTAGAGCGCCTCGTACTGGCGGGCGCTGATCTCCCACGAGAAGTCCTTGGCCATGCCGTTTTTCTGCACCTTGCGCCAGTGCGTCGGCCTGGCGTAAAGCGCCAGTGCCCGCTCGACGGCGTGATACAGGGCATCGGGGGTAGCCTCGTCAAAGACAATGCCGGTCGCCGTGCCGTCCTTGAGGGTCTCCGCATCGGCGTTGACGACCGTATCCGCCAGTCCACCGGCCCTACGCACCAGCGGGATGGCGCCGTAACGCTGGCTGTACATCTGGTTGAGTCCGCAGGGCTCGAACCGGGAGGGCATCAGGAACAGGTCCGTGCCGGCTTCGATCAGGCGGGCGCGTGCCTCGTCATAGCCCAGCCGGATGGCAAACCGTTGCGGGAACAGCTTGCCCCAGTGCTGCAGCGCTTCTTCGAAGCGGGGATCGCCGCTGCCCAGCAGGGCGATCTGCAGCGGCAGGTTCATGAGCCTCGGCAGGGCATCCAGCAGCAGGTCGATGCCCTTTTGCTCGACCAGCCGTCCGACCCAGGCCAGCACGGGGATATCGGCATCGACCGGCAAGCCAAAGGTCTGCTGAAGCTGGCTTTTCAGCGCCTGGCGATTCTTGAGCGTCTTGAGGTCGAAATGAGCCGGAAGATAGAGATCCTTTGCCGGATTCCAGGCATCCATGTCGATACCGTTGAGAATGCCAGACAGCCGCGCCTGACGGTGGCTGAGCAAGCCCTCCAGTCCACACCCGTACTCCGGCCCCTGAATTTCGCGAGCGTAGGTCGGGCTGACCGTACTGATGCGATCGGCAAAGACCAGTCCGCCCTTGATGAAGCTGAGCTGATCGTAGAACTCCAGCGCGTTGGGCGACCAGAAGCGAGGGGGCAGATTCAGCCGCACGAAGGTCGCGTGCGGGAACACGCCCTGGTAGGCCAGATTGTGGATGGTGAAAACCGTCGCCGGACGCTGCGGCTCATCGTTGAGCAGTGCCGGAATCAAGCCGGTTTGCCAGTCGTTGCAATGCACGATGTCCGGCGTCCAGTCGAGCCCGATGCGGTTCATTGCCAGGTCGACCGCGACGTGGCAGAGCCGCGAAAAACGCTCGGCATTGTCGGACCAGGGTTGACCATCGGGCCCCAGATAGGGGTTGCCGGGACGGCCGAAGTAGGCTTCATGAATGAGGGCGTAGACCGGCACGGTCGAGTCGGGCAGCAGGCCATGCTGAAGCTGGGGCCGCTGGGCGCCGCCGGGCAGTTGCAGCGGCTCAAACGCGCCCGCGGCAATCGCCTTGGAATAGCCGGGAATCAGGATGCGCACATCGTGCCCGAGCGCCTTGAGCGCAATCGGCAGGCTTCCCGAGACATCCGCCAAACCGCCGGTCTTGATCAGCGGAAAGACTTCGCTGGTGACGAACAGGATTTTCTTCATGACAACAACAAGGGCCAGTTATGACGTGCGGCTCAGCACGATGCCGCCCAGCGGCGGAAGCGTCAGACTGAGCGAATGCGGGCGCCCCATCCAGGGCGTGTCTTCAGACCGCAGCGGCCCATTGCCGACGTTGCTGCCGCCGTAATAGGTCGAGTCGGAATTGAAGATCTCTTCGTAAACCCCCGCCAGCGGCACGCCGATGCGATAGTCGTATCGAGGGACCGGGGTGAAGTTGAAGATGACGAGCACGAAATCGTCACCCGACCGGCGCAAATAGCTGAGCACGGACTGGGAGGCGTCATGACAGTCAATCCATTCGAAGCCGGCCTCGTTGAAATCCTGCGCATGCAGTGCCGGGATCTCGGCATACAGGCGATTGAGGTCTGCCAACGCCTTGGATACGCCCCGATGCAGCGGGTAATCCAACACGTACCAGTCAAGTTGCTTGGCGGCATCCCACTCAGTCCCCTGACCAAATTCACAGCCCATGAACAGCAGCTTCTTGCCGGGGTAGGTCAGCATGTAGGTGTAGAGCAGGCGCAGATTGGCAAACCGCTGCCAGTCGTCGCCCGGCATGCGCGCCAGCAGGGAGCCTTTGCCGTGCACGACCTCGTCATGCGAGAACGGCAGGACAAAATTTTCGGTGAAGGCATACAGCAGCCCGAAGGTCAGCTGATCATGATGGTAGTGGCGGTGGATCGGGTCTTTGTTGAAGTATTCAAGGCTGTCATGCATCCAGCCCATATTCCATTTCATCGAAAAACCCAGACCACCGGTCCAGGTCGGGCGCGTCACCTGCGGCCAGGCGGTGGACTCCTCGGCGATCACCAGTGTGCCGGGACACTCCTGATGGGTAACGGTGTTCAACTCCCGCAGGAAGGCGATGGCCTCGAGGTTTTCATTTCCGCCGTATTTGTTTGGAATCCAGTCGCCGGCTTCGCGTGAGTAATCGAGGTACAGCATCGAAGCGACCGCATCAACGCGCAGCCCGTCCAGATGGAATTCCTGCAGCCAGTAGATGGCGCTCCCGGTCAGGAAATTGCGGACTTCGTTACGACCGTAGTTGTAGATCAGCGTCCCCCAGTCACGGTGTTCACCCAAGCGCGGATCTTCGTGCTCGTAGAGCGGGGTGCCATCGAACCAAGCCAACCCGTGGGCGTCCTTGGGAAAATGGGCCGGCACCCAGTCCAGAATCACGCCGACGCCGTGCTGATGGCAGTAGTCGACGAACCAGCGGAAGTCATCGGGTGAGCCGAAACGGCTGGTGGGCGCGAAATAGCCGGTGGTCTGATAGCCCCAGGAGCCGTCGAAGGGATGCTCCGTAATCGGGAGCAGTTCCAGATGCGTAAAGCCCAGCGGCTTGATGTATTCGACCAACGCCTGCGCCAGCGTCCGGTAGTTAAGAAAATGCCCCTGCGCATCCAGCCGCCACGATCCGAGATGCACCTCATACACTGACATCGGCGCACGGAGCCAGTCGCATTCCGCCCGCTCCGCCAACCACTCGGCATCACCCCAGGCGTAATCATCGGGGCCAACAATGATGGAGGCCGTGCCGGGGCGCATTTCAAAACGCTGGCCGTAAGGGTCGGTTTTGAGCAGGATTGTGCCTTGCTGACGGTTGCGCAGTTCAAACTTGTACAGCACTCCCGGCATGATTCCGGGAATGAAGAGCTCCCACACCCCGCTACCGCCACGTGACCGCATCGGATGCACGCGACCGTCCCAGCCATTGAATTCACCCACCACACTGACACGTTCGGCGTTGGGCGCCCAGGTGGCGAACAGGACGCCCTGAATGCCATCAATCGTATGGACATGCGCGCCCAGCACCCGGTAAATGTGTCGATGCTTGCCCTCGCCGAACAGATAAAGGTCGAAATCCTCCAGCTGTGGCGGGAAGGTATACGGATCGACGGTGGTACCCGTGCGACCTGACTTGTCGCACCAATGAATGGTGTAATGCTGCGGAATCCCGTTTCCATGCTCAACCCGGCACTCGAAGAAATCGGTGCCCGGAATCCGCTGCATCTCGGGACCGTCGGCTTCGATACGGGCAGTTTCGACCTGCGGAAGGTAGGCCCGGAAGGTCTCGGCGCCATCAAGCACATGCCGTCCGAGTACCGCAAATGGGTCATGATGGCGAGCGTCCATGACCCGCTGGAACTCCTCGTTGAGCGTCGGCCCCACTCCGGTGGCGGCGGCGTTTAGCATGTCTTGCGAGTTCACTTTGAGAGGCCTCTGGTAGTAGAATAGCCGCGCTGCGGATGCCCAAAACGGGGGCGAATCTTAACAAATCTGCACGGCTGTTGTCCCTGAAGTGTTTCACCTGGAGCGTTCCCATGCCAGAGTCTCTGCACAAGACCCGATTTGTCAGCCGCCTGACCAGACAGACCATGGCTTTGGTACTGGCAGGTGGCCGGGGTAGCCGTCTGCACTCCCTGACCGAATGGCGCGCCAAGCCTGCCGTACCGTTTGGCGGCAAATTCCGCATCATCGATTTCCCCCTGTCGAACTGCCTCAATTCCGGCATTCGCCAGATTGGCGTTCTGACTCAGTACAAGGCCGACTCGCTGATTCGCCACATCCAGCAAGGCTGGGGCTTCCTGCGCGGCGAGCTGGGCGAGTTCGTGGATGTCATGCCGGCCCAGCAACGCATGCAGGAGCGATGGTATGCCGGCACCGCCGATGCGGTGTACCAGAATCTGGACATCCTCCGCCAGCGTGACCCCGAGTACATCGTGGTACTGGCTGGCGACCATGTGTACAAGATGGACTATGGCCTGATGCTGGCCTACCACGTCGAGCGTGAGGCCGATCTGACCATCGGCTGCATCGAGGTGCCGCTGGAGGAAGCCAAGGGCTTTGGCGTCATGCATGTGGATGACGCCCGGCGCGTGATCAATTTCGTCGAGAAACCCGCCGATCCGCCCCCGATGCCCAATCGCCCGGAACATGCACTGGCCTCAATGGGGATTTACATCTTCAGCACGGCTTTCCTGTTCGAGCAGCTGATCAAGGATGCGGACAACCCCGCGTCCAGTCATGACTTCGGCCACGACATTATCCCGAATGTCATCAACACCAGCCGGGTGTTCGCCTACCCCTTCCGTGATGCCCAGAGCGGCGTCCAGGCCTACTGGCGTGATGTCGGCACGGTTGATTCCTACTGGGCAGCCAACATGGAACTGATCGGCGTCGACCCGGAGCTCAACCTCTATGACCGCGAATGGCCGGTGTGGACCTATCAGGCCCAGACACCGCCCGCCAAATTCATCTTCGATGACGATGACCGTCGAGGTATGGCGGTGGACTCGATGGTGTCGGGCGGCTGCATCATCTCCGGCTCGGAAGTCCGCAATTCGCTGCTGTTCAGCAACGTCCGCGTCAACTCCTATTCCACCGTGACCGACTCCGTGGTGCTCCCGGAGGTCAATATCGGTCGTTACTGCCGCATCACCAAGGCTGTCATTGATCGCGGCTGCCACATCCCGCCCAATACGGTGATTGGTGAAAATCCGGAAGAGGACCGCAAGCGTTTCCATGTGAGTCCGGGCGGCGTGGTGCTCGTGACACCTGACGATCTGGGCCAACGGCTGCATTTCGCGCGCTGACCGACCGGATTTTGTGCCTGTCGCACAGACTCCGGTATTGCACACCACCCACCGGGGTTCAACTCCCGAACGCTTGTCCCGTGGCGGCAACCCACCCGAAGGCGCCACCAGACAGCGGCAAAAACAATCGGGTCATGACCGGCCACCCCTCGATTGATCCAGTAACCTGGCCGACCAGCCCGCGGAGACTTTGAGTGACGCAAGCGCACAGCATATTGAACCGGCGCCGCGCAGGCGCCCTGCTGCATATCACCTCGCTGCCGGGCGGCCTCAACAACGGCGATCTCGGCGATGACGCCTATCGCTTTGTCGACTTTCTTGCTGACCATGGCCTGAGTGTCTGGCAGACACTTCCGGTCAACCCGACCCATGGCGATGGCTCCCCCTACCAGTGTCTTTCGGCACATGCCGGGCACCCCTTGATGATCGATCTTGACGCACTGGTCAAGCGGGGTTGGCTAAACCCCGAAGCGCTGGAGAACCGCGAAGGCACACCGCTGAGCCGACGCGAACACTGCCTGGCGCTCGCTTTTGAAGGCTTCGAGCGTTCCGGGGAAACTGAGTCGCCCACATTCCGGGCATTTGTCGAACAGCAGCAGACCTGGCTGGACGACTTCTCCTTGTTCATGGCCTTGCGTGCCGAACTGGGATGTATCGGCTGGCAAGATTGGGCGGCCGACCTGCGGGACCGCAAGCCCACGGCACTAGCCAGCGCCCGCAAACGCTTGGCTCGCGCCATCGCCAAAGTCCAGTTCGAGCAATATGTCTTCTTCGAGCAATGGCTATCGTTGCGGGCTTACGCCAACAGTCGTGGTGTCCTGTTGTTTGGCGATATACCGATCTTTGTGGCGGGTGACAGCGCCGACGTATGGGCGCGCCGGGAAGAATTCGACCTGAATGATGACGGCCATCCGCGGGTGGTCGCCGGAGTACCGCCAGATTATTTCTCTGCCACCGGTCAGCGCTGGGGTAACCCACATTACCGCTGGGATCGCATGCAGGCCAACGGATTCGAATGGTGGCTGGAGCGTTTCCGGGGTCAGTTGGCCCTGTATGACTGGGTTCGAATTGATCACTTTCGTGGTTTCGAGAGCTACTGGGAAATTCCCGCTGCGTCTGCGACGGCGATGGAAGGGCATTGGGTCAAGGCACCCGGCCATGCCTTGCTCGAAACCCTGATCAAGTCACTGGGAGGAGCCGGCGGCTTGCCGCTGGTCGCCGAAAACCTCGGCATCATCACACCGGAAGTGGAACAGCTCCGGCGCGATTTCGATATTCCTGGCATGCTGATCCTGCAGTTTGCCTTCGACGGCGGACCCGGCAATCCCTACCTGCCGCACAACCATGAGCCCAATAACGTGGTTTACACCGGTACCCATGACAACGATACGACCGCATCCTGGTTTGGCGATTTATCGGATGAGCAACGCCGCCATGTCTATCGCTACCTTGGATTTCCTGCCGGCGGGATGCCTGAAGAATTGGTGCGCAGTACACTGGCCTCCGTCGCCCGACTGGCCATCATTCCGATGCAGGACATACTCGGTCTTGGCAAGGGTCACCGGCTCAATACACCCGGCACGGTCGAAAACAACTGGCGCTGGCGCTTCGACTGGGAACAATTAACCGACGATCGCCGCAGCAACCTGGCCAAGATGATCAACTTGTACGGGAGAGCTGCCTGATCGTCAAAGCCTGACTGACCGGGAGAGATCTGAAGAGGGGCTGTTTCGTGATTCAGGTCCCCAGATGCTCTGTGTTTACAGCTTGGGGATTGAGGCGTCGTCCAGAAAGGACTTCAGGGGGAGATCAAGTCGTTCCCCCCGACCAAGGGCCAGGGGGTTGACTGCAACACGCTTACTTGCCGTGCTGCTTGCTGAGCTGCTTCTCAACTTCTGCTTTCGATTCCTCGTAAGCGCCGTTCTGCCAGCCGCTGGCTTCGTTTTCTCTCGACTTCAGCAGGAAAACGCCAATAATGGTGGCCAGAATGACAGCACCGATCCAGATCCAGAAGTTATCCTTTTCCTGTTCCATTTTATGTACCTCAACAGACTTCAGTGGTTATTGTCCGATTGACCTCCCTGAAGAGGACAACCGCCTTTTGTATAAGTAACCGAAGTTACTGGTTGTGGCCGGCAGGTCGCTCACGCTTCCCGTCCTGACGCGCGAGCTATTCTATGTAGGTTAACAATCATGTTCAAGTATCTATGTTGACTTTTTTTCACTGGAATTAGGGTGTTCACATCCGTAACACACCATAGCCCACCGGATGAGTAGAATTTTGACCGAGAACACCTGTGCCCTCGCGGGCGCCACGGAAGCCGTCTGAAGCAACCCACTCGCAGAGATCACGCCATGAATCGAATCAAACCCACCTCACCTGACCTTGAAGAGACCACTGCGCTGACCTCCCCGGTCGAACCGATCACCACGCAGGACGACGTCCTGCCCAACCCAAAAGCAGCCGCCGAAATCCGTTCCATCAGCCAGGCACCCATGGCAGACATCGTCGCCAAGGCCGCCAAAGGTGCCGCCGAGGACAGCGAGGAAGCTCCCTTACCCGCTGATTACCCCTACCTTAAGCGGATGCGGCGCAGAGAGTATGAACACCTGAAGGAAGAACTGCAGGTCGAATTGCTGAAGGTTCAGAGCTGGGTCAAGGACACCGGGCAACGCGTCATCATCCTGTTCGAAGGGCGCGACGCAGCCGGCAAGGGCGGCACCATCAAGCGCTTCATGGAACACCTCAACCCACGCGGCGCGCGGGTCGTGGCGCTGGAGAAACCGACCGAGGTCGAGCGCGGCCAATGGTACTTTCAGCGTTATATCGAGCACTTCCCGACCGCTGGCGAAATGGTCTTCTTCGATCGGTCCTGGTACAACCGCGCCGGGGTCGAGCGAGTGATGGGTTTCTGCAAGCCGATCGAATACCTTGAATTCCTCCGTCAGACCCCGGCACTGGAACGCATGCTGGTCAACAGCGGCATTCTGCTGTTCAAGTACTGGTTCTCCGTCAGCCGGGAGGAGCAACTCCGCCGCTTCATCGCCCGCCGCGATGACCCGCTCAAATACTGGAAGTTGAGTCCGATCGATATCAAGTCGCTGGACCGTTGGGATGACTACACCGAGGCCAAGAAAGCCATGTTCTTCCACACTGACACTGCGGATGCACCCTGGACGGTAATCAAATCGGATGACAAGAAACGCGCCCGCATCAACTGCATGCGGCATTTTCTGCACAGCCTGCCGTACCCTGACAAGAATCCGAAGCTGGCCGGCGGTCCTGACCCCCAGCTGGTCGGAATTGCTTCACGGGTCATTGAGCTCGGCGAGCGGCTCAACGAACCGACCTGAGGAACCGGAATCAGGACCTCAGCCAGGCACCGGCCAGCAGGAGGATACCCACCAGCGCGGCCAGTGACGCCGGAGCCGCCAGCACGCCTTCTGCCAGCAGCACACCCCCCGCGACCAGCAGCGCGCCGCCGGTGATGGCGGCCAGCAACCGCCGATGCTGGCGCTGCAGTTCGTTCTGCAGCGCACGCAGTTCGGCAGACTGGAAGTTCACCCGCAGCTGACCACTGGCCGTCTCGCTCAGCAGACGGTGGGCCAACATGGGCATATCCGGCCAGGCCTGCGCCCACTGTGGCAGCTCCTGGCGCAGCTTGTTCAGACTGGCAGCCGGACCAAACTCATCCTTGAACCAGCGCTCCAGAAACGGCTTGGCGGTCTGCCACAAGTCCAAATCCGGATAGAGGTCACGCCCCAATCCCTCGATATTCAGCAGCGTCTTTTGCAGCAGCACCAATTGCGGCTGCACCTGCATGTCAAACCGGCGGGCCACCTGGAACAGCCGCAACAGCAGGTGTCCGTAGGAAATATCCTTGAGCGGCTTGTTGAAAATCGGTTCACAGACCGCGCGGATGGCAGCCTCGAACTCGACGGCGCGCGTGTCCCTGGGTACCCATCCGCTCTCGATGTGCATCTCGGCGACGCGGCGGTAATCGCGGTTGAAGAACGCGCGGAAGTTCTCTGCAATATAGTGCTTGTCCTGATGCGAGATACTGCCGACGATGCCGAAATCGACGGCGATGTAACGCGCGTCCCGGGTCGCAAAAATGTTGCCCGGGTGCATGTCGGCATGGAACAGGCTGTCACGCAGCACCTGGGTGAAAAAAATCTCGACGCCCCGCTCGGCCAACAGCTTCAGGTCGACGCCCTCGCGCCGCAATTGTTCGATATCACCGATCGGGATGCCGGAAATGCGCTCCATCACCATCACATCTCGTCGGGTGTAATCGAAATACACCTTGGGGATATAGAGCATCTCGGAATCTTCAAAGCGTCGCCGGATTTCTGCTGCGTTTGCAGCCTCACGTACCAGATCAAGCTCATCAAGGATCGTCTTTTCGAACTCGGCCACCACCTCGACTGGGCGCAGCCGCCGCGCACCGGGCCAGAACCGGTTTACCAACCCGGCCAGTTCGTGCAGCACCCCCAGATCGGTGCGAATGCGACCCTCGATACCTGGCCGCAACACCTTTACCACCACGGCTTCGCCGGTGTGCAGGCGGGCCGCGTGAACCTGCGCCACCGAGGCAGACGCCAGCGGGGTTTCATCGAACTCCGAAAACAGCGTCGCCACCGGCTGCCCCAGCGCACGCTCGATCACCTGCCGGGCCTCGGCGCCAGCGAACGGTGGCACCCGGTCCTGAAGCTTGACCAGTTCTTCCGCAATATCGTCCGGCAACAAGTCACGGCGCGTCGAAAGTGTCTGGCCGAACTTGACGAAAATCGGCCCCAGATCCTCCAGCGCCGCCCGAATCCGCACTCCACGCGGAATCTCATCGACTGACGGGCCGCCGCCCACCTGCAGCACCCAGCGCAACGGGCCGGACAGCTGATCGACATCAATGAGACGGTTGAGCCCATGCCGGGCAAGGACTCGCTGAATATGGCGCAAACGCCGAATGGTTGCAGGTCGAATCACGAGGCGCTATCGCTGGAAAGGGACATCGGGCGA